>CAXTFG010000121.1:0-9458 GCA_964243415.1 uncultured Beijerinckiaceae bacterium | reverse complement strand
GCATCGGCGTCGGCCACTCCGGCCGCGCGGAGCAGCGCGGCGATGGGATGGAAGCCGATACGCACGCGGCCGTCCTCGTCCTCCCGCACGAGGACACGGAGCGGCAGATCGATGGCGGCACGCGGCGTGGCCAGCATGATCGGGGTGCCTCCGCGGGGATTGCCGTAGATCAAGACCGTCGTCGGCGGCATCGTCAGTCCGACCGTCTGTGCTGCGCTTGCATGATCAATCCGGGCGACAATCGTCATCCCAGCGCGCATGATCTCCTTCTCCAGCAGCGTCAGGGTCTCGGTGAAGTCATGCGCGACAACGTGCTCGACAGTTGTATCTTCCAACATGTTTTTTCCTCTCAGATGGCTGGCCCGCGCTCTTGCTTGAGCGGCGATGGGCTAGGTGATGGAAATGTCTCTAATGGATTGAAAGGGCTGCGATCGCCTCGGTCCGCAGGTCTGAAGCGAGGCGGAGGCAACGGCCTTCTTCAGAGCGTAATCGGCTTCATGTCGCAAAGGACAGTCGGGATCAGCTCGGACACGGTGGGGTGGATTGGGACCGCCCACTGCAGCTTGGGCGCGGTCGCGCCCGCGTTCATCATGTCGAGCAGGCCGTGCACAGCCTCGTCGCCGCCGGTGCCCAAGATCGCCGCACCCAAGATGGCTTTGCTCCGCGCATCCACCAGCACCTTCATAAAGCCCTTGGTCTCGCCCTTCTCGACAGCGCGGCCGACGCGGGTCATCGGCCGCGTGCCCATCAGCGCCGGGCGCCCGCTCGCGCGAACCTCGGCCTCGCTCATGCCGACGCGCCCCAGCGGAGGGTCGATGTAGAGCGCGTAACCAGGGATCCGGTCGCTGACCCGACGGCTCGCTCCGTCGAGCAGGTTGGCGGCCACGATCTCAAAGTCGTTGTAGGCGGTGTGTGTGAAGGCCCCGCGCCCATTGCAGTCGCCCAGTGCGTAGACACCGGGGACGCTGGTCTGAAGGCCTTCGTCCACGGTGATGAAGCCGCGATCGTCCGTGGCGATGCCGGCTGCCTCCAAGCCGAGGTCGTCAGTGTTGGGTCGGCGCCCGACAGCAAGTAGTACGTGCGAGCCAACCACCTCCGGCGCGCCTACGGTGCAGTCGACGCCGACCGCGACACCGTCGACGTGGGTCGCGAAGCGGATGCACTCGGCGTTCAGCCGCAGGGCAATGCCCTCGTCACGCAGGATACCGGCAACGGCATCGGAGACGTCCGCGTCCTCGTGCCCGATCAACCGTGGCCCCTTTTCCACGATCGTCACAGTGCTGCCGAACCGTCGATAGATTTGCGCAAATTCCAGCCCGATGTAGCTGCCGCCGACCACCACGAGGTGATCCGGGACCGTGTCGAGTTGCAGCAACAAGGAATTGGTGAGGTATGACACCGCATCGAGGCCCGGCATCGCAGGCACGTGCGCCCGGCCACCCACGTTGATGAAGATGCGGTCCGCCTCCAACACCTCGTTGCCTACCGCGATCCCATGCGCCGACTGAAATCGGGCGTGTTGAGTGAACACGGTACAGCCGTTCATGCCTCTCAGCTGAGCCTCGACATCTGCCCGCGATCGGGCCGAGATGCCGCGATGGCGGAGGGCAACCGCCGTAGCGTCGATGCCGACGTCGCCTTGGAGCAAGACGCCGTATTCGGCAGCGCGACGGGCGAGTTGAGCGGCGTAGGCGCTCGCGACCAGGGTCTTGGTCGGCTTACAGCCTGTATTGACGCAGGTTCCCCCGAAGAGCTTGCGCTCGATCACCGCGACGCGCAGGCCTGCCGCGGTGAGGCGTCCCGCCATTGGCGGGCCGGCCTGGCCGGCGCCGATGACGATGGCGTCGAACTGGCGGCTCATCTCAGCGCTGCCAGGACGAGCGCGCCCGCCAGGATGGCAACCGCGTCCTCGATCAGGGCGGCCGGTCTATCCTTGCCGAAGGCGGTCGAGAGTCGCCCCCGCGCCTCGGCGCCGCCAAAGGTCCCGATCACAGCGCCGACGACGCCTGCCACGAGGCCACCGACGAGTTGGCCGGAGGGAACGCCAATAGCCGCGCCCGACAGCGCACCGGTTGCGAGCCGGGTGCCGAACTGCATCGGCACCTTGCGGCTCGGAGTGCTCGGCAACTGGTCGGTGACGAACTCGACCAGAGCGAGGGCCGTGAAGACGTAGGGCGTGAAGCGGTAGCCGAGGAAGGCGAGCCACGACCCTTCGAGATGAAGCCAGCCGAGTGCTGCGGCCCAACTGACGATGGCGGGAGCCGTTAGGGCTCGGAGTCCGGCGATGACGCCGACGACGAGGGCGAGGAGGAGCATTGTCATGATCGAAATTCCTTGCTTTCGTACTCGGTTGTCCTCGCTGATGAGATCGAGGACAGCCTCATGGGACGTCCGCAGTCAAACGACGCGGGCGAGAGAGATTGCCGATGATCGGCGTTATTGAGATGGGACTTGCGGGACTGCCGAAGAGACCCTCTGGAACAGCCGTTTCAACTCTGCTCGAAGGTGCCGATGTAATCGAGCTTGCCTAGCGGCACGCCGATGTGGCGCAGGATGTCGTAGGCGGTCGTCACGTGGAAAAAGAAATTCGGAACCGCAAAACTCAGGAGGTAGGCATCTCCCGGCAGCGTTGCTTTCAGCGACCCGCCGCCGAATGAGATCTGCCTCGTTTCGCTGCCTTCCAGCTTCGCGGCGCCTGTCGTCTCGATGTACGATATTGTGCGCGTACACCTGTGGCGTAGATCTTCGAACGTGACCTCCTCATCGGCAAAAGAAGGTCCGGTTTCGCCGATGAGGCGCGTGATAGCGAGCTTCGCCGTGTCGCTTGCCCGTTGCACCCGCGCCGACAACGGCATCATGTCGCTGGCGAGGCGTGTGCCGATCACGACGACGGGATCCAGGCTGGTCTCGCGAGCGTGAGTGGCGCCCTTGGCGAGCACGTCCGACAAGACCAGCAACCCTCGCGTGAAGACAGGAACAGAGGCTTGGTACATCGAGATAGGCATTGTATTTCGCTCCGTGACAAAGCCAAAGCTTCGGGTTCGAATTTTACCGTGATTGGCCCGTCGTCGAACCGAAATTTAAGTTCAATCGTGTCTGAGCAATTCCGGCGGCACGACCGTATCTATTGTGCCTTTCGCGACGTCGTACACGAGACCGGAAACCATGAAGCCGCCCGGCACATTTAAATTTGCCTTTAGCGCGGCCACGTCAACAGCGACGGCCTTATACGGATCCGTAGATTCAACGGCTTCGAGCTCACTCCTCGGAACGCCCATGTGTTTGGCCAGCAGGTCTGGTGCGTGGTGGTAACATTGCTTGATGCCGCAGTCCGTGTGGTGCAAAACGATCAAGTTCCACCCCTCGCCCACGTCCTTGCCGGCGGCTCGGGATACGGTTCGCAAGAGAGCCAACGTCTCGAACAAGTCAGGATTAACTCGACCACCGACGTTGCGGATGATCGCGGCCTCTCCAGGTTTCAGCTGTAGGATGTCCATCGGATCGACGCGAGGATCGACGCAGCCGATGATCATTGTTTTACACGACGGCAGCATCTTCATATCGGCCGAAAAGCTCGTTTTGGCGAACTCGGCATTGCGCTCTAGCAGCGTTTCGAAAAAGTTCATTGCAGCCTCCAGGAAATGATGGTCGCCTGAGTCAGGCGCGCGTGGGAAGGCGGGTGGACATCATGGCCTGCAAAGCCTTTGGGTCCGCCGTGAAAGCTTGATGGATTTTGCGGGACTGGGCGCCGGCGACCATCTCGTCGTTTGTGCCCTCTTCCACCGCACTGAGCGCGTCGGAGACGACTTCCTCAGGCGTCATCCGCGGCTCGGGAAGCTTGGCCCCCATGGCGGTGTCGGTCTGGACGGCAAGCACGCCGACGACTTGCGTGCCTTGCGCGCTCAGCTCAGCGCGAATGCTGCGGGTGAGCGACAGGCCTGCCGCCTTGGACGCGGCATAGGTCGCCGCCATCGGGAGGCTGACCAGCGCCAGCATCGACAGCATGTTGATCACGGCGCCGCCGCCCGACGCCGCTAGGATGGGCGCGAAAGCGCGCGTCAGGGAGAGCGTACCGAAATAGTTGACATCCATTTCTCGCCGCGCGTCCTCGATGTCGGGAGCGGAGATCGACCCTTGGAAGGCGGCAAAGCCGGCGTTGTTGATGAGCAGCGTGACGTCCTTGGCGACGCTGGCAGCAGCGGCAACTTGGTTGGGATCGGTGACGTCGAGCGGCAGCGGTACGAGACGGCGGTCACCGCCCTTGAGCACTTCTCCAAGCGAGGCGGTATCGCGGGCCGCGACATAGACCTTCGCCGCGCCGCGCTTCAGCAGGTCGGCAACGAAAGCGCGCCCGATGCCGCCATTTGCGCCGGTGACCAGGACGATAGAACCAGAGATGTGCATGACTATAAGTCCTTGATTGGGGTGGGATGGGAATAGGATGCGGGCATCCGACACGCGACCGGGTCGGCCGTGTCAGTGGGCGTTGAGCCGGTCCGCGTGGAGGCGCGCGAACTCGCCGACAGTCATGGAGCGGCGGCCGGTCAGCTTCTCGACGTTATCGTCGGCCCCCGACATGCGGCCGTTCTGGTAGTCCACCATGGCGCCGCTGAGGTGCTGTACGATGTACGCGGGCACGCCCATCGCCGCAATCGACGCGCAATATTCGTCGACCGGGAGATCCTGGAAGACGATCTTTCGGCCCAACGCTTCGGACAATTCCGCGGCCATCTGCTCATGGTCCATCTCGACAGGACCCGAGATCGGGATCGTGGTGCCGATGTGTGCTTCCGGGCTCTTCAGCAGCGCGGCGATGACGCGCCCTTGGTCGTCGGCAGCGATAGGCGAGTGGCGCCCCTTGCCGACCGGCATGCGCAGGACGCCCTGCTGGAGGTAGGGAAGCTGCCACGGGTAGAGCAGCCACTCCAGGAAGTAGGTCGGCCGCAAATGAATGACGGGCAGGCCCGACCAGTTGAAGATCTCTTCGGCGATGAATGAGTCTCGGCACGAGTTGCTGGTGGACTCGCGGTTGGCCGAACGCTGCGAGAGGTTGATGACGGTCTCGACGCCCGTCGCCTTCGCGGCTTGGGCGAAGTTTACCGCGGCGTTGATGAGGCCTGGCTGGACTGGCCAGACAAAATAGGCGGCATCGACGCCATTCACCGCGTCGCGGATCGTGTTGATCTCCAAGAGGTCGCCGACAACGACCTCAGTGCCGAGCGCCTCGAGGGCTGCGGAGCGGTCGTCCTTGCCATGCACCATGGCGCGAACATCGAGGCCGAGGGCGACGGCCTCGCGGACGGCAGCGCGGCCGGTGTCACCCGTTGCACCAGTAATGAGAATTTTCTTGAACATGACGAAGGGTCCTTCCGAAAGAGTCTGCCAGACGTTATTCGGTGCAGAGTCTACGATAACTGTATTGGGATCGCGATATTCTGTAGAAGCGTCCGTTGCTTGGAGCTTACGGTTCGATGGCTGTACTATCGGCTGTTGCTGGGGAGCACGGTAGCCGCTGTTTTCGGCTAATATCTATGTCGCCGCAGCATCAATCCGTGGTCCGGCGAGTGGCTAGAAAACCATCGCCGAACGTCGTCACCTGCTGCTTGCGGCAAGAGGATATTCGAGCACGAACTTCGACAGGTTCGCCTTGACAAATTCCTCGATGGTGACCAGCGGCTGGCCAATAATCTGCCTGCCGATGGTGTCCGTGCCCGCGAGAAGGCCTTCCTGCTGATCGATGGTGACCGCCTCGAAGTGCTTACGCATGGCTTGGGCATTCTGGAGACCGAACAGCTCAAGGAACGCCGAGACGGTGACGTGCTCATAGAGCATGTCCTTGCCCAGCACGCGGCTCACCTCGCCTGCGAGTTCCTCGTGGCTGTACTCCACCGGTCCGTGCAGGGCGATGGCTCGGCCGACATAGGGTCCCGGGTTGTCGATGATGCCGGCGACGATGCGCGCGATGTCGCTACCCGCGATAGGCGCAAAACGGCTGTCCTTGTTGTAGGGCATCACATACCGTCCGTACCGGATCAGCGGCGCGATGTAGAGCAGCCACTCGGCGAAGAAGGTGATCCGCAGGTGCACAGCCGGGACGCCGGACCAATCGAAGATTTGCTCGGACAGCCAGTGGTTCTGGGTAGCTTTGCTACGTGCAGCCGGCCGTGACTGCTTGTGCGACATGTTGACGATGACTTCGAGCTTCTGCTCCTTCGCAGCCTGCGCGAAGATCACAGCAGCCTCGACCAATCCCTCCTCCAGAGGGTAGACAAAGTAGGCGCGTTGCACGCCATCCATGGCGAGCCGGATGTCGCGCAGGCTCTTCATGTCACCAAGCACGACATCGGCGCCGAGGTCGCGCAAGCGCTGGGCACGCTCGTCATCCTTGCGAACCAAGGCCCGGACGCGAAGGCCTTTGTCGAGCAAGCGCTCGACGGTGGGACGTCCGGTGTCTCCCGAGGCGCCCGTTACGAGAACTTTCGTCATGATGATCTTCCATTGATACGTAGTTCGCTTCCGATCAACACAGGTGTCGGTCTGCGCCTTGATTGACGGTTGCTGAAGTCTCGCCGCGATACTGTCCGCGGCGGCTGAAACGGAAGATCCTATTCCCGGCTCGTGTCCGGTAGGCGCTAATTTTCGCTATGATCTATGCTGAGCAGGCATTAGTAATTAGCAGGCAGGAGCGGCTCGGGCGGATCGCTCAGGATTTGATCCTTGAAGGACCTTCACAGCCTCAAGCTCTATGCACGGGTTGCCCGTCTCGGCAGCTTTTCGGCTGCCGCACGCGAATGCAATCTTGCGCAATCCCAAGTGTCCCGGCTGGTCGCTGAACTCGAGGCGGGTCTTGGAGCCCGGCTGCTCGCGCGGACCACTCGGGCGGTCACGCCGACCGAGGCTGGGCTGAGGTTTCTCGCACAAATCGAACCAATACTTGCGGCCCTTGAAGACGCTGAGAACAGCGTGCGCGAGACCGGGGAACTGCGCGGGCTGATGCGCATCGGTATGCCGGCGACACTCGCTATCAGTGTTGTCATCCCGAGCCTTCCGGCCTTCGCGGAGCTACACCCGCAGCTTCGTATCGAGGTTATGCTCGACGACCGGAGCCAGGACATGGTCAAGGAGGCGGTCGACGTCGGCATCCGGGTTGGCCGGCTTCCGGATGCGACTGGGACAACAAAGCTGATCGGCAAGATGCGACGCGTAGCGGTCGCGTCGCCGGCCTACCTCACTCGCAATGGCACTCCCCAGGAACCTGCCGACATCGAGAGGCATCGCATCGTTGCCGGTCCGGCGGCTATGCAGCAATCGTCCTGGCAGTTTCAGCGTAATGGCCAGATGGTGCAGCTCGTCGTTCAACCCCATGTCGTGACCAACGACACAGCGGGTGCTGTAGCGGCAGCAGCAAGCGGCTTGGGCATCACTTCATCCACGTCCTGGGCGTGCCGACGTGATCTGGAAAGCGGAGCGCTTGTGAAATTGCTGCCCGACTGGGAAATGGCCGAGCTTCCGGTCCATGCCTACTTCCCGATGGGGCGCGCGACACGCTTGGCCCCGCGCGCGTTCGTCGATTTCATCGCAGAGAAAATTGAAGCAATGCGGCTTGATCAAACGTCTCGTGTCATCGGCGCCCAGAACTGACCTAACTGGCGTCCTCCGCCACATCGAGAGCGTTGGCTTCGCCAGCGCGGCGCGGGTCGTCGATTGCTAAGGCTGCGATTTCTTGCGCCGTCGGTCGGCTAAGCGCCCATCTCGGCCATTCAGAGCATCTAAAGCCACGTCAGAAAGCGGCCTTTTCGTCCCGGCGCCCTTAAACACCGCTCATGCTCGGATAGTCGGTGTAGCCGCGCGCGTCGCCGCCGTAGGCGGTCGCGTACTCGAATGCGTTCAAGTCCGAGCCGGCCTTGATGCGCGCGGGCAAATCGGGGTTGGCGATGTAAAGGCGCCCGAAGGCGACCGCATCGGCCGATCCGTTCGCAACGAGGGCCGCGGCGTCTTCCGGGCTCAGGCCACCATTGACGATCACCGATCCATTGTAGTGCGGCTTCACGTCCGCGAGGATCTGCGGCAGCGCCGGCTGGCCCATGGCGAAGGCGACGGTGTCGGCGAGGTGTACGTAGCCGACCGCCTTCGCGTCGAGCATGGCCGCCGCATGCGCGTAGGTCGACGCCGGATCCTCGTCCAACGCGTGGTTGTACGGCGCGTAGGGGGAGAGACGCACGCCGACGCTCTCCGGCGCGAACGCGGAGATCGCGGCCGCGACCACCTCCTCTAGGAAGCGCACGCGGTTCTCGACGGAGCCGCCGTAGCGGTCGGTCCGCTGGTTGGTGGCGGACGACAGAAACTGGTGCGGTAGATAGCCATTAGCCGAGTGGATCTCGACCCCGTCGAAGCCCGCTGCCTTGGCGTTAACGGCGCCGACGCGATATTCCTCGACGATGGCCTCGACCTCTGCGGTGGACAGCGCGCGCGACGGGGTCCCCTTGATCTTCACGTAGCGCCCATTGGCGAGCAGCCCCCACACTTCGAGAGCATCTTGGTCGTCGTTGACGCCCGAGGGCGAGATCGGCTCGTGCCCGTCGAGCAACCCCTTGGCGCCGACGCGGCCGCCATGCCAGAGCTGCATGAAGATGCGGCCGCCCTTGCCATGGACTGCCTCGACGACACGCGCCCATCCCTCGGCCTGGTCGGTGCGCCAGATGCCCGGCGCGCACTCGAACGCACAGGACAGCGGCCCGACATTGGTCGCCTCGGTGATGATCAACCCGGCGGAGGCGCGCTGCGCGTAATATTCGACGTTGAGCGGGCCCGGGACGCCCGACGCGCCGGCGCGGGACCGCGTCAGCGGCGCCATGACGATGCGATTGGGACAATCGAGCCCCGCGATGCGCACGGGATCGTTGAGGGTGGGGGCCTGCGACATGGAGTGCTCCTGGTCTCGCGTTCTCTTCAATAAAGCCTTCAGGCGGGAAAGCGATCGCCGAACATCGGATGGCCGCCGGCTGACGACGTCTGCGAGACCTCGTCCTGGATGACGTCCCAATGCTCGACCAGCACGCCGTCCTCGAGCCGGCAGATGTCGACCACGACCCAATTGGCCGGCTGGCCGATGTTCGAAAACCTGCCGTGGAGCATGACATAGTCGCCCTCGGCGACCGCGAGCTGGTGCTCGTAGCGCAGCTCCGGCGCGGCCTTGATCACGCCGAAGAGACCGTCCCGCCCAGCCGGCACATGCGCACTGTGCTGCACGTAGTGCGGCGACCAGTATCTCTTCGCGCTCTCGATGTCCTTCAGATTGAACAGCATGTGAAAGGCTTCGAGGACGATCGCCTTGTTTTGCTCCGGCGTCATGGACTGCTCCTCATGGTCAGAAAGGTTGGCGGCAGTTCTGGTTCGCCGTCAGTCAAGGTCGATCGCTCAGCTGAAGACGAGCTGCCCGAAATCGAGTGACACGAGGA
>CAXTFG010000120.1:0-9600 GCA_964243415.1 uncultured Beijerinckiaceae bacterium | reverse complement strand
CGCGCGAAGGTCGCCCTGCACAGCGCCGAGTTCGGCAGCCATGTCTACATCAGCTGCCGGCGCATCGTCGTCGGCTTCGTTCTCGCGGGCCTCGTCGCCGTGCCGCTCGGCCTCATGATGGGCCGCTTCCGCATCCTGCGCGAGATCGTCTTTCCCGTATCTGAAATCCTGCGTCCGATCCCGGCGATCGCGTGGGTGCCGATGTCGATCATGCTATGGCCGACGAGCGAGCAATCGATCGTCTTCATCACCTTCATCGGATCGTTCTTCCCGATCCTGCTCAACACGCTGCACGGCATGGCCCATGTCGACCCCGTGCTGGTGCGGGCGGCACGCTCGCTCGGCGCCCGCGAAGCCGCGATCTTCCGGGAGGTCTACCTGCCCGCCTCGCTGCCGCAGATCTTCACCGGCCTGACGATCGGCATGGGCGTGGCCTGGGTGTCTCTCATCGCCGCCGAGATGATCTCCGGCCAGTTCGGGATCGGCTACTTCACATGGCAGGCCTATTCCCTCGTCGAGTACGACGATATCGCGCTCGGCATGATCACCATCGGGGTGCTCGGTCTCGCCTCGAGCTGGCTAATCCGTGCCCTCGGCCATGTCGTGATGCCTTGGGGGAAGGCGCAATGAGTGCCGCGCAGTTACGCGAGGTGCCCAACGGGTCCGTTGTCCAGACCGCCGCAAGAGGCAAGGGGCTCATCGAAGTTTCCGGGTTCGGCCTGCGCTACGAGACACTCGAGGGCGCGACTCCGGCGGTAACGGACGTCGATCTCCATGTCCGTCCCGGCGAGTTCGTCTCGATCATCGGGCCTTCGGGCTGCGGGAAGTCGACCCTGCTCAACGCCCTTGCCGGATTCCTCAAGCCGACCGTCGGCTCGGTCCGCGTCGACGGCGAACCGGTCAGCGGACCGAGCGCCGAACGCGGCGTGGTGTTCCAGCAATACTCTCTATTTCCCTGGAAGACGGTTCGCCAGAACGTCGAGTTCGGCCTCAAAATGAAGGGGATGGGCAAGGCGCAGCGACGGGCCGCCGCCCGCACGCTCCTGGGTCTCGCCGGCCTGCTCGGTTTCGAAAACCACTATCCCGACCGCCTGTCCGGCGGCATGAAGCAACGCGTCGGCATCGTCCGGGCGCTGGCGACGGGGCCGCGCATCCTGCTGCTCGACGAGCCCTTCGGCGCGCTCGATGCGCAGACCCGCACGATCATGCAGCAGATCCTCACCAACATGTGGCAGCAGCTGAAGACGTCCGTGCTCTTCGTCACTCACGACATCGACGAGGCGATCTATCTGTCCGATCGCGTCTATGTCATGACCGCGCGTCCGGGGCGGATCAAGGCCGAGATCGTGGTGCCGTTGGCCCGGCCGCGGCACCCTTCGGTGATCGTGTCATCGGAATTTCTCGCTCTGCGGCGGGGACTGATGTCGCTGATCCGGGAGGAGAGCCTCAAGGCGATGGGCGGCGAGATCAACGACGACGCGCTCGCCGGGCTCTGCACCAACCTGAACGGCCTCGACCTGTCCGAGATCCTCTGAGCGATCCTCGGTGGTGAGCGCGGGGTTCGAGATCTGGCTGTTTAGCGTCGCGCTCGCCTCCAGCATGATCGGCGGCACGTTGGGCATGGGCAGCGGGCTCTTCATCGTGCCTGTCCTGACCGCGTTCGGCCATGTCGAGATCCGCACCGCCATCGGCGCGAGCATCCTTTCGGTGGTCGCCTGTTCCTGCGCCGGCGCCGCTCCTTACCTCGAAGAGCGCCTGACCAACATACGCCTTGCCATCGTCCTCGAGGTGGCGACCACATCGGGAGCGCTCGCCGGCGTAATCGTGGCCGACCGCATCGCGACGAGATGGCTCTTCGTCATCTTCGCCGGCGTCCTCCTGATTTCGGCCTACCAGATGATCTCGCGGCGCACGACCGCCGTGGTGGTCACGCCCGTTGGCTCTTCGATCTTCGGGACGAGCCTCCGCGCGACCTACCCCGACCGGGATCTCGGGCGCGACGTCGCCTATGTCGTGCAGCGGCTGCCGCTCGGCATGGGGCTCATGTTCGGCGCGGGACTGATTTCCGCACTCCTGGGCATCGGTGGCGGCGTGCTTAAGATACCGGCGATGGACGGCGCCCTGCGGCTACCCCTCAAGGTCTCGTCGGCGACCTCCAACTTCATGATAGGTGTGACCGCGACAGCTAGCGCCGGCGCCTACTTCATGGAGGGCAAGATCGCGCCGATGATCGCCGGACCGGTCGTGGTCGGATCCGTCCTCGGCGGCATCGCCGGCGCACGGATCTTGATGGTGGCGTCCAGCGACAAAATCAGGATCCTGTTCGTCGCGGTGCTGGTTGGCCTTGCCGGGCAGATGCTGTTCAGCGCCTTCGGCTTCGGGCTGAGAGGCGGCGGCGGGTGAGCGTCGACGCGGAGACCACGCTGGCACTCGAGTCCGTTCTCGTCCAGCTCCTGCGACAAGGGACGCGGATCGCGTCGGCCCTCATTTTGCTCGGCCTCATGGCGGGGCTGTTCGGACAATCGATCACAAGCGCTCCGGCCTATCTGCCGAGCGCCACGGCAGTCGTCGAAGCCGGTCTCGCCCTGTTCATCCTTCTTCCCGTCGTCCGAGTCGGTCTGATGGTGCTCGCCTTCGTCGGCCGGCGCGACTACCGCTTCGGCGTGATCGCGGCGACGGTGCTCGGCATCATTCTCGTTGGCTACGCCCTCAACTCCAGGCTCTCGTAGCTGATCGGCGTCGAGGACCGATGGCGCACCCCACTCATGGACGGAACGGATCAAGCGGCCGCCTTCGCTCCGGACATCATCACGGCGGCGATGGTTTGGTAAACTTCGGTCCAGGCCTCTTTCACCTCGGGCGTGAAGGACGGCCCGAGCCCTTGCTCCAAGGTCCACAGCAGGGCGCTCCCGACGGCGTCGTAATGTGCGTCGATCGCACCGAAGCCGGCATGCTGCGCGCCGAGCCGCTTCAAGGGACCAACCAGACCATCGAGGTTGTTCAATCCCGCGACCGCCATTGCGAGCATCGCCATCAGCTTCCTTTTCTGCTCTCGAAGGTCCCCCGAGAACATCGGCTTCACGTCGGGCGCGATCACGAAGAGCCTGTCGTAAAAGAGATCGGCCGCTTGATCCTGGATCGGCTTCACCTTCTGCCAACTTGCCGTCACGAGGCCAACTTGCGCTTGCGAGACCATGGGAAGCTCCTTTCGCCGAAGCGATCGCATCGCCTTCGCGAGATGGTCCAGAGCGCGATCCCTCTGAGGCTATACAATTTCGCGGCCTACACCTCGGCGCTTCGCCGCAAAGGATTTGCCGGGCCACAGCGGCCGGCGCGCCGGCCGCTGATCTGCCGGCCCATCCCGACTGACGGATCTGCCGCATGTACGCCTAGGTCATCCCGGCCGCTACCCACGCCGTCGCTTCCTCCAGCACCGCCGAAAACCGCCTGACGATTTCGTCGATCTCTGGCGCCGTGACGATCAAGGGCGGACAGAAGCAGATGGAGTCGCCGACAGCTCGGATGATCAGCCCATGCTCGTGCGCCCTGGCGAAGATCCAGGCACCCACCTTGCCAGGCGGATCGAACTTAGCTTTGGTATCTTTATCGGCAACGAGTTCGACCGCCGCGATCAGTCCCGCACCCCGCACCTCGCCGACGAGGGGATGAGCGGCGAAAGGCGCGAGACGCGCCCTGAGGCGCTCACCCATCGCGGCCGCGTTGGCGACGAGCCCGCGCTCCTCGATAATGTCGAGGTTTGCCATCGAGACCGCGGTCGCAACCGGGTGTCCGCCCGCCGTGAAACCGTGACCGAAGGTGCCGAGCCGGTCCGAACCGTCCGCGACGCCTTGGTAGATCGCGTTCGAGAACAGGACCGCTGCGATGGGCATGTAGGAGGAGGTCAGCTGCTTCGACACCACCATGATGTCAGGCCGGATCCCGTAATGCTCGCAGGCGAACATGGTGCCGAGCCGGCCGAAGCCGTTGATCACTTCGTCGGCCACGACCAGCACGTCGTAACGACGGCACACGGCCTGGACCTTCTCCCAGTACGTGACGGGGGGCGGGAGCACGCCACCGGCGCCGATCAGGGGCTCGCCGATGAAAGCCGCCACGGTCTCGGGACCCTCCTCCAGGATGGTGGCCTCCAGTTCCGCCGCGAGACGGTCGGCGAAAGCCTCCTCGCTCTCGCCCTCGTGCGCGTAGCGGTAATGATGTGGGCAGGTGACGTGCTTCATTTGCGGGAGCGGCAGGTCGAAGCCGCGGTGGTTCACCGGGAGGCCGGTGAGGCTGCCCGAGGCGATCGTGATGCCGTGATATCCGCCGTGGCGCGCGATGAACTTCTTCTTCTGAGGTCGTCCGATCGCGTTGTTGTAGTACCAGACCAGCTTGACGACGGTATCGTTGGCCTCCGAGCCCGAGTTCGTGAAGAACACGCGATCGAGGCCGGCGGGCGACATCGTCACCAAGCGCTCGGCGAGGTCGATCGTTGGTTCCGACGATTTGCCCGAGAAGGTATGATAGTAAGGCAGCCGGCTCATCTGCTTCGTGGCGGCTTCGACGAGGCGCGGCTCGCCAAAGCCGACCGCGACGCTCCAGAGACCCGCCATGGCTTCGATGTACTCGCGGCCGGCATCGTCGTAGACGTGGATGCCGCTGCCGCGTGTGATGACGATAGGACCAGCCTGCTCGTGCTTTCTCGCATTGGTGACGGGGTGAAGCAGGTAGGCGACATCGCGGGCCCGCGACGAGTTCGGCAAAGAGGTCATTGATCAATCCATTTCAGGCGTTCGCGCCGCTGTGGGTTTGGACAGCGGCGCTCGCCCTCGCCGCCGCAAACGAGCGTAAGCGCGCGACGTCGATCACGGTATACCAGACAAGGCGCAACAAGGACCGAGAAGTTGGCGAAACGCGTATCTTCCTCGCTCACCTGGATGGCGATCAGCCGGCGATCTCGCAGTCTGGAAGCATTCCTATCTTGTGGTCCGTAAATTGACACATGCTCCATTGCTCGCCATGAGGCCTCTCCTGGCCTGTCATGTCGAGCGATTTCCTTCGAGTCGTGCAGGTTCGGTTCGTCGTGTCGTGGGCTGACGCTCGCTGCAACTCAGAGCGGTGTCATGGCTTCCAAAAGTCGGACTCACTGCCCGTTGTCCCACGACCAAAGCGCGATGCCCGGTGGGATGGTAACGAGGTCTCCAAGACGGCTGAAGTTCGCGGGGGCCATCATGAATTACATTCTGTACCGGGCTGAAGGCGTATGAAGGTTTTCTCAAGTCGCGTCGTTCTTTTGGCCTTCCTCCTTGCGTCGTCCACGGTCGGACGTGCGCAAGTGCCCACAACCGCTCCGCCCAGCGTGGCACCTCAGATGCCGGAAATCGCCGCACCATCGAGCGCTGCACCTTCGGCGCCGATAACAGCTCCGCCCGCCATCGCGCCCGGAGCGTCGACAAGCGCCAATCCAACAGCCTCGGTGCCGGTCGAGCCGCCGCAACCCGTCGGACAAAGCGACACCGGACAGAGTGGCACAGGAAGCGTCGCGCAGATCAGCACGTCGACCGCCGGCCTGCATCAGCTCTCGCCGTGGTCGATGTTTCTCGATGCGGACGTCATCGTCAAAGGGGTGATGTGCGGTCTGGCCTTCGCTTCGCTCGTGACCTGGACCGTGCTGCTCGCGAAATCAGCGGAACTGATGAGCGCGCGCCGGAGCCTGAAAGGATCGTTGAAGCGCCTCCGCACGGTTCGTTCGCTCGAAGAAGCGCAGGACCTCGTTGGCCGCAAACGCAACGTCCTCTCCACTTTCCTCGCCGCCGCCCTGCTCGAAGCCCAGCTTTCGCATGAAGCGAACGCCGGCAACGAGGACGGCGTGAAGGAGCGGGCGGCCTCGTCTTTCGCCGAGATCGCGCGCAACGAGGGCCGCAGCGTGCGTCGTGGCATGGGTCTGCTCGCCACCATCGGCTCCACCTCGCCCTTCGTCGGCCTGTTCGGCACGGTCTGGGGTATCATGAACAGCTTCATCGGCATTTCGAAGTCGCAGACGACCAACCTCGCCGTCGTCGCGCCCGGCATCGCCGAGGCGCTGCTGGCAACGGCCATCGGGCTCGTCGCCGCTATTCCCGCGGTGATCATCTACAATCATTTCAGCCGTCAGACACGCGCCTATCTCGACATCGTCGCGCAAGCATCCGGTCTTGCCGGTCGGCTTCTCTCGCGCGATCTGGACAGCATGCGCGGCCGTCCGCTCGCCCGCGCGGCGGAATGATCGATGGCCGTTTCGCTCGCCGACCACGACAGCGAAGACAATGATTTCGCCGAAGCGCACGAGATCAACGTTACGCCGTTCATCGACGTCATTCTCGTCCTGCTGATCATCTTCATGGTGGCGGCACCGCTGTCCACAGTCGACCTCCCAGTCGACCTGCCCTCCTCGACAGCCATGCCGCAAAAAAAGCCGGACAAGCCAACCTACGTCACGATCAAGGCGGATCTCGCTGTAGCTCTGGGCGAAAATCCGGTGAAGCGCGTCGACCTCGTGCACGCACTCGACGCTGAACCCGGCGGCAGCAAAGACCGCCGCATCTTTCTGCGTGCCGACAAGTCCGTCCCTTACGGGGAAATGATGGACGTGCTGGAACGCCTGCGCACCGGCGGCTATTTGAAAGTGGCGCTCGTGGCACTCGAGGGCTTGCCGAAGAATGCCGCAGCAGGAGGCAACCGTTGAGCCTGACGTGGTCCGACCGTGCGATCGTCGATGCCGCGGAAGCGCAGCGTCCCTCCGTCCCCACCTGGGTCGTTGCGGCGCTTGCCGCCGTGCTGCTCCATCTCGGCGCAGCCGCGCTCGCTTATGCGCACCTGCAATCCGACAACGACGATCCCGAACTCGGAGCGCAGGCGGTCGAGATCGGTCTTGAGATGACGGCGCCGCACACGGAGCAGACGGATCTGCCGCCTGGCCCGGAGGCCGATGATTCCACGGCCTCGACCGCGCAAGTCGAGCAACAGACCAAGGTCGAGGAAACCGCCCTCCCCAAGGACACGCCGACCGAAACACCTGCCCCCGACCGGGTCGTTGCGCCCGAACCGGACAAGAAGCCGAAGGACGACGACCCAAAGGTCGTGACGCAATCCTCAAACGCCTCGGCCGAGTCCGCCGCGAGCGAAGCCGCGGCGCCGCCGCCCTCCCCCGTAGCCGTCGAGGCCCCTCGCTCGGTCGCGCCCACGATCGGTACCGGCGACAGTGCCCGTCGCGTCGAGGCGACATGGCAGCGCGAGCTCGTCGCCTACCTCGACCATCATAAGCGCTACCCCGCCGGCGCTCCAGCGCGAGCCGCTCAGATCGTCGTGTCGTTCTCCATCGATCGGATGGGTCACGTCCTGCGGTCGGAGGTGGTCAAGAGTTCGGGCAATCCGGCCTTCGACGAAGCCGCTTTGGCGATGATGCGTCGTTCCGACCCCGTCCCCCCACCGCCGCCACTTTTAGCCGACGAGCGCTTGACCTTCACCGTTCCCGTCGTTTTTCGGTTGCGAAACGGACGCGGCTGAGGCTCGCCAATCGTGATGGCACCTCCAGTGCTTCGCGTGACCGGTCGTTGCGCTCGCTTTGGCGTTTGGTGGCGAACCCCGGCAGTTGAACAACGATACGACGCTCCCGCGTGCCTGGCGGCGAGCCTCACGTCAGATCATCATCGATCCGAGAGTGGGTCCGCGTCTCGCGCAGAAACAGGGTCGTCACGAGCGTGCAGAAGATGCAGGCGCTCACGTAGTAGAAATAGATCTGCTCGTGCCCCGCGTGCTTGAACCAGAGTCCGACGTACTCCGCCGAGCCCCCGAAGATCGAGGTCGCAAGCGTGTAGGGGAGACCGACGCCGAGCACGCGCACGCTGACGGGAAAGAGCTCCGCCTTCACGACCGAGTTGACGGATGTGTACCCGGACACGATGACCAGAGCCGCGCCGAGGAGAAGGCAAGCGGTCCACGCGTCGCGCGTGTGCGTGAGGGTCGTCAGGATCGGCACGGTGCACAAGGTGCCGAGCACACCAAAGAAAATCAAGAACGGTTTGCGCCCGAACCGGTCTGATAGGGCGCCGAAGACCGGCTGCAGGAGCATGAAGAAGAACAGCGTCGCGCATGAGACGAGCGTCGTTGCGCTGTGGCTCAAGCCGACGGAGTTCGATAGGAACCGGTGCATGTAGACGGTGTACGTAAAGAAAGCGACGGTGCCGCCGATCGTCATCCCCGCGACGAGCGCCAGCTCGCGCGGATGCTTGAGGAGCGCGAGGGTCGGTCGCTTCGAGCGTTGATGATGTTCGACCTCGTACCTGAAAGCGGCCGTTTCCTCGATGTTGCGGCGAAGCCGATAGGCCACGTAGGAGCAGGCGGCTCCGATAAGGAACGGGATGCGCCACCCCCAAGTGCTCAGTTGCTCAGGCGTCAGGACGAACTGCTGCAGGACGAGCAACAGGACCGTCGCGAGCAGCTGGCCGAGGATGAGCGTCACGTAATTGAAGCTGCTGAAGAAACCACGATGACGCGCCGTCGCGATCTCGCTGAGGTAGACCGCGCTCGCCCCGTATTCGCCACCGAGCGACAAGCCCTGCACCATTCTGGCGAACAGCAGCAGGCCGGGTGCCGCGACGCCGACCTGGGCGTAGGTCGGACAGATGGCGATCAGGAACGACCCGAGACACATCAGCGTCACGCAGAGACTAAGGGCGGAGCGGCGGCCGTATCGATCGGCGTAGATGCCGAAGACCCAGCTTCCGAGCGGGCGCAAGAGAAAGCCGAGGGCGAAGATAGCGGCTGCGTTGAGCAGTTGGACGGCGGGCGCGTCGCTCGGAAAGAATTGCTTCGCGAAGTACAGCGAGAACGCGACGTAAACGTGGAAATCAAACCATTCAATCAGGTTCCCGGCCGATCCTCCAAGAATGGACATGACACGCTTGCGAAGGTGCACCGGCGCGGAGAGCACCGCGCCGTCGATGCTGAGGCCAGGCTGCGCCAAGGACATCGTTCAGACCCGCCCTTCGCAGTCGCGGGCATCTCGGCGCGCTTCGGTGGCGATCCACTGCTCGAACCAAGGCGTGCACAGCACCTGCAAGCCGCCGAGTAGCGAGAACGCGGCGAGCATGACCAGCGCCCATTGGAAATGACCGGTCAGGTCCTTGATCCAGCCCATGAGATAGGGCGGCAGGAAACCCGACAGGTTGCCGATCGCCGTCACCATGGCGATGCCGCCGGCCGTCGCACCGCCGGAGAAGCTTTCAGTCGTGAGTGACAGGAACGGGCCCTTGACCCCGTAGATGCCCATCGCCGCCAGGCAGATCGCGGCGAGCTGCCATGCCGGCGCTGTCAGCCCGACGGAGGCGATCAAGGCGAACGCAGCAAGAAAGGTGGAAGCGGCCGTCGGCCAGATGCGATTGCCGCTCCGATCGGAAAATCGGCCCCACGCGATCATGGCGAAGGCGCCGAAGGCGTACGGGATCGCGGTCACGAAGCCGGTCTGCGCGTTCGACAGGCCGGTCGCCTTGATGATCTGCGGCAGCCAGAGCGCCAGACCGTAGCTGGCCGAGGTGATGTTGAAGAAGACGAGGGCATAGAACA
>CAXTFG010000119.1:0-9665 GCA_964243415.1 uncultured Beijerinckiaceae bacterium | reverse complement strand
TGAAGGCGGTCGACAAGTTCGAGTACCGCCGCGGCTACAAGTTCTCGACCTACGCGACGTGGTGGATTCGGCAGGCGATCACCCGTTCGATCGCCGACCAGGCGAGGACGATCCGCATCCCCGTCCATATGATCGAGACGATCAACAAGATCGTGCGCACATCGCGCCAGATGCTGCACGAGATCGGCCGCGAGCCGACGCCGGAAGAGCTGGCGGAAAAGCTCGCGATGCCGCTCGAGAAGGTGCGCAAGGTCCTCAAGATCGCCAAGGAGCCGATCTCCCTCGAAACGCCGATCGGCGACGAGGAGGATTCGCATCTCGGCGACTTCATCGAGGACAAGAATGCGATCCTGCCCATCGATGCGGCGATCCAGTCGAACCTGCGCGAGACGACAACGCGGGTGCTCGCTTCGCTGACCCCGCGCGAGGAGCGCGTGCTGCGCATGCGCTTCGGCATCGGCATGAACACCGATCATACCCTCGAAGAGGTCGGCCAGCAGTTCTCGGTGACTCGCGAGCGCATCCGGCAGATCGAGGCAAAGGCCCTGCGCAAGCTCAAGCATCCGTCGCGCTCGCGCAAGTTGCGGAGTTTCCTCGACAATTGACGCCGGTCTCGCAGGGCCGCACAGTGACTCTCGCGAACATCGAGCGCTCAATCCTTGCTGATATATCGGCCCGGATGGTGATCGAGGATGTTCGCCGTCCAGCCGTGAAGCCTCGGCGACACGAGGTTTGGCGCGTCATAGGTCATCAGCGGCAAGTAGGGCACCTGCTCGAGGCGTAACCCCCCCGCTTCCTCCAGCCCCGTCCGACGCTCGTCGGGACCCGCCGACCCTTCAGCCCGACGCATAAGGGCGTCATAGGCCGGGTCGGCAAAGTGCGCGGCGTTCAGGCTCTTGTTGTCGGTTTCCGCCAGGAACAGGTAGTTTTGCGCGTCAGGATAGTCGGCGAACCAGCCGAAACGCGCGACATCGTAGGATTGCCCGGAGGCGAGATAGGCGAAGAAGCTTGCCGCGTCACTCACGATGAACGTGGTCTCGACACCGAGAACCTTCCACATGTCGGCGATGGCGATGGCCGTCGCCTTGTGGTTCTCCGATTGATCGAACCTGATCGTGAGGCGCAGCGGCTTGCCGGCCCCGAAGCCGGCGGCGCTCATAAGCGCCTTGGCTTCGTCCTCCCGCTCGAACTGGCTCTCGCCGGCCCAGGCCGCGATCGCCGGCGCTCCGTAGGCGACGATCCCGGGCGGCACGAAGGAGAAGCTCGGCTGCGTGGTGCCGGCCCAGATCGTCTCGGCCAGGAAATCCCGATCGATGGCCATGGCGAGCGCGCGCCGAACGCCGGGATCGTCGAACGGCTTGCTTCTGGTATCGAGCGCGTAGGAGTAGGTGCCGAGGCTCGGCGTCAAACGGAGATCGGCTGCGAGATTGTGGCGGATGAATGGGATGAGCTCGTTCGGGACTTCGTTGTAGCTGTCGATTTCGCCGGCCATGAATCGTCGCAGGGCCGCCGCGCGATCGTCGAGCGGCACGATCTCCTCGCCGTCGAGCGCCACGTGCGCGGCATCGTGGAATGACGGGTTCTTCGCCAGCACCAGCCGGTCATTGGGTACGTAGCGTTCCAGGACGAACGCGCCGTTGCCGACGAGCCGCCCGGCTCGGGCGAAGCCATCGCCCCATGTCTCGATCGCGGGACGATAGACGGGCATCGCCGTCATATGCGTGAGCTGGTCGAGGAAATAGCCAGCAGGGTGCTCGAGCGTGATCTCGAGCGTGGCGGGATCGAGCGCCCGAATGCCGAGTGCGTCCGGCGGCATCTGTCTGGTATTGACGGCACGCGCGTTCTTGACGGTGTAGAGGAGGTTCGCGTAGCCGGCACCGGTCTTCGGATCCATCAGGCGGCGGAACGAGTAGACGAAGTCGTCGGCGGTCACCTTGGCCCCGTTCGACCAGCGCGCGTCGGCCCTCAGATCGAACGTGTAGACGCGGTCGTCGGGACTGATCGTCCATCGCTCCGCCACGCCCGGTCGCAGGTCGCCGTGGCCGTCGTAGACGGTAAGGCCCTCGTACAATTCATCGAGAATGTGCTGCTCGACGGACGTTGACGTCTTGTGCGGGTCGAGCGACCCCGGATCCGCCGTTTCTCCCCTGACCCAGATCCCGCTCGCTGGCGCCGGGTCCGCCGACGCCACGGCAGCGATGACGATGGCGGCGATCCACAGGCCGCTTGCCAGAACTACCTTGCCCATGCGCCTCGTTACGGCCGATAGGAGGTTATGGCAAAGCAAGGCTGCATCGGAGAGCCCTCATGCCCGCTTCCGTCGATGCCGCCACCACGCCACCGGCGATCGAGCCAACGATCCGCACCGTCGCGATGCCAACCGACACGAACCCGGCGGGCGACATCTTCGGCGGCTGGCTGCTGTGGCAGATGGATCTCGCCGCGGGAAGCGCGGCCTCGCGCCATTCCGGCGGGCGCTGTGCCACGGTGGCGGTGGACAAAATCGTTTTCCTGCACCCGGTGAAGGTCGGCGATGAGGTGACGCTCTACGCCGCTCTCGTGTCGACCGGCCGCACGTCGATGCGCTTCGAGGTCACGGCTTGGCGGCGCCGACGCGAGGGTGAGATCGTCCACAAGGTCACGGGCGCCATCTTCACGCTGGTCGCGCTCGACGGCGATGGCCGTCCGCGGGAGCTGCGCCCGCTTGGTCAATGACGCAGGCCCGGCTGGAGAACTCCGATCCGCGAGGCTTCCGTCGGCGCGGCGAACGCGTTACGCGTAAGGATGCCTTCGGAACGGTGCCGGTGCTCCCAGCCTCGAATCGGCTCGTGACGGCCGCCGCGCTCGACGGCGATCCCGATACGTCGCTGCGCCCGCTCACGCTTGCCGATTTCACGGGCCAAGCCGCCGCGCGCAAGAACCTCAAGATCTTCATCGAGGCGGCGAAGGCGCGGCGCGAGGCGCTCGACCACGTGCTGTTCGTCGGGCCTCCCGGCCTTGGCAAGACCACGCTGGCGCAAATCGTCGCCCGCGAACTCGGCGTCAACTTCCGCTCGACGTCCGGCCCGGTGATCGCCAAGGCCGGCGATCTCGCCGCTCAATTGACCGCGCTCGAAGAGCACGATGTGCTCTTCATCGACGAAATTCACCGGCTCAACCCGGCGGTCGAAGAGATTTTGTACCCCGCCATGGAGGATTTCCAGCTCGATCTGATGATCGGCGAGGGCCCGGGCGCCCGTTCGGTTAAGATCGATCTTGCCAAGTTCACGCTGGTCGGCGCGACGACGCGGGCCGGCCTGCTGACGACGCCGCTGCGCGACCGTTTCGGCATCCCCGTGCGCCTCCAGTTCTATACCGTGGACGAATTGGAGCTCATTGTGCGACGCGGCGCGCGCGTGCTCGGCATCGGCATGAGCGCGGACGGCGCCAACGAGATCGCCCGACGTGCACGAGGCACGCCGCGCATCGCCGGCCGGCTGCTGCGTCGCGTTCGCGATTTCGCGGTGGTGGACGGCGAGGTGGAAATCGGCCGCGCGCTGGCCGACCGTGCCCTTGCCCTGCTCGATGTCGACAAGATCGGCCTCGACGTGATGGACCGCCGCTATCTCACCACCGTCGCCATCTCGTTCGGTGGCGGCCCGGTGGGCATCGAGACCATCGCGGCCGCGCTGTCCGAGCCGCGCGATGCGATCGAGGACATCATCGAGCCCTTTCTGATCCAGCTTGGCTTCCTGCAGCGCACCCCCCGCGGGCGTCTGTTGACCCCGCATGCCTTCACGCACCTCGGCCTCGCCGCGCCCGCCCAAACCGCCGCGCAGTTCGGTTTGTTTGCGGAAGGGGAGGATCCGGCGCTGTCGTAAGCGGAATACCGCTGTATCGAAGAGCAGGCCTTTGCATCCTGAGCTCACGAGGACGTCCGTCGCCCCGCCGCTGCCCCTTCCGCGACGAGCCAGTCCACGAAAGCGGTGAGCGACGGGCTCTTGTCCGCGTCGTTGGGCACCAAGGCGACGTAGCCGGGCCGTTGAACGGTGATCGTCGGAAAGGGTGCGACGAGACGATCTCCCGACAGATCGGCGGCGAGGACCGGAAAGGGCCCGACCCCGACGCCCAGGCCATCCTTGATCGCTTGCAGTGTGACGAAGAAATGATCGAACATGCGCCGACGTCCCGCTCGCTGCGACAGCCCCGCTGCGTCGAGCCAATCGGTCCAGTCGCCAGGGCGCGTTTCGCTCGAGAGCAAGACATGGCCTGCAAGGTCGCCCAGTTCGCGCAGCGGCTGGCGCGCGATCAGTGAGGGACTGGCGACAAGTGTGTCCTGTTCGTCAAGAAAGGAGACGGCCCGATAGGGCCCCCAGGCATGACCCGCTCCGCCGAGACGTGGCTCGCGCCGAATCGCGAGTTCGAAGCCGCCGCGCAGCCCATCCTGCAGTGTGGTTGCGGTCGCCACGACAACCTCAGCCTCCGGACGCGCGGCGTGGAATCGGTCCAGGCGAGGGATCAGCCAACGCATCGCGAGCGTCGTTGGTGCGCTCACCCGCAAGACGCGAGGTGCGGCAGGTCGGCCGCAAGCTTCTGCGGCCAGAACCAATCGATCGAAGGACAGGCTGACGTCGGCAGCAAACGTCTCCGCTGCCGGCGTCGGCACCATGCGCCGGCCGGCACGCACGAATAGACGCTGCCCGAGCCAAGATTCGAGCGCCGAAATTTGCCGACTTACTGCGCCATGCGTCAGGCCAAGCTCGGCTGCCGCAGTGACGTAACTGCCGGTGCGCGCAGCGACTTCAAAGATCCGCAGCGCATGGAGTGGAGGCAGGGATCGCATCGTTGCGTGAGTTTAGCGCATACTAGTGGTGAGAACAGCAGTGCTTATCGCTGGAGCTTCACACATTTAGGCTTGCGGTTCACAACCGGAGGATGCGCGCTCGATGCGAGCGATCCAGGTCGAAGATGAGGAAGGTCGAATCAAGCCGATCCGCACCGGCCTTTCGTCTCCACAAGGGCGAACACTCGCCGGGGCCTGCTTGGCGCACGTGCTGCACGACGGGTACAGCGACCTGATTTATGTGCTCCTGCCGGTCTGGCAGCAGCAATTCGCCCTCAGCTATGTCGCTCTTGCCCTCGTGCGCAGCCTTTATGTCGGGACCTTGGCCGCGCTGCAGATGCCGTCCAGTCTCCTCGCGCATCACTTCGGCACGCGGCTCGTTCTCGTCTTCGGCACCCTGCTCAGCGCAGGCGGCTACGCCCTTGCCGGCGCCTCGGGCGGTTTCATCGGCCTGTGCCTCGCCCTCGCGCTGGCTGGTGCCGGCGGCAGCACGCAGCATCCGCTCGCCTCCTCGGCGGTGTCGCGGGTCTACAAGGAAGCCTCTCGCGGGCCGCTAGGCACCTATAACTTCGCCGGGGACTTGGGAAAGGCGAGTGTCCCTCCCCTTGTCACGTTCCTGTTGGTGTTTTGGGGCTGGCGCGGCGCCCTCTGGCTGGTGGCGGCCATCGGCGTCGTGGTCGCGCTAATCGTCTTTTGCCTCTTGCTCGAGGACAGGACACCGAACGTCGAGAGGGAGACGCCACGCAAGGCGAACCGTCCCGAAGGCACAGGACGGGGCGGGTTCGGCCTGCTTGTCGCCATCGGCATGCTCGACAACGCCGCGCGTCCCGCCTTCCTGCTCTACTTGCCTTTCCTCCTGAAAGAGAAGGGTGCGGCACTGACCACCGTGGGTCTGGCCTTCTCCCTGGTCTTCATCGGCGGCGCGCTCGGCAAAGCCGTGTGTGGGCGGCTCGGAAGCCGGTTTGGCGTCACGGCGACGGTGATCGCGACGGAGGCCGGATCGACTGCGGCGATCATAGCAGTGGTGATGCTTCCCCTCACGCCGACCCTCTGCCTCCTGCCAGCGCTGGGCGTCATGCTGAATGGGACGTCTTCGGTCCTGTACGGCACCGTTCCGGAACTGGCCCCCGCCGGGCGGGTCGAACGCGCTTTCGCGATATTCTACACCTTCACGCTCGGCGGCAGCGCGATCGCCTCTCCGTTGATTTACGGGCGCCTCGGCGATCTCGTCGGACCGCATTGGGCCTCCAGTGCGGCGGCTGCGACGACTCTGGCCGTCGTTCCGCTCGCGATACTGCTGGCGCCGTTCTTAGGCGAACGCTCGAATGCAGAAACGTGAACCAGAGTGGCGACGGATGCGTGCGCCCTCACTCGAGATCACGGGGTGCGAAGTGGATGGCCGCTTGCGTCATCGCTGCCGAGACAATCGGGCCTGGACGGCACGTCAATCGGCAGCCCGAGGACACCCGCCGAGGCGATCAACAAAGGTCAGGTCGCGCCGGCACGGGCGCGGACCGGCCATCGGGCAGCGCAACCCCAACTCGCGGTGCTACTCCGCTTCCGAATTGGCGCACGGCCTGACATAAGACGGATCGTCCCTCCTTCCGACGAACGACATGTGGCGCGCTGACGTCTTCACCCTCTTTCCCGCGATGTTTCCCGGCCCAATCGGGCTGTCGCTTGCCGGCGAGGGTCTTTCCCGCGGGCTTTGGGCGATCGCCACGCACGACCTCCGCGACCATGGCCGCGGCCGCCATCGCGCCGTTGACGACACGCCGGCCGGCGGCGGTGCGGGCATGGTCCTGCGGGCCGACGTGCTCGCCGCCAGCCTCGACGCCCATCTCCCACCCGACGACCCGAGGCCGCGTCTCCTCATGTCGCCGCGCGGGCGGCCGCTGACGCAGGCGCGGGTGCGCGAGCTTACGGCCGGCCCCGGCGTCGCCGTCGTGTGCGGTCGCTTCGAAGGCATCGACGAACGGGTCATCACCGCGCGCGGTCTCGAGGAGGTCTCTCTTGGAGATTATGTCCTGTCCGGCGGCGAGATCGCCGCGCTGGCGCTGCTCGACGCGTGCGTCCGGCTCATTCCCGGCATCATGGGCCATGACGCGTCCGGCGACGACGAGAGCTTCGAGCGCGGCCTGCTCGAATACCCGCACTATACGAAGCCGCGCGACTTCGAGGGTCACACCATCCCCGACGTCCTGCTCTCGGGCGACCACGGGCGGATCGCGCGATGGCGGGGCCAGGAGGCCCTGCGACTGACGATGGAACGCCGCCCCGATCTCATCGCGGCCCGGATCGACCGGCTTCCGGGCCCGCGCTGATGGCCGATCGCCGATGAATTGGTCGCCGCAGCAGGACGCGGCGTTGCGCGGCGTCGCCGCCTGGATCAAGGCCGGCGAGCCCAAGGTCTTCCGCCTCTTCGGCTATGCCGGCACCGGCAAGACGACGCTTGCCAAACAGATCGCCGCCGATGTCGACGGCGAGGTGTGCTTCGGCGCCTTCACCGGCAAGGCCGCGTTGGTCCTCCGGGCGAAAGGGTGCCGCGACGCCCGGACGATCCACTCGATGATCTACCGCATGCGCGAATCGGACACGGACGAACCGACCTTCGTGCTGAACGACAACAGCGCCGCGTCGAAAGCCGACCTGATCATCATCGACGAATGTTCGATGGTGGACGAGGATCTCGGCCGCGACCTCCTTTCGTTCGGCAAACCGGTGCTGGTGCTCGGCGATCCGGCGCAGCTGCCGCCCGTCAAAGGCGGCGGCTTCTTCACGGAGGCCGTGCCAGACGTCATGCTGACGGAAGTGCATCGGCAGGCGGCGGACAATCCGATCATCCGCATGAGCATGATGGCGCGCGAGGGCACGCGCATTCCGCTCGGCGACTACGGCGAGAGCCGGGTCCTGCGCCGCGCCACGATCGACGCGGGGCTGGTGCAGGCGGCCGATCAGGTGCTGGTCGGCATGAACAAGTCGCGGCGCGGCTTCAACGCGCGGCTGCGCACGCTCGCCGGCCACACCGATCCCTATCCGCAAGCCGGCGAGAAGCTTGTCTGCCTGAAGAACGACAAGACCAAGGGGCTGCTGAACGGCGGCATCTGGGTCGTCAAGACGGCGACAGCAACCCGCGCCGGCAAGCTGCGCTACGGTGTCGTGCCCGACGACGACCCCGCCCGCAAGCCGACCCGCATCGCCGTGCGCCCAGAGTATTTCACCGAAGGCGAAGAAGGCGTGCCGCCGGCCTTCCGCCGGGGCTCTGACGCGTTCGACTACGGCTACGTCCTCACCGTACACAAGGCGCAGGGTTCGCAATGGGACGACGTCGTGCTCTTCGACGAGAGCGGCGCGTTCCGCGAGCACCGTGACCGCTGGCTTTACACCGGCATCACGCGGGCCGCGGAGCGTCTCACGATGGTGGTGTGAACATGGCGTCAAACGTCTACCTCGTCCGCGTCTTCGCCGATGGTCCCGGCGGCGGCAATCCCGCGCCGATCGTGGTCGATGCAGCCGGTATGTCGGATGCGGAAATGCGAGGCGTTGCCGCCACCTACGGGCACGAGAGTGGCTTCGTCTTGCCGGCATCGGGCGGTTCGGGATGCGACTTCGCGTTCCGTTTCTTCGTGCCCAACCACGAAATGGAGATGTGCGGCCACGCCACGGTCGCCGCGGTCTGGCTGCTCGACCTCCTCGGTCGGTTGCCGCGCGACCGCATCGCGATCAGCACGCCGAGCGGAACCGTCGAGGCGCGCGTCGGCGGTGACGGTACGGTCGAGATCTCGCAGCCGGCCGGTCGCGTTCAGGCCTTGCCGCCGACCGAATGTCACGAGATCCTCTCCGTGCTCGGTATCACACACGCCGACCTCGCGCCCTTTCCGATCCAGAACGCCGCGACGAGTCGCGTGAAGACGCTGGTGCCACTCGCGAGCACCGCCGTTCTCGACGCGCTCAGGCCAAACTTTTCCCGCGTCGAGGGACTCTGCCATCGGATCGGCTCGACGGGTCTCTACCCCTACGCGCCGAGCGGGCCGCGCACCTTCGACGCCCGGCAGTTCCCGAAAGCGTCGGGTTACACGGAAGACGCCGCAACCGGCATCGCCGCCGCGGCCCTCGCCTTCGGGTTGCTCGGCAACAATCTTGTTGCGGCAGACGTGCGGTCGATCCGGATCCGGCAAGGGCGAGCCATGGGCCGCCCATCCCTTATTGCCGTGCGGTTCCGGGCGCAGGGCGGCTGTTGGGTCGGCGGTCCCGCCGTTCTCGACGAGGGTGGCGTGCATGAGCGCTGAGGCGCGCGCCTTCATGGTCCAAGGCACCGGCTCCGACGTCGGCAAGTCGCTCGTCGTCGCCGGACTGTGTCGCGCGTTCACGCGGCGCGGTCTCGCGGTGCGGCCGTTCAAGCCGCAGAACATGTCCAACAACGCGGCGGTGACGACGGACGGCGGCGAGATCGGCCGGGCGCAAGCGCTGCAGGCCCGGGCCGCCTTCGCGGACCCCAGCGTCCACATGAACCCGGTGCTGCTGAAGCCCCAGAGCCAGATCGGCTCGCAGGTCGTGGTGCAGGGCCGGGTGATCGGCAACGCCAACGCGAGCGAGTACCAGGCCTGGAAGCCACGCCTGATGGGAGCGGTGCTCGAGAGTTTCGAGCACCTGCGCCGGGAGGCGGACCTCGTGCTGGTCGAGGGCGCCGGAAGCCCCGCGGAAGTCAACCTCCGGGCCAACGACATCGCCAACATGGGGTTTGCGCGCCGGGCCGACGTGCCGGTGGTCCTCATCGGCGACATCGACCGCGGCGGCGTCATCGCCCAGATCGTCGGCACCCATGCGGTGATCGGGCCCGAGG
>CAXTFG010000118.1:0-9802 GCA_964243415.1 uncultured Beijerinckiaceae bacterium | reverse complement strand
CCGAACAACGCTGATTAAGCTGAAGTTGCGCCGCGCCCGAGGGAAGTTCGCACGAAGGCGCAAAGCGATGCGCGAAAAGCCTCGCTAGTGCGCTCCGACGACAACGTCGCCGCCGACGCGAGCCCATATCCGCTTCTTGACGAAGAACAGCAGGGTGGAGAACACGATCAGGAAGGCCAGGACACGCACGCCCATCGCCTTGCGCTGGTCGAGCTTGGGTTCCGCCGCCCACATCAGGAACGCCGCGACGTCCTTCGAGTACTGGTCGAGGGTTTGCGGGGCGCCGTCGCCGTACTCAACCTGCCCATCGCTGAGCGGCTTCGGCATCGCGATCGCGTGGTTGGGCATATAGATGTTGTACTTCGGATTGTCGGGCTGGGTGTAGCCGTTCAGGACGGCGTGGATGTAGGTCGGCCCTTCCGTCTCTTCCGATTGCGTGAAGAAGTCGAAGATGAAGGCTGGGAAGCCGCGCTCCCATCCGCGCGCCTTGGCGAGGTCCGACATGTCGGGCGGAGCCTTGCCGTAAGCCGCCGCGGCAGCCTCGTCGTTCGGGAAAGGAGAGGGGAAGTAGTCCGACGGGCGTCCCGGCCTCTTGAACGTTTGACCCTTGTCGTTCGGGCCGTCCTCGATTTCAAAGGTCGCCGAAAGCGCCTTGATCTGACCTTCGTTGTATCCGAGCGCCGCCAGATTGCGGAACGCCACCAGTTTCATCGAATGACAGTTCGAGCAGACTTCCTTGTAGACCTGATAGCCGCGTTGCAATTGTTCGACGTCGTAATGGCCGAAAAAGCCGGCGAAGCTCCAAGAGACCGGCGGCGGAATGGCCGGCTCGTTTCCGTTGACCGCCTCCGTCTGGTTCTTGTCGTCGGCGCGCTGAACTGTTTTGGAGGCCTCCGCGGCCGGGCTCGGGGCGGTTCCGGCATCCGAGGCCGCGGGTTTGTCGGTCGCGGGGACCTGCTTGTCAGCGGCAGCGGCTCCACCGACGCTGGCCATCGAAGCAATCGTCACGATCACGGCGGCGTTCCGCGCGCTCCTTGCGGGGAAGAGTGCCACGGCTCAGCCCTTCGTCATCGGCGACGACGCCGTCTGCGCCGACATCGCAACCGCCGAACCGCCGCGCATCGGACCAAGAACGGCATCGGCAATGGAAGCGGGAAGCGGTTTGGTCTTCTCCATCAGTCCCAGCACAGGGAGGACGACCAGGAGATGGATGAAGTACCAAGCCGTGAAGATCTGCCCGAACAGGATGTAAAGCCCCTGGGGCGGCTGCGAACCGATGTAGCCCAGCATGATCGCGTCGGCGACGAACACCCAAAAGAAGATCTTGTAGGCCGGCCGATAATTGGCCGACCTGATGCGCGACGTGTCGAGCCAGGGCAGGAAGGCGAGCAGGACGATCGCCATGAACATCGCGACGACACCGAGCAGCTTGCTCGGAATCGAGCGTAGAATGGCGTAGAACGGGAGGTAGTACCACTCCGGCACGATGTGCTGCGGGGTCACCAGGGCGTTGGCTTCGATGTAGTTATCGGCGTGATTGAGGTAGTTCGGCACGAAGAAGACGACCCAGGCATACAGCACCAGGAAGCAGGACAGGGCGAAACCGTCCTTCACCGTAAAATACGGATGGAAGGGCAGGGTGTCCTTGGCCGATTTCTTCTCGATCCCAGCGGGGTTGTTGGAGCCCGGAACGTGCAGCGCCCAGATGTGCAGGACAACCACGCCCGCGATCATGAACGGCAAGAGATAGTGCAAGGAGAAGAAGCGGTTCAGCGTCGCGTTGTCGACGGCGAACCCGCCCCAGAGCAGATGGGCGATCCAGTCGCCGATGAAGGGGATCGCACCGAAGAGACTGGTGATGACGGTGGCACCCCAGAAGCTCATCTGCCCCCAAGGCAGAACGTAGCCCATGAAGCCGGTCGCCATCATCAGGAGATAGATGACGATGCCCAGCAGCCAGAGCACCTCGCGCGGCGCTTTGTACGAGCCGTAATACATGCCGCGGAAAATGTGGACGTAGACGGCGAAGAAGAACATCGAAGCGCCGTTGGCGTGGACATAGCGCAGCAGCCAGCCGTAGTTCACGTCGCGCATGACGTGCTCGACTGAGGCGAACGCCAAAGAAGCTTCCGGCGTGTAATGCATCGCGAGGATGACGCCGGTGAGGATCTGCGCTCCCAGCATGAACGCGAGAATGCCGCCGAACGTCCAGAAGTAGTTGAGGTTACGAGGGTTAGGGAACGCGACGAACGATGAATGGACGAGCCCGATGATGGGGAGCCTCGTTTCCAGCCATTTCGCTGCGGCGCTTTTTGGAACATAGGTCGAGGGCGCGCTCATCGCTCAGTCTCTTCCTGTACAAATTGCTCGAGTTGGCCGGGGGGCGCCCGACCACTTTGGGGCAGGCATAAAATGGAGCTGCCGTTAGCGCAAGTTAAGAACGGCTTCGGGGGGCGGCAACGTCGGCGCAGTTTGTCGCTCACGGCCGGGTACGTGGTCAACTCTCGCCCGATGGCGATAACGCCGCCATCGCCGGCTTGGTCCAGGTGCCCTCGACCGCAAGATCCCCCAAGGTAATCCCGCCGAAAGAAAATCCCGCCGGAAGCACGGCGGGACCGAAACGGCGCGACCAGAAAGGGTCTTAGTACCCGTAGACGCCGTAGCCCGGTGCCGCGTAGCCGTACCCGTATCCGGAGGGCCGGCCGTAGTACCCGCCATAGCCGTAATAGGGATTGGCATAGCTGCTCGCGGCGACGCCCGCCGCCACGGCGCCGGCCGCCAAGCCAAGACCCAACCCGAGGCCGCGCCCGCGACCGTAGTAGCCGTGACGATAGTACCCACCGCGATAGTAGGCGCGGGCATCGGCGGATAAGCTGGTCGCGAGGGCCGTCGTCCCGACCGTCGTCGCGGCCAGACCGGCGATTGCGATCGTCTTGAAACTGATCTTCATTGCATGTCACTCCTGAGACGAGTTAACCCGCGATCCATCGCCCGGGTCCGTCGGCGCCGCCGCACCGTTTGGGAAAGTTAGGCCGACGATCTCTCGAGAGCCGCCTTCGCGTCTGATCCTGGCGCTCTATCAGCCCGACATTCCACAGAATTGCGGGACGATGCTAAGAATGTGCGCCTGCTTGGGCGTCGGCGCCGCCATCATCGAACCGGCCGGCTTCCCAACGAGCGACCGCCATTTCCGTCGGGCTGGCTTGGACTACCTCGATGCTCTCGATGTCGCGCGTCACTCGTCTTTCACGGCCTTCGAGACCTGGCGCTCCGCGGCGGGTCGTCGCCTGGTGGTGCTCACGACACGTGCCGCGAATCCGCATCACCGGTTCGCTTTCCGCGGCGACGACGTCCTCCTCGTCGGGCGCGAATCCGCCGGCGTTCCGGCGGAAGTCCATCAAGCCGCCGACGAACGGATCGTCATCTCGATGAGACCGACGTTTCGCTCGCTCAACGTCGCCATCGCGTCGGCCATCGTCCTTGGTGAGGCGATGCGGCAAACTGGCGGTTTCGCAGGTCGTTAGCCGCATCGCCCGCGATATCGCTTCAGGCGGCCACCTGATTCGTATACGCGAGCAGCGTCGGCGCAAGGCGCACGGGTCGAGTTTGGGATCGGTTGATGAGCGAAGAGTCCCGCAACGGGGAAAAACAGGCGGCACGTAGCTGGTTCGAGCATCTGCAGACCGCAATACTCGGGACGTTGGAAGAGCTGGAACGGGAGGCGCCGGGGCCGTTTGCCCGGTTGGATCTGGAGCCGGGCAAGGCTGAACTGAAACCCTGGCGGCGTACGAACCACGACGGCGGTGACGGCGGCGGCGGCCGGATGGGAACGTTGTCAGGCCGGATTTTCGAGAAAGCCGGCGTGCATTCGTCGACGGTCTACGGAAGCTTCGCGCCCGAGTTCGCCAAGCAGATCCCAGGCGCCGACGCGGATCCGCGGTTCTGGGCCTCCGGCATTTCGCTGATTGCGCATCCCTGGAATCCGCACGTCCCCGCCGTCCACATGAACACGCGTTTCGTCTCCACCAGCAAGGCTTGGTTCGGTGGGGGCGCCGACCTGACGCCGGTGCTGGACCGCCGGCGCACCCAGGACGACCCCGATACCCAGCTCTTTCACGCCGCGCTACGCGAAGCCTGCGAGGCGCATGCAGCCGTAGCCGACTACCCCCGCTACAAGACGTGGTGCGAAGAGTACTTCTTCCTCAAGCACCGCAACGAGCCGCGCGGCGTCGGCGGGATCTTCTACGATTATCTCGAACCCGGGGCCGACCTCGGCTTTGAATCCGCCTTTGCTTTCACGCGTGCCGTCGGGGAGGCGTTCAAATCGGTTTATCCGCAAATCGTCCGACGCAATTACGAGAAGCAATGGACCGAAGCCGATCGCGAGGAGCAGCTGGTGCGCCGCGGGCGTTACGTCGAATTCAACCTGATCTACGATCGCGGCACGATTTTCGGGTTGAAGACTGGAGGGAACGTTGACTCGATCCTGTCGTCTCTGCCCCCATCGGTAAAGTGGCCCTAGCCGCCGGTCACGCTCATGTGGCGGCCGACCGCCGGACGTTCCACGCTCCGGTCGATGATGAAGTCGTGACCCTTCGGCTTGCGGGCGATCGCCTTGGTGATCGTCTGATTCAGGAGGTCGTCGTCCGTCGAGGCCCGCAGTGCGCCTCGCAGATCAGCCGCGTCATCTTGACCGAGGCACATGTAGAGCGTGCCCGTACACGTCACGCGGACGCGATTGCAGCTTTCACAGAAGTTGTGGGTCATCGGCGTGATGAAGCCGAGCCGACCGCCGGTTTCCTCTACCTTGACGTAGCGCGCTGGGCCGCTTGTCTTGTAGGCGAGGTCGGTCAATCGATAGCGCTCCATCAGATCGGCGCGGACCCGGCTCAGCGGCAGATACTGGTCGATTCGATGCTCGCCGATCTCACCCATCGGCATGACCTCGATCAAGGTGAGGTCCATGCCGCGGCCGTGCGCCCATTCCATCATCGATGGGATTTCGTCGTCGTTGACCCCTTTTAGCGCGACCATGTTCACCTTGATGGCGAGCCCCGCGGTCTGCGCGGCATCGAGACCCTCCATTACAGTGGCGAGATCGCCGCGGCGCGTGATCGCCCTGAACTTCTCGGGATCGCGGCTGTCCATCGAGACGTTGATGCGACGCACGCCGGCATCGGCGAGTTCTGCGGCGAACCGGTGAAGCTGCGATCCGTTCGTCGTCAGCGTCAGTTCCTGAAGATCGCCGCTCCGAAGATGGCGGGAGAGGTTGCGGACAAGGCCCATCAGGTCGCGCCGCACCAGCGGCTCCCCGCCGGTCAGACGGATCTTCTTGGTGCCCCGCGCTACGAATGCGCTGCACAGCCGGTCGAGCTCTTCGAGCGACAGCAGGTCGCGCTTGGGCAAGAACGCCATGTCCTCCGCCATGCAATAAACGCAACGGAAATCGCACCTGTCGGTGACAGATACCCTGATGTAATTGATATGTCTGCCGAACGGATCGACGAGAGGCGACCGCTCGGTGTCGGGCGCGACGATATCTGACGGGTGAGCCAAGGAGTTTGCCGGATACATGAACGTCATATAGCGACTTCGGGGCCGCGGGATAAGAGTGGAGTCGTTGATGGCGCAGGCGGAAACGGCTTGGCCGACGGAGATCAAGCTGGGGGACGGTGGCCGGCGCCTGACGGTCTCGTTCGACGATGGTTGCCGCTTCGACCTCGCCGCCGAACTCCTGCGCGTGCTGAGCCCGAGTGCCGAGGTCCAGGGACACAGCCGCCGGGAGCGCAAGACCGTCGGCGGCAAGCGCAACGTCGCGATCATCGGGGTGGATCCGATCGGCACCTATGCGGTCAGGCTGTCGTTCGACGACATGCACTCGACCGGGATCTTCACGTGGACCTACCTTCACGAACTCGGGCGGGACCAGCCGGATAAGTGGGTCGAGTACCTCCGTGAGGTCGAGGACCGGGGGCTCAGTCGCGACAGGCCAGGCGAGGCCGTTGGAGACGGCTCGTGACGAAGGTCTGAAACTCTGCATCCCCTGCGTTGCGGCGCCACGCGTCTGGTCATTTTCGATGTCGATGGCACGCTCGTCGACAGTCAGGACCATATCGTCGAGGCGCAGCGCCGTGCCTTCGCCGCTCAAGGCCTGCCCTCGCCCTCGCGGGAGCGGGCTCTTTCCGTTGTCGGACTCTCGCTCGCGGAAGCCTTTGCCCTTCTCGTTGGGCCGGATGGGCCGATCCTCGGCTTATGCCACGCCTACAAGGAGGCTTGGACGGCGATGCGCCTTGCGAAAGGTTTCGTCGAACGGCTCTATCCGGGTGCAGGCGAGACCGTCGCCGCCTTGGCGCAGCGACCCGACGTGAGGCTCGGGATCGCGACCGGCAAATCACGCCGGGGCGTCGATCGCGTCCTTGAGGCTCACGGCTGGACGGACGTGTTTGCCACCATTCAGACCGCCGATCGACATCCCTCGAAACCGCACCCTTCCATGATCATTGCCGCTCTCGCCGAGACGGGCATTGCGGCCGAGGCGGCGACCATGGTCGGCGACACCACGTTCGATATCGCCATGGCGGTGTCGGCTGGCGTTCGGCCGGTCGGCGTGAGCTGGGGATACCACGAGGCGTCGGCGCTGCTTGCCTGCGGTGCGACTCTCGTCGTTGAGGATTTCGCGGCGTTGCGGCAGGTTCTCGAGCCAGACGCGGCTTAAGCCGCCGCTTTGCATCGCTGCAGGGAATGCGTGATGAACGGCGCGGGCCTCGCCGCAAAGGAGTACCTCATGTCCAGCCTTGAAGCGATCATGCCATTCCAGAGCGATCTCATCGCTTTACGGCGACGTCTGCATGAAAATCCTGAGCTTGGGCTTGAGGTGCCGCGCACGGCTGAAACCGTTACCGAAAAGCTTTCCTCGCTTGGGATCGAAACGACGACCGGGGTGGGTGGACACGGCGTCGTCGGCACCATCCGCGGCAGCGGCAATGGCCCGGTTATCGGACTTCGGGCCGACATGGATGCGCTGCCGATCGAGGAGGCGGCCGACGTGGCGTGGCGCAGCCGAACGCCCGGCCGCATGCATGCGTGCGGTCACGACGGCCATATGACGATGCTGCTCGGCGCGGCGCGCCATCTCGCGGCGACCCGAAACTTCAAGGGAACGGTCCACCTGATCTTCCAGCCGGGCGAGGAAGGGGCCGGAGGAGCCCTTGCGATGCTGGACGACGGCCTCTTCGATCGTTTCCCGTGCGATGCGGTGTACGGACTGCACAACAAGCCCGGGCTCGCCCTCGGCGTTTTCGAGATCGCGTCCGGGCCGGCCATGGCGGGCGGTGCGTTCTTCGATATCGCCGTCCAGGGCCGCGGCGCCCACGGCGGCATGCCGGAAACGGGGATCGACTCCATCTTCGTCGCGGCGCAGATCGTCTCGGCCCTGCAAGGCATCGTCGCCCGCAATCTCTCGCCGCTCGAGCCCGCCGTTCTCAGCGTCACGCGAGTCGAGGGCGGCAACTCCTACAACGTGATTCCCGGCACGACGACGCTGGCCGGCACCGCGCGCGGTCTCGCGTCATCGACGCTCGCCGCCTTGGAAGCGGGGGTGCGCCGGACCGTCGAGGGCGTCGCGGAAGCCCTGGGCGCCACCGCGAGCATCGACTGGCGCTTGATGTTCGCGCCGCTGGTCAATGCGCCGGCGCATGCCGAAACGATGGCCGACGCAGCCGCTAGCCTTGTCGGGGACGCCAGCGTCCAACGCCGGGCGCAGCCGGTCATGGTGTCGGAAGACTTCGCTTTCATGCTCGAGCGCGTGCCCGGCGCCTACATCCATCTCGGCATCGGCGAAGCGGCGAGCCTCCATAATCCCGCCTATGCCTTCAATGACGACGCGATTCCCTTTGGTTCGGCCTTCTTCGCGAGGCTCGTGGAACAGGCCGGACACGCCCTCGCCTGAGAAGCTGCTTGTCCGCGCAGCAGACGCTCCTACCTGCAGGTTGGCTTCCGACCGGGCTTGCCAGCCGAGTTCCCCCATGACCGACCACCGACGCGATGACCTCCGCCGCACGCTCGCCCCCGCTGCCGGCGAGTCCATCGATCCGGTTCGGCTCGCGCGGCGCGATCTGACGAAGGCCCTCCCGCGCCGTTTCTATGCCGACGTCACATCCGGCCCCGCGGCTGAGGGTTTCGGTATCTTCCTCGACGGCAAGGCGGTCCGCACTCCGGCGAAGGCTTTCCTTTCCCTACCGACAGCGACCCTCGCCGCGGCCCTGGCGGTCGAGTGGAGGGCGCAGGGCGAGATCATTGATCCCGATACGATGCCGCTGACCCGGCTCGCAAACTCCGCCATCGACGGCGTCGCCTCGGCGATGGAGGCGACCGCGGCGGAGGTGGCGAAATTCGCCGAGACAGACCTCGTCTGCTATCGCGCCGGCGAACCGGTAGCCTTGGTCGAGGCCCAAGCCGCGGCTTGGGATGACGTGCTCGCTTTCGCCCGCGAAGACCTCGGGGGGCGCTTCATCTGTGCGGAAGGCGTCATGTTTGTCGCTCAGCCTGAGACCGCCCTCGCCTCTGTCCGCCGCGCCGTCGAAGTGATCGCCGCCGCGCCGAGTGGGTCTTTCCGCCTCGCGGCCCTGAGCGTCATGACGAACCTGACCGGCTCGGTGCTGCTCGCGCTGGCGATCGTGAGAGAGCGAATGAGCGTCGAAGCGGCCTGGGCCGCAGCCCACGTCGACGAGGAATACCAGGAGCGCTTGTGGGGCGCGGATAAGGAAGCGGCGAACCGGCGGGAACGACGGTGGCGGGACATGGAAGCCGCCGCTCGCTTCTATCGATTTGTCGACTGATGAGGATGATTCACGGCGCCGAGCGGTTCGATCGACCCAGCCTTCTATATAGCGGACACCCGAGACCGCCGAAAACTCAAGCTTTTCACAGGCGCGCGTCGTGGTTTGGCGCGAAAGCGGCGACGAAAAAGCCACACTTCCCGGAAAGCAAGCTCGGACCCAAGCTTTGATGGTGTGTGTGCGCTCCCGATTTTATAAAACACTCTGGAAATCTTCTGGAGGGGTTCCATGAAAAAGATCTTGCTCGGCGCGACCGCGGTGGCCGCGTTTACATCAGCGGCGGTCGCTGCCGACTTGCCGTCGCGTCGCGCACCGCCGGTGTACGCACCGCCGCCGGCGCCCATCTTCACGTGGTCCGGCCCCTACTTCGGCTTCAACGTCGGTGCCGATTTCAACGGCTACACCAACGATCGTCTGTTTGCAGCCAACGCCGGCGCAGCCGGAACTCTGGCGACAGGCGTCCGCGCGCCCTTCTTCGACACGCGCTCGACCGGCTTCGCCGGTGGTGGCCAGATCGGCTACAACTTCCAGATCGACGGCGGCGGTCTGTTCGGCAACACGTTCGGCGCGCTCGGTAGCGGCCTCAGCCCGATCTTCGGCGGCAGCTACGGCGGCGTCGTGTTCGGTGTCGAAGCCGACATCGATGGCACCACCAATAAGCAGACCGGCATCTACACCGACGCGGGTTTGACGTCGTCGAACTACCGCTCGCGCACCGACTTCGTCGGGACCGTTCGCGGCCGTGTCGGCTACGCCTTCGGCAACCTGCTGATCTTCGGCACCGGCGGCTTCGCCTACGCCGATGTCAGGGACAGCGTGCAATTGAACGCCACAACGGGAGCCGCTCTCGGCACCGGCGCCGTCAACCGGATCCAGACCGGCTACGCTTACGGTGGCGGCGTGGAATACGCGATCCCGACCGCGTCCGTCCTCAACTTCTTCAAGTCGAGCGCCGTGACGGTGAA
>CAXTFG010000117.1:0-10047 GCA_964243415.1 uncultured Beijerinckiaceae bacterium | reverse complement strand
ATGCAGGCGCTCGCGCGCTACGCCGCGATCTGCCAGGAGGCCGACATCGTCCCGATCGTCGAGCCGGAGGTGCTGATGGACGGCGCCCACTCGATCGAGCGGAACTACGAAGTCACCCGCTTCGTCCTCAACACGCTCTACCACGAGCTCTACGCCCACCGCGTGTTCCTCGAAGGCACGATCCTCAAGCCGAACATGGTCATCCCCGGGGAAGATGCGGCCAAAGCCTCGCCCGAAGAGATCGCGGCATGGACGATCAAGCTGTTCAAGAACTGCGTGCCTCTCGCGGTGCCGGGCATCGCTTTCCTCTCGGGCGGCCAGTCGGACGTCGAGGCGACGGCCAATCTCGACGCCATCGCCCGCCTCGGGCCGCATCCTTGGAGCATCACCTTCTCCTACGGCCGCGCGCTGCAGGCGGCGGCGCAACAGGCGTGGTCCGGCAGGACGGAGCAGGAGAACGCCGGGCAGTCCGCCTTCACGCATCGTGCCCGGATGAACGGTCTCGCCCAGCTCGGCCAATGGTCGGACCAGACCGAAAAGGCGGCGGCGTAGGGCGGATTTGTTGACCTGATAACGTGAGTGCAGCCGCTCAGGCCGGCTTCGGAGCGATCGAACACGACCGGGTCGGGAGGGTTCACGCCAACGCGTGCCGCTTTAGCCGGTCGCCGACGTCTTCTTCTGTTCCGTGACGGGCCGACCGGTCCGATCCCCGATCCGGACCGCGCCGAACGCCATCTTCGTCCGCTCCGCCGCAGCCTGCACCTTGGCGCGTTCCGCCGGTTGCATTCGCGCCAACGTGCGATACGGCAGGGCCATTCGCCTGTTGCCCGCGAGCGATGCTTCGTTGCGGATCATGAAGTCCCAGTAAAGCGCGTTGAACGGGCACGCGCCGGCCCCGGTCCGCTCCGTGACGTCGTAGCGGCACTTCCTGCAATAATCGCTCATGCGGTTGATGTAGGCGCCGGAGGCCGCGTAAGGCTTCGAGCCGATGATGCCGCCGTCGGCGAAGGTCGCCATGCCGTGGACGTTGGGCAGTTCGACCCATTCGTAGGCGTCGGCGTAGACGACCATGTACCAGTCATTGATCTCGTCGGGGTCGACGCCGATCAGCATCGCGAGGTTGCCCGTCACCATCAGGCGCTGGATGTGGTGCGCGTAGGCGTTCTCCGCCGTCGTCTGCACGGTGTCGCGCACGCACGTCATGTCGGTCTCGCCCGACCAGTAGAACCACGGCAACCGGCGGTCGGCGTTGAGAGCGTTTAGCTCTTTGAACTCCGGCATCTTCAGCCAATAGATCCCGCGCATAAACTCGCGCCAGCCGAGAACCTGACGGACGAATCCTTCCACCGCGTTGAGCGGCGCGCGGCCGGCGCGGTATTCGGCCTCAGCCCGCCGGCACACGTCGAGCGGATCGATGAGGCCGAGGTTCATCGCGGCCGAGATGATGGCATGCCACATCCAGGGCTCGCCCTCGACCATCGCGTCCTGATATTCACCGAACCCCGGGAGGAGATGGTCGATGAAGCCGGACACGACGATCTCGGCCTCCTCCGGTGTTGTCGCGAAGCCGAACCGGTCGAGACTGCCGAAGTTGTCGGGGAAAAGCCGCGCGACATCGACGATGGCCGCTTTCGTGTCGGGGTTGGGCGCGACGAACCGGTGCGAGGGTGGCGTGAGATGCCGCGGCATCGCCTTGCGGTTCTCCTTGTCGAAGTTCCAGGCGCCGCCCTCCGGACTGTCGCCGTCCATCAAAAGGCCGTAGCGTTTGCGCATGTCGCGGTAGAAGAACTCCATGCGGAGCTCCCGGCGCCCCTCGGCCCAGCTCGCAAACTCCACCGGCGTGCACAGGAAGCGGTCGTCGTCCCGGATGACGAAGGGCACGTTGGAGCTGGCGGCGAAGTCCTCGAAGGCTTCCATCAGGCGGTATTCGCCGGGTGCGGTCACCACCACCTTGTCGTAGGCGCGCTCGGCAAGGGCGCGGCGCACCTCGCCGAGAAGGGAGCCGGTGTTGGCGTGGTCTTCCAGCCCAATGTAGCGAACGTCAACGCCCTGCGCCCTGAGACGCTTCGCGAAACCACGCATGCCCGCAAACACCAGTGCGATCTTTTTCTTGTGGTGCCGGACGTAGTCGGTTTCGGCACGGACCTCGGCGAACAAGACTGTATCTTGCCGCGGATCGATGTCGCGTAGGGACGACAGGCGACCGTCGGAAATCTGGTCGCCGAGAACAAGACGCAACACACCCGACACTGCGAACTCCACGGAGCAAGCGTTTACAAATCCGTAACGCGGACCTTCGACGCAGCGGCCTGCGGCTCTTTGCGGCGGCATGTGGCATGAGAAGCACGCCTCCCTCCATACGATTCCGTGATGAGCGGAGGCCACGCTTTGGCCTCCATGCGCCGGCTGAAACTGCCTATGAGCCGGATGGTGCGTGGAGCGAGACGGTACCGAGGCAGCTGCGCCCGGCGCAGGCGTCGAAAGGCCCCTCGATGAGTACGGACAGGATGAGGCGAGGGGTCACAACTTGGACGCCGCGGACGTTGAGCGCGCGCGCGCTCTTTGGCGGCGTCCTGCTTTCGCTCGGCGGTTGCGTGCCGAATGCCGTGATCCCCGACACCGCGATCGACGTGCCGGGTTCGTATCGCTATGCCGGCCCGAAGGGCGGCTTGCACGATCATGCAGTGGATTGGTGGACCACGTTCCGGTCCCCGGAGCTCACCGCCTTCATGGAAGAGACGGAGGCCGCCAACTTCTCTATCGCCGCCGCGATCGGGCAGCTCGAGCAGGCAGACGCGCTGGCGCGTCAATCCGGCGCCGCTCTTTTGCCGACGCTGACGGCCACGAACGGCCTGACGCGGTCGGGAGGCGGCAGCGGCAACGGGGGCGGCAGCGCCCTCACGACATCGAGCACCAGCAACAACGGCGCCGGCACCGGCACCTCGGCGGCGAACGGCGCTGTGACCGGCACGGGGACCGGCACTGGCCTCACAAGCACCACGACGGGGACAAGCGGCTTCGGCGGCAGCAGCAACGTCACCGATCTTCGAGCGTCCTTCGCCGCGAGCTACCAGGTCGACTTCTGGGGCCGCAATCGAGCGACTTACAAGGCCGCGCAGGAGAATGCCACGGCCAGCCGTTGGAACAGGCAAACGGTGCAGCTGACCCAGCTCGCGATGACGGCGACGACCTACTTCAACGTCCTCGCGGCGCGCGAACGCGTCGCCTTCGCCCGGCAGGACGTGACGGATTCGAGCCGCATCCTTAAATTGATCCAGGACCGCGAATCGGCGGGTACGGCGACGGCGCTCGACGTCGCCCAGCAGGCCGCGCTCGTCGCAAATCTCAAGGCTTCGATCCCGCCCCTGCAGGTCACGTCCAACCAGAACGAGACGATGCTCGGCATTCTGCTCGGGCGCACGCCGCAGAGGGTCAGCATCGTCAACAAGAGCGTCCTGAACAGTCCGGTGCCGCGCGTCGCCCCCGGCATCCCGTCCGAGGTGCTGACACAGCGTCCGGACGTGGAGTTCGCCGAGTCAAACCTCGCCTCGGCGCACGCCAACCTCGTAGCGGCCCGGGCGGCGTTCTTTCCGACGATCACCCTCACCGCCCAGGGCGGCTTCGAGTCGACGGCGCTGCGTACGTTGTTCTCGCCAGCGTCGTTCTTCTACTCGGCCGCCTACAGCCTGGCCCAGCCGATCTTCGACGCCGGCCTGCTTCGTGCGCAATTCGACCAGGAAAAGGGGCGGCAAAACGAGCTCGTCGCCGACTACAAGCTTGCGGTCGTCACGGCGTTCTCGGACGTCGATCGCGCGCTTACGGCCTTGAAACTCTACGCGGAACAAGAAGAGTTGACCCGCGAATCCCTTGCGGCATCGCGCAAGGCACTGCAGCTATCGGAGGACCGATTGAAGCAGGGCGTCCTCGACGTCGTAACATTGCTGCAAACCGAGCAGACCTTGTTCACGACTCAGGATACGCTGGTCCAGGTACGGCTGTTGCGTCTCACGGAGGCGATTGCCTTGTACCAGGCTCTCGGCGGCGCATATGCCGGTAAGGTCAGAGACGGATCCTAGCACGCTTGGTATTCACCCGGAAAGTTCGGCCATGAAGCGGTTCTGGCGTTTTTTGGCCTGGGGTGCGGGGCTCGCGGTCGTCGTGGCGCTCGTCATGCCCTTCTTCGTGACAAGCCTTACGAATAGGCCGAAGGGCGACAAGCAAGCCGCCACCAGCGGCGGGGCGGGCGGCAAGGGTCGTCGCGGCGGCGGCAACGATGGGCCGACACCCGTCGTCACCGCCAAATCGTTTCAGGCCGACGTCCCCGTTTACGTCGAAGGCGTCGGCACCGGCCAGGCATTGAACTCGGTGCTGATCCGCTCGCAGGTCGACGGCGTGCTCAACAGCCTCGCTTTCACCGAAGGGCAGATCGTCAAGCCCGGTGATGTGATCGCCAAGATCGACCCGCGGCTCTATCAGGCGACGCTCGACCAGAACGTCGCCAAGAAGAAGCTCGACGAGGCGACGCTCGCCAACGGCAAGCGCGACCTCGAGCGCTACAAGCAGCTCTCGCTCACCAAGGCCGTCACCCAGCAGCAATACGACACACAGATCGCCACGGTGGCTCAGAACGAAGCGCAGGTTGCCATCGATCAGGCGCTCATAGACAGCGCCCGCACCACGCTGAGCTACACCGATATTACGTCGCCGATCGCCGGTCGGACTGGCATCCGCAACGTCGACGTCGGCAACCTCATCCACGCGACGGACACGACGGGTATCGTCACCGTCTCGCAGATTCAGCCCATCAGCGTCATTTTCAACATTCCCCAGCAGGAATTGCCGCGCATCAACAAGGCCTCGCTGCTGAACCAGCTGGACGTTCAGGCGCTTGACGGTACCGGCAAGAACGTCGTCGATCACGGCATGCTCGCGGTGGTCAACAATACGATCGACTCGACCACGGGCACGGTGAAGCTGAAGGCCAATTTCGACAATCCGCAATTGCAACTCTGGCCGGGAATCTTCACCAACGTTCGGCTCCGCATCGAAACGCTTCACAACGCGATCGTCGTCCCGGTCGCGGCGCTTCAGCGAGGCCCGAAGGGTACGTTCGTCTTCATTGCGACCACCGACGACAAGGCGCAGATGCGGCCGGTGACGGTCGGACAGCAGGACGACACGCAGGCCGTGATCACCGCCGGCCTGAAAGCTGATGAAACGCTGATCACGAGCGGCTTCCAGAAGTTGACCGACGGCGGCAAGATCAAGCCGAGCGCCGACCAGACGGCCGAGGAGAAGGACAAGACGCCCGGCCTCCACCAGCCCGGCGTCTCGCCCGTGCCGACCGACAACCCGCGCCCGGACGCGCCGCCTCGCCGCCGTGGCGGCAGGCGTCAGAGCTCGACGGAATGAACGTTTCCGCCCTCTTCATCCAGCGTCCGATCGCCACCTTCCTGCTCGCGATCGCCGTGCTGCTGGGGGGCGTGCTGGGTTATTCCTTCCTGCCGGTGTCGGCGCTGCCGCAGGTCGATTTTCCAACCATCCAGGTGACGACGCAGCTGCCCGGCGCCAACCCGGATACGATGGCGGGGCTTGTCACCGCACCGTTGGAGCGCCAACTCGGCCAAATCCCGTCTTTGCAGTCGATGACGTCGTCATCGGCCTTCGGACTGTCGGCCATCACGCTGCAATTCAGCCTCGATCGCGACATCGACGGCGCCGCGCAGGACGTCCAGGCCGCGATCAACGCGGCCGCCTCGACCTTGCCGAAGAACCTGCCCTACCCGCCGGTCTATTCCAAGGTGAACCCCGCCGACACGGCCGTGATCGAAGTGGCGCTGACGTCGAGCACGCATTCGATCAGGGAGATGTCTGACCTCGCCGACACGCTGATCGGCCAACGCCTGTCCGAACTGACGGGCGTCGGGCACGTCGGCATTCTTGGCGGCCTGAAGCCGGCGGTTCGCGTTCAGGCCGATCTGTCGCGCCTCGCCAATTATGGGATTGGTATGGAGGATCTGCGCAACGCGATCTCCAACGCCAACACCAACGGGGCAAAAGGATCGCTCGACGGCACCAAGCAATCCTATGCCATCGGCGCCAACGACCAGCTCGAAGCCGCGGCAGCCTACAGGTCGGTCGTCATCACCTACAGGAATGACGCGCCGGTTCTGATGAGCGACGTCGCCGACGTTATCGACGGGCTCGAAAACTCCCACGTGGCGGGTTGGTACCAGGGTGAACCCGCCGTCATCATCGACGTGCAGCGCCAGCCGGGCGCCAACGTCGTCGCCACCGTCCAGCGGATCAAGGACGAGCTCAAAAAGCTCGGTAGTTCGCTGCCGGCCGGTATCAATCTCACCGTGGTCAGCGACCGTACCGGGACGATCAAGGCCTCGATCAAGGACGTCCAGTTCACGCTCGTCCTGTCCGTTCTGCTTGTCGTGCTCGTCGTGTTCGTATTCCTGCGCTCGCTGCGGGCCACGATCATTGCAGGCGTCGCCCTTCCACTCAGCCTCATCGCCACCTTCGGCGCGATGTACTTCATGGGCTTCAGCCTCGACAATCTCTCCCTCATGGCCCTGACGATCGGCACCGGCTTCGTCGTCGACGACGCCATCGTCATGATCGAGAACATCGTCCGCCATCTCGAGCTCGGCGAACGGCCGCTCCAGGCGGCGCTGAAAGGCGCTCGCGAGATCGGTTTCACCGTCATCTCGCTGACCGTCTCGCTCGTGGCCGTCTTCATCCCGCTCTTGTTCATGACAGGGATCGTCGGGCGCATGTTTCGCGAGTTCGCGCTCGTCCTGACGGTCGCGGTCGTCATCTCGGCGATCGTGTCGCTGACGCTGACACCGATGATGTGCGGTCAGCTGCTCCGCCACCGCCAGGAGGATCTGTCGAAACCGCCGAGCCGGCTGGCGCGGATCGGCGACGCGCTCAACGCGCGCTACAAAGGCAGCCTGGAGTGGGTGATCGCTCATCGGGTGCTGATGATGCTGGTGATCGCCGGGACGCTGGCGGCGACGGTCGCGCTCTATATCACGATCCCGAAAGGCTTTCTGCCGCCGCAGGACACCGGTCTGATCTCGGCCGTGACGAGCGCCGACACGACCGTGTCGTTCGACGAAATGTCGCGACTGCAGGATCAAGTCGCGACCGAGGTGCGCAAGGACCCGGCGGTCGTCGGCGTCACCTCGGTCGTCGGCGTCGGAACGGTGAACGCGACCCCGAACGCCGGCAAGCTGTCGATCGTGCTCAAGCCCCGCGACGAGGGGCGCGACGGTGTCAACGCCATTATCAAGCGCCTGCGGGCCACGCTCGCGGGCGTGCCGAAGATCACCGTCGCTTTCCAGAGCGTCCAGGATATCCAGATCACGGCGCAGTCGAGCCGGGCGCAGTACCAGTACACGTTGAACGGCACCGATCCGAAAGACGTGACGGAGTGGTCGAACAAGCTTGTCGACGAGATGCGCAAATCGCCGGTGCTGCGGGACGTCACGTCGGAGGCGCAGGACGGGGGTCTGCGGCTCTACGTCAATATCGATCGACAGCTTGCGGGCCGTCTCGGCATCTCGGTCCAGACGGTGCAGGACACGCTCTACGACGCGTTCGGGCAACGGCAGGTTTCGACGATCTACGGCCAAACCAACCAGTACCGCGTCATTCTCGAAGCGCAGCCGCGCTACCTTGCCGACTCGAACTCGCTGAAGACGCTCTATGTCTCGTCGAACAGCGCGGCCCAGGTGCCACTCTCGACCTTCACCAGCCTCAACAGGGACACCGCGCCGCTCTCCGTCCAGCACACCGAGCAATTTCCGGCGGTGACCCTGAGCTTCAACGTCGCTCCAGGGGAGGCCCTCGGCGATGCGGTCAAGGCGATCGCGTCGGCAAGCGCGGCGATCGGCATGCCGGACCAGATCACCGGCGTGTTCGCCGGCGACGCGGCGGAATTCGCCAGTTCGCTCGCCAACGAACCCTATCTCATTCTCGCGGCGGCGATCACGATCTACATCGTGCTCGGCGTCCTGTACGAGAGCGCGATCCACCCGATTACGATCCTGTCGACGTTGCCGTCGGCCGGCGTCGGAGCCCTGCTCGCGCTGATCGTGTTCCGCATGGACCTGTCGCTGATCGCGCTCATCGGCATCGTGCTGCTGATGGGCATCGTGAAGAAGAACGCCATCCTGATCATCGACTTCGCTCTCGAGGCCGAGCGCAACGAGAACATGTCGCCGCACGAGGCGATCGTGCAGGCGTCGCTGCTGCGGTTTCGCCCGATCATGATGACGACGCTCGCCGCGCTGTTCGGCGCCCTGCCGCTCGCTTTGGCGAGCGGCACCGGATCCGAGTTGCGCAACCCGCTCGGCATTTCCATCGTCGGCGGCCTGCTGCTCAGCCAACTGATCACGCTCTATACGACGCCGGTTCTCTACGTGGTGCTCGAAAGAACGCGCGCCCGCTTCTTCGGCCGGGTCAAGGCGGAAGAGCCCGATGCTCGGGTGCCGGAAGAGTTCGAGCACCAGAGGGCCGCGGAATGACGTGCGGCCATCGACCCCAAGCCGCGGGGGGGAGCACCTCGGAGAACAGGAGAGGTAAACCGCATCGGACCCGGAACGGGCGCACGCGATGAATATCTCCGCGCCCTTCATCCACCGGCCGATCGGCACCATTCTTCTCGCCCTCGGCATATTCATGGTCGGCGTGGTCGCCTACTTCAAGCTGCCCGTCGCGAGCTTGCCGTCGATCGACTTCCCGGCGGTTTTCATCACGACGCAATATCCCGGCGCCTCTCCCGAAACGATGGCGGCAACCGTGGCCGCTCCGATCGAGCGCCACGTCGGTGAAATCCCGGGCCTCACCGAACTGTCCTCGGTCAGTTCGCTCGGCAGCACGGTCATCATTTCGCTGTTCGATCTTAGCCGGAACGTCGACGGTGCCGCTCGCGACGTGCAGGCGGCGCTCAATGCGGCCACCGTCGATCTGCCGGCCGGCCTGCCCAACGTGCCGATCTTCCGCAAAGCCAATCCGAACAACGCGCCGATCATCATCCTTGCGCTGACCTCGGACCAGCTGCCCTCGTCTGCGGTCTACGACGCCGCCGATTCGGTTCTGCTTCAGCGGATCTCGCAAATCGACGGCGTGGCCCAGGCCGATGTTGCCGGCGCCGACCAGCCCGCCATCCGCATTCGCGCCGACCCGGCGCGCCTGTCGTCGATGGGCCTGAGCCTCGACGACATCCGGACGGCCATCGTGAACGGAAACGCCGTCTCCCCGACCGGCGAGATCAACGGGCAGATCTTCGGCCGCGCGATCTCGACCAACGATCAGCTCAAGACGCTCGACGACTATCGCAGCCTGGTCCTCAAGAATGCGAGCGGCACCAGCGTCGTGATGTCGGACGTCGCGACGGTGTCGAACAGCACGCGAAACAACCGTTCGGAAGCGACTTTCAACGGCAAGCCGGCGGTGCTCATCAACGTGCGCAAGCAGGCCAATGCCAACGTCATCGAGACCGTCAACCAAATCAAGGCGCTGATCCCGGACCTGCAGCGCTTCCTTCCCGCTGGCGTCGACGTCTCGATCCTCAACGATCGCACGACGACCATCCGCGCCAGCATCGCGGACATGGTCTGGACGCTGGGCGCGACCATCGTGCTCGTGATGATGGTCGTCTTCGTCTTCCTGCGGCGGCTGACGCCGACCGCCGCCGCTGGCGTGACCGTTCCGCTCGCGCTGGCGGGAACGTGCGCCTGCATGTACGCGGCCGGTTTCTCTCTCGACAACATCTCGTTGATGGCGCTCGCGACCTCGATCGGCTTCGTCGTCGACGACGCGATCGTCATGATCGAGAACATCGACAAGAACCGCGAGGCCGGGCTGTCGCCGCTGCAGGCGGCACTGACCGGCTCGCGCCAGATCGGCTTCACCGTTATCTCGATCTCGGTGTCGCTGATGGCGGCCTTCATGCCGCTGCTGCTGCTCGGCGGCATTGCAGGAAAGCTGTTCCGCGAGTTTTCGATCACGCTGCCTTTCGCCATCATCATC
>CAXTFG010000116.1:0-10093 GCA_964243415.1 uncultured Beijerinckiaceae bacterium | reverse complement strand
TGCAGGGACTGCGCACCGACCGGCGCGAGCACCGGCGCGCGGCCGGCGACGTCAGACTCGTCGCCAGCGAGGGCGCCGTCTCCGGCAAGCTCGTGATCGAGGCCAAGGGCGTCGCCAAGAGCTACGACACCCGCCCGATCGTGAGGGATTTTTCGACCCGCGTTCTGCGCGGCGATCGGCTCGGCGTGGTCGGCGCCAACGGGGCCGGGAAGACGACGCTGATCTCGGTGCTGACCGGGACGCTCGCGCCCGACAGCGGCACGGTACGGCTCGGTGCCAATCTCGAAATGGCGACGCTCGACCAGAAGCGCGCTAGCCTCGAGCCGACGACGACGCTGCGCGACGCGCTTACCGGCGGAGGCAGCGATTTCGTCGAGGTCAACGGCGAGCGCAAGCACGTCATGGGCTACATGAAGGACTTCCTGTTCGCCCCCGAGCAGGCGCGCACGCCTATCGGCCGGCTGTCGGGCGGCGAGCGCGGCCGGCTAATGCTGGCCCGCGCCTTAGCCCAGCCCTCGAACCTGCTGGTGCTCGACGAACCGACCAACGACCTCGATCTCGAGACGCTCGATCTGCTGCAGGAGATGCTGACCGAATATCCCGGCACGCTGCTTCTGGTGAGCCACGACCGCGATTTCCTCGATCGCGTGGCGACGGGAGTCCTCGTCGCGGAAGGTGGCGGAGCATGGCAGGAGTATGCCGGCGGCTACACCGACATGGTAGCCCAGCGCGGCGCTGGAGTGGCGGCGCGAGCGGTGGCGATGCCGACACATGAAGCCGGACCGGCTGCCGAGCCGAAACAATCTCTGCGTGCGGCGGCCAAGGAGAAACTCTCGTTCAAGGAGAAGCACGCTCTCGACACGCTGCCCAAGACCATCTCCGCGCTGGAAGGCAAGAAGGCCAAGCTGCGCAACGTTCTCGACGACCCCAGCCTCTATGCGCGCGACCCTGCCGCCTTTGCCCGGCATTCCGACGCCTTCGGCAAACTGGAAGCGGAGCTGGCCGCGGCCGAGGAGCAATGGCTGGCGCTGGAGACGCGGCGCGAGGAGATAGGCGGCTGAACGCATCGCGGCATCCCGCCGCTGAGCTTCGTCGAGTGGAAACCCGAGGCGCCCTCCGCGCTTGAGTCGCCGCTCACCGGAGACCGGCCATGGCCGCCGCGAACAAACGCAAAAAGGACCGCTCCGATCTAGTCCCCGGGCCGGCGCCCTTGTCGGCGGACCGCGTCGGCCCGGCCCAATTGCCCACGGCCGCGGTCGCCACGAGGCTCGCCGCGGCTTGCGTCGAGGCAAAGCCGAAGACGGTCGTCTTCCTCGCCGCCGACGAGCGCCGCGCCGACGAGATCGGCCGCGCCCTGTTATCGTTGGCGACGGGGCTCGACGTGATGATCCTGCCGCCGTGGGATTGCCTGCCATACGACCGGGTGTCGCCGTCGCTCGCCTGCATGGGACGCCGCGTCGCGGTGCTGCAGAAGCTTGGGAATAAACCGAATGGCCGGCGCCTTCTCGTCACGAGCCCCGAAGCCGTGATGCAGAAGGTCGGAGCCGTCGATCCATCCTTCACGCTGGCGACGGGTCACAAACTCGATCGCGCGGCGCTCGAGGCATTCGCGCGACGCTGCGGCTATCTCGAAGACGAGCGCGTCGACGAGCCCGGTGACATCGCTTTCCAGGGTCGCGTGATCGACGTCTACCCAGCTGATGCTCTCGCGCCGGTGCGCATCGACCTTGGCGAAGACGGGACAATTGAGGAGCTCCGCATCTTCGATTCCGCGACGCAGCGCACGGAGGAGCCGCTCGCCCGGCTTGATCTCGTTCCGGCGTCCGAACTCGCCCTGGACGACGATGTCGCGCGCACGCCCGGCATCGAACACCGCCTCTCCGCCTACCAGCCGGATCTGACGACACTGTTCGGACTGACGCCCGGCGCGGCAATCGCGCACGAAGAGGGCGCGCTGCAGGCGTGCCAGCGCGTCGCGTCCCGCGTCGCCGACGCCTACGACACCCGCCGCGCTTTCGCCGGGCCGGAAGACGGCGTCGCGCCGCAGCCAGATCATCTTTATCTGAGCCGGGACGCATTCGACGCGGCATTGGCGGATCGATCGCAGCTCGCGCTCGATCTCGGCTCGATTGAGGCAATGGCGTCTTTCGCTGTCGAGCGTGATGCGATGCGCGCCTTTACGGATTTCGTCCGCGCGGCATCAAACGACGGCGACCGTTTGGTGGTCGCTGGCCTCCCGGCGGAGCGCGCGCCCCTCGTCCGGGCGTTGAAACGCGGCAAGATCGCAGCCCGAACGGTTGAAGACTGGCAGACGGCGGTGGGAGCTCCAGCCGGCGCCGTCGTGGTGCTCGACGCCGATCTTGAACGCGGATTCATCGACCGCGAAAGCAAGCTCGCCCTGGTGACGGCCTCCGACGTCTTCGGCGCGCGGGCATCGTCGGCGGAGGTGGGAGGCGCTGCCCTGGCGACGCAATCAGCGCCTCAGCCGGGCGACGTCGTCGTCCACGAGGACTATGGCGTAGCCATTCTCAAGGGCTTGGAAAACGTCGAGATCGATGGCGGCGCGCACGAGGTCTTGCGCCTCAATTTCTATGACGACGCCCAGCTGTTGGTGCCCACGGACGAGCTCGACCGGATCTGGCGATATGGCTCGGCGCCGGAAGCGGTCACGCTCGACCGGCTGAACACCGACGGCTGGAACAAGCGGCGCGTCAAGGTCAACGCGTATGTCGAGGAGGCCGCGGGCCGCCTGGTCGCGCTGGCGGCCGAGCGTGCCACGGCGAAGACGCCGCGGCTGGCGCCGCCGACGGCCGACTACGCGCGGTTTACCGCCCGCTTCCCGTTCCCGGAAACGCGCGACCAGGCGGCCGCGGTCGCCGCTGTGCTCGAAGACCTCGCTTCAGGCAGGCCGATGAACCGGCTTGTGTGCGGCGATGTCGGTTACGGCAAAACCGAGGTGGCGTTGCGCGCCGCCGCCGCCGTCGCGCTCTGCGGCAAACAGGTCGCGCTGGTTGCGCCTACCACGGTGCTCGCGCGCCAGCACGTGCAGACCTTCCAACGACGTTTCGCGGGTACCGATGTCGAGATCGTCCATCTGTCGCGTTTGGTGTCGACCACGGACAGCAAGGCCGCGAAGAAGCGGCTCGCGAGCGGCAAGGCCGGAATCGTGATCGGCACGCAAGCGGTCAGCGCCGACGATGTCGATTTCGACGACCTCGCCCTCGTCATTGTCGACGAGGAGCACCGCTTCGGCACCAAGGCCAAGCAGGACCTACAAGGGCTCGCACCGCACCATCTTGCCCTTTCGGCGACGCCGATCCCGCGCACGCTCCAGGGTGCGCTCGTCGGCGTGCAGGACGTCAGCGTGCTTGCAGCGCCGCCGGCGCGCCGCCGGCCGGTCCGCACCTTCCTGTCGTCGTTCGACAAGGCGGCGGCGGCTACCGCCCTGATGCGCGAAAAGCGTCGGAGCGGTCAGAGCTTCGTCGTCGTGCCCCGCGTCGAGGAGATCGACGGCGTGGTCGCCATGCTGCAGGAGGTCGCGCCCAAGCTGTCCGTGGAAGTCGCACACGGAAAGCTCTCGCCGGAAGATGTCGACGAGGCGATGGTCAGCTTCGCGGACGGTGCGTGCGACGTGCTCGTGGCGACGTCGCTGATCGAGAATGGGCTCGACGTGCCGCGCGCCAACACCATGCTGGTCTGGGGCGCCGATCGCTTCGGGCTGGCCCAGTTGCATCAGCTTCGCGGTCGCGTCGGCCGCGGGCGCGTGCAGGGCACGGCCTACCTTTTCGCGCCCGATGAGGAGATCTCCAAGGGCACCGCCGAGCGTCTCTCTGCGCTGCTCGCAGCCGACCGGCTCGGCGCAGGTTTCGAGCTCAGCTCACGCGACCTCGATCTTCGCGGCGGCGGCGACCTCGTCGGCGAGGAGCAGGCCGGTCATATGAAGCTGATCGGGTCGAGCCTGTACCAGAACCTGCTGCAGCGCGCCGTGCGGGCTCAGAAGGGCGAGACCGTGGACGAGCGGCGTGCACCATCGTTGCAGGCTACCGGCGATGCCGGGTTCCCCGCCTCCTACGTGCCTGACGAGGCGCTGCGCCTCGAGCTCTACGCCAGACTGGCGCATGTCGAGGAGGTCGAGGATATCGACGCGTTTCGCGACGAGCTGGACGATCGGTTCGGCGACCTTCCTGCGGAAACCGAGCGGCTGCTGGCTCGGCGCCGCGTGTCGCTTCTCGCCCAAGGGGCCGGCATCACGGCCGTCGTGATAGGGCCGAAAGCAGCGGCGCTGACGTTCCTGAAGAAGGCGGCGGCCCACGTCAGATCGCGCCTGACGTCGCCGCGTTGGAAGGATGATCGCCTGATCCTCGATGTGAACAGCGACGATCCCGACAAGAACCTCGCTGCTCTGACGACGCTTCTTTCTCGCCTGCAACCGAACGAGCAGACGGCCGAGGGCACAGCCTGAGGCGGCACCGTCCAACCGTGCGATCAGATCGACAGGTCGCCGGCCGCGGGCGGCGGAACGGCCGACATTCCGAGCTTCTCTTCGAGAGAAAGGATGCGCCGCTCCAATCTCTCATTCTCGTCGCGGGCTAGGGCCGCCATCGTTTTCACCGCGTCGTGTTCCTCGCGCGAAACGACGTCCATCGCCGCGAGCAGGCGTTCGACCTGCCCGCGCACGATCGTCTCGACCTCGCGACGGACGCCCTGGGCAAGCCCGGACGCATCCGTCATCAGTCGCGAAAAATCCTCGAAGATCCGACCGCCGGGCATCGCCATCGCACACTCCTGGCGGTCGTAGATCGCCGCGATCGAAATGTGGTCCCTTGCCCGCGCGAGGACAAGCTCCGCCGCAGGCGTCTTCAGCTATCCCGAGCGCACGTTCTTCTCAGCGAGGACAAGCAGGGCCGCGCGGTCGACCTTGTTGGTGGAGGCCAACGGCAGCGCTTCGAGGAACCAGACGCGGCGTGGATGTTGGTAGGCGGGCGCATTCGCAAGCACATGCTGCTTGACCGCCGGCTCATCGATGGTCGAGCCGGGACGCCGAACGACGAACGCGACGGGTTTGGTCCCCTTGATCGCGTCGTCGACCGGAACAACGCAGGCCTGCAGCACGTCGGGGTGCGTTTCGAGAACCGTTTCCACCTCGCCGGGAAAGATGTTCTCGCCGCCCGACACGAACATGTCGTCGGACCGGCCGACGAAGAAGTAGAACCCGTCCGCATCCCGCCGGAAGACATCGCCGGTGTGGTAAAAGCCATCGGCGCTAATGGGCAGGCGTACGTCGGGCCGATTGTGGTAGCTGAGCATGACAGCCGGGCTCTTCATTTCGAGGACGCCCTGCAGGGGTGCCTCGGGGCCCGTCAGGCGGACGGACACCTCCGGATGCGGCTGGCCCACCGAGCCGGACGGGAGGGGGAGCGGTGACGCGCGGTCGTCGAAGACGATCGGGCCTCCTTCGGTCGTGCCATAGGCGTTGATGATCCGGGCCTTCGGCAGCAGCTCGCGGATCTCGGCCGCGAGCGTCTCGTTCACCGGCGCCGATCCCATGCGGACGGTGCGAACGCTCGACAGGTCGGCGCCCCGAAGCGCCGCCTTGTCGCGCAGCATCATGGCCAACATCGGCGGCACGGCTGTCAGCCAGGTGCAGCGGTAGCGCCCGATCGAGTCGATGTAGAGTTTGGTCTCGAACTGGGGCAGCAGCACCGCGGCCGCGCCGCTCGCGCACACCAGCAACGCGAGGGCGAGCGCGTTCATATGGTAGAGCGGCGCCGCGATCAGCACGCGCTGCGTGCCGAAATCGTCCTCGGCCATCCTGGTCCGCACGACCCAGAGGTGCGAGGCGTGCGACAGCAGGACCCCTTTCGGCCGGCCGGTCGACCCCGAGGTGTAAAGGCAGAGCGCGGCTTCATCCGGCGCCGGCCGGATCGGATCAAAAGAGCCAGCATCGAGCCAGTCGTCGAGGTCTTCCGACCCGTCGAAGCAGCATGTTCGGACATTCGCGGGAAGCTTGGCGCCCATCTGCGCCCGGCGGGGTCCGTCGCAGACGACGAGACGCGCGCCGCAGTCGGCGACCACGAAAGCGATGGTCGCGGGCGGGAACTTGAAGTTGATGGGCGTGGGGACGACGCCGGCCCGCATCGCGCCGAGCAGGATCGCGACGTATTCCGGTCGGTTCGCCGACAGGATCGCGATGCGGTCGCCTCGCGCGAAACCTTGGCGCACCAAACCGCGTGCGAACGCGTCCGCCATGGTGTCGAGGCCGGCGCGCGTCATGATCGTCTCGGCAACGGCCGGTCCGACCCCGATGAAGACGGGCCGGTTGGCATCGCCGTCGCGGTCGACGAACGCGCCGAGATTAACGGCGTCCGTCATGGACCGCTGCAGGTGAGGCGGAGGTCGAAATCGGAGAGCTCGAGCGTCGCTCTCTCCGGAGCATGCCGGGTCCATCGAACGTTCGTCAGCTTGCCCGCCCGTCGTTCGACCTCGTCGAGCGACGTGAAGCGCAGGCCCAAGCTCTCGAATCGCGGCTGCGGCCCCACGACGATGTCGACGCGGAACGCGCCAAGGCGCACGCGTGCGCTCTCGGGACCAAGCCGTTCGACCGACGTCTCGAAGACAGCCGCATAACGGGCCGCCTCGCCCACCGGGTCGCGACTTGCGATAACGAGCCCGTCGATCTCGCAGAACCCGTTCGCATGCGCGAACCAGGGCTCCCGCCACACGAGGTCCGGCGTTCGATGCTCGCAAAAGTAGACGCGGCCCGCCGGAAACAGCTCGGGGGACAGCCGGACCGTGCGGAAACGGGCTTCGGCGGCACAGCCCTTGATTTCGACCGGGCGCGAAAACGCAACGGGCAGCGCGGCGGGCAGGCCAGCGGCCTTGAGCTTCTGGTACGTCGCGTCGGCGTCCGTGCTGGCGAGCACAAGGCCGTTCAGGCCTGGAGGACTGTCGAGCACCTCCTGACGTTGCAGGCCGGTGTCGGGGACGCCGACGAGTTCCAGGTACGGGCCCGATGTCATCGCCAGATGGTTGATTGATCCCAGCGAATGACGCCCCAGCGGCGTGAGCTGGAAACCGAGCGCCGAAAACGATGCCGCAGCCGCCTCCATCTCGTGAAGGACATTGACGACGATGTGGTCGAGGCTTGCCATCTGCTGCGTCTATTTGGGCGGCGCCGTCATATAGACGCCGCGTCCGCTGGCAAGCAGCTTACCCTCGGCATCCATGATCTTGGCTTCGGAGACGGAGATCTGGCCGCCGAACTTCAGGACCTTGCCGAGGCAGCGCAGGTCGCCCTTCAACGCCGGGCGATGATAGTCGACGCGTAGATCGATCGTCGGGACGCCACGCCCGGTCTTGGACACGAGCGCCCAGTCGGCTGTGAGATCGATCAACGTGGCCAAGATGCCGCCATGCGTCCAGCCGCGGTCCGCGTTCACGACCCACTCGGGCCGCCACGTCGCGGCGAGTTCGATCTCGCCGTTGCCAACGCCGAGGACCCGTATACCGAGCCACTGATGGAACGGTCCCCGGCTCAGCAGCTCTTCGACCTGCTCCTTGGTCAACGGCGTGTCCGACATGGCTGTTCTCGACCTCTATGGCGCGACGACGATCTTGCCCATGACCTCGCGGTCGCGCACCATGCGCAGGCCTTCGGCGGCCTCCTCCAAGGTGAACACCTTATCGACGACGGGCTTGAGGCCTCCATCCTGGATCATGTCCATCAGCGCCGCGAGATCGGCGTCGTAGAAGCTGTTCGACCCGACAATCTTGAGTTCGAAGCTCCAGACGTAGCGGAGATCCTCCTTGGGATCGTGGCCGGCCGTGGCGCCGCAGACGAGCAGCGTGCCGCCGCGCTTCAGGCAGCGCAGCGACGGCACCCAGGTGTCGCCGCCGGTGAAGTTGATGACCACATCGACGCCGCCGTCGTAGGTCCGCCGTTGCGGCTTGCCGTAAGTCTCGATCGCCCATTTCGAGAAATCCGTCTCGCGATAGTTCACGACGTGGTCGGCGCCGAGCTCCTTGAGCATCTGCATCTTCTCGGCGCTGCCGGCACAGGCGATCACCTCCGCACCGAGTCGCCTCGCCAGCATGACGCAGCCGGTCCCGACGCCGCCGCTCGCACCGAGGACGAGCACGCGGTCGCCGGCCTTCACCGTGTTGTGGGTGATCAGCATGCGATGGGCGGTGCCGTAGGCGACCGGGAGCGAGGCGGCATCGACGTAGCTGACGTCCGCCGGCATCCGGATCAGCTGGCCGACCGCCACGCGGCAATATTCCGCCATGCCGCCGTCAAGCATCTCCCCCATCAGGCCTTTGGCCCGGTTCACCGGGTTGACGAGGACGCGGTCGCCCCGCTCCCAGCCGGTGACGTTGGCGCCGAGCTCGACGATCTGGCCGGCCATATCGAGACCGATCACGACGGGCATCGGCACTTTGATGCCCGGCATGCCTCTGACGGTGAAGACATCATGATAGTTGAAGGAGGACGCGCCGACCCGGATCACGACTTCGCCCGGTCCGGCGACCGGCTTGGGGTAATCGGACACGACCTTCAGATCGCCGACGTCGCCATGCCGCTCGAGGACGAGCGCTTTCATTGTCTCAGCCAACGCTTCCATTCCTCCGTGAGTTGGCCCTACTTGATCGCTTTGGAGTCGAGGTACGGCTTGGCCACCAGGGCGGCATCGGGAAGCGAGCCGTCGACGACGCCGACCGTCTTGAAGACGTCGAACTCGCGGCGCAGGGACGTCATGTCTGCGGGTTCCATGCTGACCGTGTAGATGCCGTCCCAAAGTGCGGCATAGGCCTTGGCGTCGGCCTCGCTGAGGTTGGCCGCCGACATCAGCGCCTTTGCGACCGCAGGCTTGTCCGCCTTCCCGAACGCGTAGGCGTTGCGCATGGCCGCGACGACCTTCGCTGCGCCGGTCGGGTTCTTGGTCAACCAGTCGTTGCGCATCAAACCGACACCGAGGACGGGAGGGGCGTTCTGCTTGGTGATCTTCTTCCACTCATCCAGGAAAGAGCCGATCTTGCGAAGCTTGGCGTCCGGCAGAAGCGCAATCGTGACGGTCCGCAGCGCTGCCGCGTCGATGTCCTTTTGCGCCAGAAACTGCGCGAGCCTCGGATCGTTTCCGGGGACGCTCTGGTAGGCGTCGGGCTTGAGACCGTAATTTTCCGCGAGGATTGCGGAGGTGATGGCGGCGGTGGCGCTCCCGGCGGGCGACGTCCCGATCTTCTTCCCCTTGAGTTCCGCGAGGGAGCGGATCGGCGATGCCTCGGGGACGACGAAATCGAGATCGGCCACCTGCGTCGCGAGAATGATGCTCATCGGCAGCCCCCGCGACGTCACGCTGAGGGCCGAGCCGGCGCTTGCCGCGATGGCGAAATCGATCGCTCCCGCCGCCATCGCCTTCGTCGGTGCGTTCACGTCGGGAAACTTCAGGTACTCGACGATGAGCCCCTGCTGTTCCATGAACTTGCCGGCTTCGAGAACGGCGCCGAAGCCGAGGCTGACGCCCGAGCTCCAATATCCGATCCGAATGGACTCGGCGCGGGCGAGAACCGGAGCGCCCAGGACGGAGAAAGCGACGAGCAACCATCCCAGTTGTTTCATCGCAGCTCGTCCGGTCCCGGTCGCGTGTCGCACAATCGCATGCTAGGCGGCTTTCTTCCAGGAGAACAAGCGACGCTCCGTTGGTTTCAGGATCAACGTCTCGAGCCCGATCATCAGGCCGACCAGCGTCAGCGTCCACGCGAAAACCTGGTCTGTCTGCACGAGATCGGCGGATTGCCGCAAGCGGTAGCCGATGCCGCTGCTCGCTCCGAGCGATTCCGCGACCAGGACGACGCGAGCCCCGAAGCCGAAGGCAAGCCGCGCTCCGGAGAAGAACAGCGGCAGGATGGTCGGCAAATAGATCTTCGTGAGCACCATGCGGCGCGGCATGCGGAATGTCTGCCCCAGCTCCAGGAACCCGCGGTCGACGGTGCGCGTCCCTTGCCAGACGTTGGTCAGGACCAGCGGCATCGCCGTCATGAAGACCACGAAGATCGTGGTCCAGTTCGACAGGCCGAACCAGATCAGGGCGAAGAT
>CAXTFG010000115.1:0-10340 GCA_964243415.1 uncultured Beijerinckiaceae bacterium | reverse complement strand
TCGACACGCTGCTCGCCTGCGCCCGCGAGATCAAGCAGCCGAAGAAGCGCGAAACCCTGACCGATCCGGAAAGCGTCAAGCTGATCCGGCTGTCGCGCGATCTCGTCACCCTCAAACGCGACGTGGACGTGCTCGTGCCGCTGGACGAGCTCGGTCTCATCCCGCCCGACGGCAAGACGCTGGTCAGCTACTTCAAGGCGCTCGAGTTCACCACGCTGACGAAGCGCGCGGCGGAAGGCTTCGCCGTCGAGGCAGCGGAGATCGAGCCCGACCCAAACTTCGCCGGCGCGGCGGGCTGGCGCAATCGCAAAGGCGAGCCGCTCGCTGGCCCCGACGCCCAGCCATTGAATATCCCGGCGCAGAACGCCCGTTACGGCGAGCAGGCCCCCCAGGCGCCGATCGTCACCGGTCCCGGCTCGCTCGCGGCCAGCCGCGCGGCCGATCTGCGCAAGCTCCCGTTCGATCCGACGCGCTACGCCACGATCACGACACCGGCGGCACTGGATGACGTGATCGCCGCCGCCCACGAGAGCGGCATCATCGCGATCGACACGGAAACCTCCGGCCTCGACCCTCTCACCGCCGACCTCGTCGGAGTGTCGCTGTGCGTGGGCCGCGGCGAGGCGGTCTACATCCCCCTGCTCCACTCCCGGCTCATCGACGTCGAAGGCGCGAGCGACCTGCTCGGCGCCAAGAGCAAGGGAACGGAGCTGGAGCCCGTGCCCGGCCAGCTCGACGCCGCGTTCGTCCTCGCGCGCCTCAAGCCGCTGCTCGAGGACCCGGGCGTGCTGAAGATCGCGCACAACATGAAATACGATTGGCACGTGTTCGCGCAACGCGGCATCACCGTCGCGCCGGTCGACGACACGCTGCTCATCTCTTACGTCCTCGACGCCGGGCGCACCGATCACGGCATGGACGTGCTGTGCGAAAAGCTGTTCGGGCACAAACCGACGACCTTCGCGCAGGTCGCCGGCTCCGGCCGCACCTTCATCGGCTTTGCGCGCGCACCCATCGAGAAAGCGACGGCCTACGCGGCGGAGGACACGGACGTCACGCGGCGGCTGTGGGAGACGCTGAAGCCGCGCCTGCCGGCGGAGCACATGGCAGCCGTCTACGCAACGCTGGAGCGGCCGATGACGGCCGTGCTCGGCCGCATGGAGCGGCGCGGCATCCGCATCGACCGCGCGATCCTTTCACGCCTGTCGAGCGAGTTCGCGCAGGAGGCAGCGCGGCTGGAAGCGCGGATCTTCGAGATGGCCGGCGCGCCCTTCAACATCGGGTCGCCGAAACAGCTCGCGGACATCCTGTTCGGCACCATGGGCCTGCCCGGCGCGCGCAAGACGGCGACCGGCGCGTGGTCGACGGCGGCCAACATCCTCGAAGACCTCGCCGAGCAAGGCAACCCGTTCGCCGGCCTCGTCCTCGAATGGCGGCAGACGACGAAGCTTAAGAACAACTATTGCGATGCCCTGCCGACCTACGCCGACGCGCAGGATCGCGTGCACACGTCTTATATGCTGGCCTCGACCACCACGGGCCGGCTGTCCTCCACCGAGCCGAACCTGCAGAACATCCCGGTGCGCAACGAGGCCGGCCGCAAGATCCGCACGGCGTTCATCGCGGCACCCCGCCATGTGCTGATGTCGGCGGACTACTCGCAGATCGAGCTGCGCCTCCTCGCCCACATCGCCGACATCCCGCAGCTCAAGGACGCCTTCGCCAACGGTCACGACATCCACGCGATGACGGCCTCGGAGATGTTCTCCGTGCCCCTCGCCGAGATGACTTCGGACATCCGCCGTCGCGCCAAGGCGATCAATTTCGGCATCATCTACGGCATCTCGGCTTTCGGGCTCGGCAACCAGCTCGGTATCGGACGCGGGGAGGCCGGCGCCTACATCAAGCAGTACTTCGAGCGCTTCCCCGGCATCCGCGCCTACATGGACACGACCAAGGCGATCTGTCGAAGCAAGGGCTATGTCGAGACCCTCTTCGGGCGACGCTGTCATTACCCGCGCATCACCGCCTCGAACCCTTCGGAACGGGCCTTCAACGAGCGCGCGGCGATCAACGCGCCCATCCAGGGCACGGCCGCCGATATTATTCGCCGCGCGATGATCCGCATGGATGAGGCGTTGGAGAAGGCCAAGCTCGGCGCGCGAATGCTGCTGCAGGTCCACGACGAACTCGTCTTCGAGGTGCCGGAAAGCGAGGTCGCGGCGACGGTTGACGTGGTCCGCCGCGTCATGGTCGACGCTCCCCATCCCGCCGTGCAGCTGTCCGTTCCGCTCCAGGTCGACGCCAAGGCCGCGCTGAACTGGGACGAAGCGCACTGAAGCCCAGCGCAGGCGGAGGTTCAGTGCGTCGGCGTTTCCGGACGATAGCTGGCGAGGTAGGCCGCGAGGACGGGAATGTCGGCCTCCTGCACCTCCTGCGCGACCTCGTTCATGGCAGGATCGTAACCGGCCCGCGCGTTCGACTTGTAGGCCGCAAGCGACTTGGCGAGGTAATCCTCGTGCTGGCCGGCGAGACGCGGGATCTGCTCCTGGCCTTCGAGATTGGCGCCGTGACACGAGTTGCAGCGGTACTTGCCGACGAGGTCGTGTCCTTTGGCAAGGGCCACGGTGTCGCTCGTCGCCGGCGGAGGCGCAGGGAGCGGGAGCTTCGATACGCTGTCCGACAACGTTCTGAGGTCGTCGTCGCTCAGGCCATCGGCCATCGCGTTCATCGGGTCGGCCACCCGCTGCTTGTCGCGAAAAAGAACGAGCTGAACGAGAAGGTAATCGGCGGGCTGGCCGCCGAGCACCGGCACTCCCGGCACGGCGGAATGACCCGCCGCGCCATGACAGGCGACGCAGGCGGGCAGCCGGTCCTGAGCGGTGTCGGCGGACGCCGGACCAAACAGGCTCACGGCTCCCAGCCCTGCGGCCAGGAGCCGCCGCAAGACGCTACCCTTCACGGCGCGCGGCATCCCTATTTCTGGGCGTGCTGGTCCGGCGGCGCGTAGGTGACGCGCCAGATCGCGCCGTTCCAATCATCCGACACCAGCAGCGACCCATCCGGCATCTGCTGTACGTCGACGGGGCGGCCGTTGTACTTGTTGTTCTCCAGGAAGCCGGTCAGGAACGGTTCGACGGACTCGACCGATCCATCGTCCTTCAGCTTGACCACCACGACATCGCCGCCGAGCTTCTTGGTCCGGTTCCACGAGCCATGCCGGGCCACGAAGATGGCGTTCTTATAGCTCGCCGGGAACATGCTGCCCGTATAGAAGCGCATGCCGAGCGTCGCGGTGTGCGGCCCCATCAGAGCGATGGGCTTGGCGAACTCGTCGCAGGAATGGCCCCACCCGTATTCGGGGTCGGTGAAATTGCCCTGGTGACAGTAGGGAAACCCGAAGTTCGGCGCGGTTTTCGCCGAAGCGCTGACGCGGTGCAGGGTATCGTTGGGAATATCCTCGGAGACCCAGTCGCGGCCGTTGTTGGTGAAATACAGGTCCTTGGTGATCGGGCTCCAGTCGAAGCCGACGGAATTGCGGACGCCGGTCGCGACCATTTCGACGTTCTTGCCATCGAGATCCATCCGACGGATCTGGGCGTGGGTCGACGGCGGCATCGTGATGTTACCTGGCGACCCGATGGGCACGTAGAGCTTGTTGTCGGGTCCGATGCTGATGAACTTCCAGCCGTGCGCTTCGTCCTTGGGCAGGTCGTCGTAGATCAGCACGGGCTTGGGCGGATGATCGAGGTTGGCTTCGATATTGTCGAAGCGCCAGATCTTCGAGAGTTCGGCGACGTAGAGCGAGCCGTCGTGGAAAGCGACCCCGTTCGGCCGGTGAAGCCCACTCGCGATAATCTTGACCGTCTTGACGCCGTTCTCCGACGTCACCGCATAGACCTTGTCGAGAACGCGTGAGCCGACGAACAGCGTGCCTTTATCGCCGAGCCGCATGGAACGCGCGTTGCCGACCCCGCTCGCGTAGACCTCCACCTTGAAGCCGTCGGGGACGTGCAGCTTGGTCAGCGGCAGGTTCTTGGCCTGGGTCGCCAGCGGGGGCCCGCTGACGGGGGCCAGTTTGGCCGCGTCCGCGCTTTGCGGCTGACCGAAGAGAGGTGATTGACGATCCGTGGTCGGCGCTTTCGCCGTTGCGGCAGGCGCAGGTGCAGGCTCGGGTGCGGCAGGCTGCGGAGCCTGCGCCGAAGCCGCGCCGATCATCCCGCAGGCGGCGAGCATGAGGGCGGCGATCGAAGTGCTGCTCATTCTTCTCAAGGAAATTTCCTCTTGCGGGCGATGCTGCCTAGGGTCTCACCCTGCACCAGGGCCCGGCCCCGCGACAAGCCGATCGAAAGCAGGACGGCAACGGCCGGAGAGCCTCGCCAGCGTCGCAAGCGTCTCGCCGTCGGGAACCCCGTCAACGGTCGACGGTCGCCAATGCCGCTGAAAAGCTCGGATGACGCATGCGGTCGGCTCGTCGAGCATGCCCGTGACTGGGCAGCCGTAGCCCAACCGCGCCAGTCGGCCCTGCATCGCTTCGATGGAGAGACGGTCGGAGACCACACCTTCTTCACGGCCGGCGTCCACCCACGCACCCACACCGCGTGCGGCGAGCGTGCGCCAGGGAAAGTGCTCGCCGGGATCCAGCTTGCGGTCCGGGGCGACGTCCGAATGGGCGAGGACGCGCCAGGTCGAAATGGCCCTGCGCGCGCACACGTCCTGGCAGAGCGCGATGACGGCATCGACCTGCGCGGGCGGAAACGGCGGACAGCCGAAATCGTGCCCGCCGTTGACGACCTCGATGCCGATCGAGACGGCGTTCAGGTCCGCCTCGCCGGCCCAGAACGAGCGGCCGGCGTGCCAAGCCCGCGCCGCCTCGGCGACGAGCTGATCGACCTTGCCATCCTCCCAGACGAGATAGTGGCAGGACACCTCCGACATCGAGTCGCAAAGGCGCGTCAGGGCGGCTTCGCCCGATGCCATGCCGGTGTAATGGAGAATGAGCGCATCGATTCCCCGCCCGCGCCGGTCGCCAAAGTTCGGCGACGGCACGATCCGGTCGACGCGTGCGCTGTCGGCCTCAGTAAGCGTAGCGGACCCGGCAGTAGGGGCGCCCATAGACGTCCTCGGCGAACTCGGCGCAGCGCGGCGGTCCCCGCACCACGACGACGGAAGGCGGCGGCGGTGGCGGCGTATTGGCACCGATCAAGGCGCCGGCTCCGGCCCCGAGCAGGCTGCTGGCGATCACCGCGCCAGGTCCGCCGCCAGCCGCGCCAGCAATCGCCGCTCCCGTTCCGGCTCCGATCAACCCGCCGGAAGCCGCCCGCTGTTCAGGCGTGTAGCCGCATCCGGCCACGCCCAGCGCCGACACAAGCGCGACGCATACCACTGTCTTTCGCATCGATATTCCCGAACCCAAGGGCGTCCTCGCCCGGCATTGCCTACAAGCCGGGCGATTGCGGCAAGCTTGGAGACTATGACCGCGCAGAGTGAGAAATCCGTGTACGCGCGGTATTTCGGCCACGCCGCCTCAGCGCCGAACGCTCGATCGTTCGGGTTTCATCGATCATGGTGAAGGAGTTCTGCCTTGACCCGCCACGCCGGCGCGCCTAGGACGCGCTGCCAGCCGGCCGGACGGCCGCTGCTCCGCCCGCAAGGGTCGGGGTGGAGGAAAGTCCGGGCTCCAGCAAGACACGGTGCCGGATAACGTCCGGCGGAGGCAACTCCAGGGATAGCGCCACAGAAAGCAAACCGCCGGCTGGTCCTCGGATTTCGCCGGCAAGGGTGAAAGGGTGCGGTAAGAGCGCACCGCGCGCCTGGCAACAGGAGCGGCATGGCAAGCCCCACCGGGAGCAAAACCGAATAGGGGTGGCGCGGCTCTCTCGCGAGGTCCAGGTCCGTCTTACGACCGCCGCCCGGGTTGGTTGCTCGAGGCGACCGGCAACGGCCGCCCCAGAGGAATGGTCGTCACGTGCGGGGCGAAAGTCCCGTGCCGTACAGAACCCGGCTTACAGGCCGGCTGGCACTCATCTGCCCGTCCGGTTCGCGGGAAGGCTCAGTCGAGCCGGCCGGAGGCATGGGCGAGCATGGTATACACCTTGCCGCTGTCCGATCCGAGATAGCCGCGCAACATGCGGTCGTTGGGGTCGTCGTGCTGGATTTGCGCGAGCAGGCGCTCGAACTCCTGGACATAACGGTCGACCGTCACCTTGAAGCCATCGTCGGCATCATAGCGACGCCGGATCTCGTCGAATGTCTGCTTACCGCGACCGGTGTAGATCGCGATCGGGTCGAAAGCTTTCTCCTCACCGCGACGGTAGCGGTCCCAGGCGTCGGAAGCGGCCCGGGCATCGATCATGCGCGCCATGTCCGTCGAGATCGCCTCGAGCGAGCCGTTGCCACGTCCGTTGGTCTGGCTGCCCGACGCCGACGGCGCACCGGCCTCTTCGTCTTGCGAAGCACGCGCGAGGAGGTCGGAGAGCCAGCCCTGCTTGGCTCCGTCGGCGCCCCGCTGCGCATTCGGCGTGCCCTGAGGCGCCAGCATGGCGCGCGAGGGCTGCGGCGTCTCGCGGCGGGTCTCGTCCGGTCGCGGCGTCTCGCGGCGGGTCGGCTCCGGACGCACCGGGCCGGCTGCGGGCTGTTCGCGGCGGCCCACTTCCCCGCGGACTTGGTCTGCACGAACCCGGTCTGCACGCGCTTGGTCTGCACGCGCTTGGTCTGCACGGGCTTGGTCTGCACGGGCTTGGTCTGCACGGGCTTGGGACCGCGAGGGCGAGCCATTCGCGGTCGGCTCGCGCGCTGGCGGCTCTTGTCGGGGCGCCGGGCGCTCGACGGGCGGCTCGGCCGCGATCTGGCGGACTTGCTGGGGCGGCTTGGGTTGGGGCGCGTTGTCTTCCTGCGTCCGTTCCACCATCGCCATATCGAGCGAGCGGCCCGAGCGGTTGACGATATCCGTCAGCTCGCCGAGCGCTTTGATCTGATCGACCATCACGCGGCGCATCGCCCGCGCCTGCTCGGCCGTTTCACGCGGCAGCTCGGCGGCGTTGCGGCGGATCTCCTCCCGCGTCGCCGCGAGTTCCTCCTGGATCGTTCGCGACACGCCGCGCATCTCCTGCGCAGCCGTCTGGAAGCGTTCCATCGCCTGACCGAAGATGCCTTCAAGCTCTTGCGACGTCTGGTCATAGGCCGAGCGCAACGCCGTCGCCGTTCGTTCGCGCTCCTTGCCGGAGCTGGCGCGGATGGCGGCGAACCGCTCGTCGATCATGCCCGTCGACACCTCGGCATGGTCGGTCAGGAAAGCGCCGACCTCGCGGGCCCGTGCTTCCGCCGTCGCCATTGCGCCTTCGATGTTGTCCGCAAACGAGGTCATCATCGCCTCGAGGCTCTCGTGCTTCGTCGATGCCGTGTCGATCAGCGCAGCCAGAGCCTGCTGCCGCTCACCGAGCCGGCGATCCAGGTTGCCCTGGTTGGCCGCCAGCCGGTCGGATGTCTCGATGAGCATGCGGTGGTGCCCGGCGATGCGGTCGGCGATGCCGCCCGCGTTGGCGAGCGCGCGTTCGGCATTGTCATTCATCTGCACGATCTGGCCGGAAACGCGGTCGACCGCGCCACGGAGATCGCTGACGCGTTCACCGAGGGCGTGGTCGAAGGCGGCGACGTTGTCGTTCGCGCTGCCGATCATGTCCTGCAGGGCCGCGCTCGACGAGCCGAGCCGTTCGATGACGCCGTTCAGTTCGCCGCGCAGCGTCTCGTTGGCGACGAGGAGCGATTGCACGGCGGCTGTCACGCTACCTTCCACTGTCTCCTGAAGACCGGCGCGCGACTGCTCCACGGCTTGTGTGAGGGCCGTCTGCCGACTGCCGATCGACTGGATCGCAGCCTCGACGCTGCCGCCGACGGCTTCGGCGAGCTCGATCCGGGAGCGCTCCACGAAGGCCCGCAACTCCTGCGAGCGCGCGGTCAGCGTTTCGCCGAACGCCTCTCCCTTCTCGCCGAGCGAAGCCTCGATGGCGCCGAGCTTCTCGTTGAGCATCTCGGTGATGTCCTTGACCCGGCCGGCCAGGCGATCGCCGATCGCGCCGGCGCGCCCGGCAAGGACCTCGTCGATGTTGGAAACGGCGAGGGCCACGGTGTCCCTAAGCTCGCCGGCCTCCTTGTCGAGCGCCGCACTGAGGCGGCCGGAATGTTCGGTCAGCATGCCGTCGATGGCGGCCGCGCGGTCGATCAGGCTGATGGTCAGCGCCCTGCCCTTCTCGTCGAGGGCGGACGCGATCATGCTGAGCGGCCCGACCACCCGGTCGTTCAGCCGTGAGATGTGACCGTCGAGCTGTTCGCCGATGGAGGTCGATCGCGCCGAAAACACGTCCGCGATGTCCTGCGTCCGCGCGTCGAGCGCCTGCGTGACCTCCCGGCCGCCGGTGCTGAAAGTCTGCGCGATCTCGATGGTGCGCGCGGCGAGGGCTTCGTTGATCGCTTTGCCGCGGGCGTCGAGCCCGTTGTCGATGCGGTCCACCAGGGCCTCGAGCTGCGTGGCGAGACTTTGAGCCCGCTCGATAGCCTGCCCCCCAAGCGTCGCCACCTGGCGATCGACGAGTGCCGCCGCCTCCTGCAGGCGGACGCCGAGCTTGTCGTTGAGGTCGGTGCCCTGCACCGCGAACGTATTCTCGATGGCGCCGAGGCGGTCGGCGAGAGTCGCGTTGAATCGCTCGGCGTGATCGCCGAGCTTATCCGTGGCGGCGCCGCCTTGGTCGACGAAGCTCGAGATACGCCCCGACAAAGTCTCGTTGATTCTGTCGCCATGGGTCGCGATGGCGGCGACGCACTCGCCCGCGATATCGGCGAAACGCCGGTTCAGCGCCTCGACCTGCTCCGCGAGGCTCGCGATCGCCTGGCGCGTGTTGCCGACGAAGCTCTCCTGCAACGCTTCAGCATGCTGGCTGAGGGAGGCGGCCGTGGCATCGGCGTTGGCGGACAATTGCTCATGCATGCCGTCGAGGTAGCCCGCGAGATTGGCAACGGCATGTTCCGCCGTCGCGCCGAGGCGCTCGTGCATGCCGCTCGCATGGTTGTCGAGCGCCGCGAAGGTGCCGTCGCTAAGACCCGCCAAGCGTTCCTGAACCGTTTCGGTGTGGGCGCCGATGGCTTCGAGGATCTCCAGCGAAGCGGCGCCGAGCTGCGCCGTCATGTCGTTGCGATGCGCCTCGAGAGCCGCCACCGTCTCGGCCGACGTGGTTTCGAGACGCTCGTGCATGCCCTGCGTATGGTCGGCGAGCGCGCCGATCGTCTGCTGCGCCGTGTCGACCAGGCGATGATGCATCGCGTCGGTATGCTCCGACAGCGCGGCCGTGGTGTCGGTGGCCAGCGCGTTGAGGCGCTGCTGGATCGTATCGGTATGCCCATCGATCGTCGCGAGCGCCTCCCCGGCGACGCCGCCGATCCGCTCGTGAAGCGTGTCGGTTTGCGCGGCGAAGGCAGCGACGACGTCATTGGCCGTGCTGGCGAGCCGCTCGTGCATGTCCTGGTGGTACGTGGTCAGGGCTTCGTCGGCGGCGTTCAAGCGCTCGTGCAGGCCGTCGATGCTCGCCGTCAGGGCGGCCGCGGACTCGCCCGTGGTGGTCGTCAAGCGCTCCTGCATCTCGGCCGCGTGCGCGGACAGGGCACCCGTGGTTTTCGCCGCCGCCGAGGCGAGCCCCTCCTGCAGCGCATCGGTGTGGGTCTGTAGCGCCCCGGTGATGTTGTCCGCGCTCGCCGCCAGCGTTTCGTGAAGCTCGATGCCGTGCTGTTCGAAACGGGCATGTGCCGTCTCGTGGCTCTCGTGAAGCATACGCGCGAGATCGCCGTGCGAGGCATCGAAGGCCGCCCGCGCGGCTTCGACCCTGTCGCCGATCAGGTTCGAGATCCGCTCGCCCATGTCGCCGAGATTTTCGTGGAGGGCGTTGCCATGCGTCGCCACGACTTCGTGCAGGCGGTCGCCGGTTTCCGCCAGGCGCGTGGCGAGGTTGTCCCCGCGCAAGACGATCTGGTCACTGATGCGGGTCCCTGTCTCGTCGAGGCGCGCCACGATATCATCGGCGCGCACGGACAGATCTGCGACGAGCGTTTGACCCGCGGACGAGATCCGGCCCTCGAGATCGCCGGTGCGGGTTCCGATCGTCTCGACGACGTTGTCCGTGGTCTGGCGCAGGCGGTCGATCAGGTCGCCACCGTTCCAGACGAGATTGGCCGTGCAGGTTTCGCCGGCTTCGACCAGCGCCAGGCGGATCTCCTCCCCTTTGACGCCGAGGGACGAGGTGACGCGCTCGCCCGCTTCGTCCAACGTCGTCGCCAAGCGTTCCGAGACGCCG
>CAXTFG010000114.1:0-10405 GCA_964243415.1 uncultured Beijerinckiaceae bacterium | reverse complement strand
TCTTGCCGCGCACCGAGCCGCCGCAGGCCGCGATGATCTTGCGCCCCATCGCCCGTTTGCGCTGGTCGTTGACGGCCACCACCGTCTCGACGATGCGCACCGGCGCCTCGAAATCCTGGCCGGTCTTGACGAGGGCCAGCGTGTCCTTGGGAAAGCACGAGCCGCCGTAGCCCGGCCCGGCGTGGAGAAACTTGCCGCCGATGCGTCCGTCGAGCCCCATCCCGCGGGCCACGTCCTGCACGTTGGCGCCGGTCTTCTCGCACAGGTCTGCCATCTCGTTGATGAAGGTGATCTTGACCGCGAGGAAGGCATTCGAGGCGTATTTGATGAGTTCTGACGTGCGCCGGCCGACGTAGACGATCGGCGACTGGTTAATATAGAGCGGCCGATAGATCGCCGCCATGACCGTGCGCGCCCGTTCGCTCTCGCAGCCCACCACGATGCGGTCGGGCCGCTTGAAGTCGGTGATCGCTGCGCCCTCCCGTAGGAACTCTGGGTTCGAGACAACATCGAGGGCGAGGTCCGGACGCTTCTCGCGGCAGATGCGCTCGACCTCGTCGCCGGTACCCACCGGCACGGTCGACTTGGTGATTACGACGAGCGGAGTCCTCGCCGCTGCCGCGATCGCGGCAGCGGCGGCGTAAACGTAGCTGAGGTCGGCATGCCCGTCGCCATGTCGCGAGGGCGTGCCTACCGCGATGAACACCGCTTCGACGTTGGCGACCGCGCTGGCAAGGTCGGTGGAGAAAGCGAGGCGTTCCTCGCGTACGTTACGGTCGACGAGCTCCTTCAGCCCGGGCTCGTAGATCGGCATCACGCCCGCGCGCAGCGCCGCGATCTTCCCGTCGTCGAGATCGACGCAGGTCACATGATGACCGAAGTCCGAGAAACAGGCCCCAGACACAAGGCCGACATACCCAGATCCGATCATCGCGATGCGCAAAACGACATCCCCCCTCCGGCACAAGGCCGGCGTCACGCGTTTAGCGCAACCCGCCGCGGAGATAAACGCTCAAGCCTCAGATAAGAGCTGCTCGAAATAGGCGATAGTCCGGGCAAGGCCCGCACGCAGGTGCACGCTCGGACGCCAGTCCAGCTCTTCATGCGCGAGGGTGATATCAGGTTGGCGTTGCCTGGGGTCGTCCCGGGGCAGCGGCTCGTGCACGATCGGCGAGCGCGAGCCGGTCAGCTGCAGAACCAATTCCGCCAGTTGCAGCATTGTAAATTCGCCGGGATTGCCGAGGTTGACGGGCCCGACCAAGTCGTCGGGTGCGTCCATCAGCTTGCGGAAGCCCTGAATCAGGTCGTCGACATAACAAAACGACCGCGTCTGCGATCCGTCGCCGTAGATGGTGATGGGGCGCACCTGTAGGGCCTGCATGATGAAGTTCGAGACGACGCGCCCGTCCTGCGGGTGCATGCGCGGGCCGTACGTGTTGAAGATGCGGGCCACCTTGATGCGCACTCTGTGCTGCCGATGGTAGTCGAAGAACAGGGTCTCAGCGCAGCGCTTGCCCTCGTCGTAGCAGGCACGCGGGCCGAGCGGATTGACGTTGCCCCAATAGCCTTCGGGCTGCGGATGGATGGCGGGGTCGCCATAGATCTCGGACGTCGAGGCCTGGAAGATTTTGGCGCGGGTGCGTTTGGCTAGGCCGAGCATATTAATCGCGCCGAGGACGCTCGTCTTCGTCGTCTGAACAGGGTCGAACTGATAGTGGATCGGCGAGGCCGGACAGGCGAGATTGTAGATCTCGTCGACTTCGACGAACAACGGATGGGTCACGTCGTGGCGCAACAGCTCGAAATTCCGATGATCGAGCAAGGTCGCGATATTGCGCCGCCGCCCGGTGAAGAAGTTGTCGACGCACAGAACCTCGTGCCCCTGCTCGAGCAGGAGAGCGCAAAGGTGTGACCCGAGGAAGCCGGCGCCGCCCGTCACCAGGATCCGTTTCTCCATGCGCTCGACGATCCCCAGAGAAACGCAGATGGTGACCCGACGCTCCAGCGAGTCAGTTGGAAGTAAGCTGGCCGCAACGTGGCGACAGCTGGTAGCCAAGTCGCGGCATTGCAGCAAGGTGCAGCGGGGGCAAGCTTACCGTCCTTCGCTCCCCGCGTCCGTCCCGCCCTCGGCGCGCCTCAAGAGAGCGCTTCCTTTTCTTCGTGACGGAGCCGAACCGGTCGGGATGCGTTGGCTGGCCCATACGGCTCAGTAAGCCAACACTTCCAGGATGGATCTTCCATGAACGACGACCAGAGCAGAGCGGCCGCCCCGGCGACCTCGATCCGGACCGAAGAGTTTGTGACAGCTCCCTTTTCCAGGCGCGCGTTGGTGGGCGCCGGCGCCGCTGCCGGCCTTGGGATGGCCGTCACGGCGGCGCACGCGCAATCGGTCAAGACGGCGAAGGCAGGTGAAAGCAACGGCAGCGCGTCGGATCCCGGCCCGGACAACAAGGGTCTGAGCGCACTCAACCGCGATTCCGTCATGCCTCCGCCGACGGATCACGGCAGTGTTCCGCAGTTCTGGCAAAGCTTCTCGCTGTCGCACCGCCGTATTCAGGACGGCGGCTGGGCACGGCAGGTCAACGTGACCGATTTTCCGATCTCCAAAGAGATCGCATCCGTCAACATGAAATTGAACGCAGGCGGCATCCGCGAGCTGCATTGGCATGTGGCAAACGAATGGTCGCTGATGCTGACCGGGTCGGCGCGCCTGACCGCTCTCGATCACGAGGGCAAGCCTTACGTCAAGGACGTGAAGGCCGGCGATCTCTGGTATTTTCCCGAAGGCCTGCCGCATTCGATCCAGGGGCTCGGCCCGGACGGCTGCGAGTTTCTTCTCGTGTTCGACGACGGCAAGTTCAGCGAAGAGGATACAACGCTTCTCACCGACTGGATCATCCATACGCCGCGCGAAGTGGTGGCCAAGAACTTCAACGTTGCGCAGAACGCTCTTGGGCCGCTGGACAAAATTCCCCCGAGTGGGCGCTATATTTTCCCGGCGCCGGTTCCTCCACCGCTATCCCAAGACTCGGCGGCAATGATCAAGAACGATGTGCCCTCCAAGCTCGTGTTCGATTTCGCGATGATGGACATGGCTCCGACAAAGCAGGACGCTTCCGGCACGATCCGCGTCGTCGATTCTCGCAACTTCAAGATCTCGAAAACGATCGCGATGTCCTATGTCACCGTGAAGCCGGGCGCCATGCGCGAGCTGCACTGGCACACGAACGCGGCGGAGTGGCAGTACTACATTTCAGGAAAGGGACGCATGACGGTCTTCGCCAACAAGTCCGACGCGCGCACGATGGATTTCAACGCCGGGGACGTCGGCTATATTCCGGCGACGCTGCCGCACTATATCGAGAATACCGGCTCGGACGATCTCGTTTTCCTCGAAATGTTTAAGGCGCCGATCTACACGGACGTGTCGTTGAACAATTGGCTCGCCGGACTGCCTCCCGAGCTTGTCCAGCAACACCTGTCGCTCGATCCCAAAGTCATCGCGTCCTTTCCGAAGGCGAACAGCGGCGTCGTCCCCAACCAGGCCTGAGGTCTGATCTTCGAGAGCACGGAGGCTGAAGTGAGTTCGAGGCTCTTCATGCTGCTTGCCGCAGCGATTTTCTCGTGTGCGTCCATAGCGGTTTCGGCGGTGCCGACGCGGCACGCGGCGCGGCACAATCGTCGCTCGTCGCGCCACGAACCGCTGGTCCAGCAGCGATCGATGGCAGCATTCGGCGATCTTGCGCCAACGGAACGTCATGGCGTGCCCGGCAATCTGCCCTTCAACAATCAGCTGCGGAAGTTCTCCGATCCGCTCGGTGCCAACGGCCGCTGACCGCGGCCTGCGCAGGGGCTTGACGCCAGGCTTCGGTTTGAGACACGCGATCATCGGGCGCGACGTTGATCGCGTCTCCCGACAAGAGTCCGATGACGATGCCCGGTCCCACCGCCTTTCCAGGCCCAAACGCTGCCCTCGTCGGTGTCGCCGATGCGCGGTCTAAGCTCAACACGCCTGCATTGCTGCTCGACGGGCCGGCCTTTGAACGCAACATCGGGCGCATGGCGTCGACCGCCGAAGCGCGCGGCGTGAAGCTTCGCCCTCACGCCAAGACGCACAAAAGCATCGAGATCGCCCGACGGCAGGTCGCTGCGGGCGCGGTCGGCGTGTCTTGCACCGTCCTGCGGGAAGCGGAAGCGATGGTCGCGGGTAATGTCCCCGGCGTTCTGCTGACCTCGCCCGTCGTGACGGCAAGCGCGATTACGCGCTTGATCGCGCTCGCGCGACAAGCAGGATCTGACGGCTTGATGGTGGTGGTCGACGATCCTCGTAATGCCACGGAGCTCTCCGAGGCAGCCGGCTCGCTCGGCCATCCTTTGGGAGTGCTGGTCGATTTCGGCTCCGGTTTTTACCGCACCGGGACCACGACCGAGGTGGATGCCATTGCCCTCGCCGTGGCGATGTCCGAACTCCCGCATTTGAAGCTATGCGGGCTGCAAGCCTATGCCGGGAACATTCAGCACATAACCGACCGAAGCGAACGCAGCGCCCGCGCGGCGGATTTGCGCGATGCCACCGGCCGCATCATAGCGGGAGCCAGGTCTCACGGCCTGGCCTTTCCCATTGTGTCGGGCGCGGGAACGGGAACCCACGACCTCGATGAAGCACCTTTCACCGAGATCCAGCCGGGCTCCTACCTGTTCGGCGATGCGCAATACGGCCCCGTGCTCGCCAACGGTGTCGGTGAAGCGCCCTTCGAGACGGCGCTGACGCTGCAGACCGCCGTGATCAGCGTCAACGCGGCTCATTACGTCACCGTTGATGCCGGCGTGAAGAGCCTGGCGACAGATGGTCCGCTTCCGTTGGTGGCAAGCGGGGCAAGCCGGAACTGCAGCTATGCTTTTTTCGGCGACGAACATGGCAAGTTGTTCGCAAAAGGAACACATCGTCCGGCGCTCGGCAGCCGCATCGAACTGATCACGCCGCATTGCGATCCGACCGTCAATCTTCACGACGTCATTCATGTGATGGATGGCGACAAACTCGTGGCCATTTGGCCCATCGACGCGCGCGGACACTGATCGGAGACACCGGGCGGGACGCCTATCTTGCACCTGTTATCCCGATGTGAGATGCGGGTTTGCGAAAGAAGTGAAGTCGCGGTGGCGCGGGGAACAGCGCGAGCGGCCGGAGGAAACGATGTCGCGCAGCAACTGGACCGCGCGGAGCAATGTGCTGCTGCTCCTCTGCGCGATGTATTTCCTGACCTACATCGACAGAGTGAACGTCAGCACTGCTGCAAGTGCCTTCCAGAAAGAACTCGGCCTGTCGAACTTTCAGGTCGGCCTGATTTTTTCCCTGTTCGGCTATCCTTACCTTGTCTTCCAGGTGGTAGGTGGCTGGTTTGCCGACCGGTTCGGACCGCGTTGGACGCTGTCCATCTGCGGGCTTGTCTGGGCTAGCGCGACGGTGCTGACGGGTTTTGCGGGCGGCATGATCTCGATGGCGATCGCGCGCCTGCTGCTCGGGCTCGGCGAGGGCGCGACGTTTCCCGTCGCCACCCGCGCGATGTCGGATTGGCTGCCCGGCGGCAAGGCCGGCTGGGCGCAGGGCATCACCCATGCCAGCGCGCGCCTCGGCAATGCGATCACGCCGCCGCTGATCGCGATCCTCATCGTGTCGGTCTCGTGGCGCGGCTCGTTCTACATCGTCGGCATCATCAGCCTCGTCTGGGCGTTCGCCTGGTTCTGGTATTACCGGGACGATCCTCGCCAACATCCCGGCATCACCGCCGAGGAAGCGGACACGATGCCGCCGCGCCGCACGGCGGCGAAGCGCGCCCCCATTCCGTGGGGACAGCTGACCCGGCGCATGGCACCGGTCATGTTCACCTACTTCTGCTACGGCTGGACGCTGTGGACATTCCTGAGCTGGGTGCCGCAGTTCATGCTGCACAACTATCATCTCGACCTGAAGCATTCGGCGGTCTTCGCGTCCGTGGTGTTCTTCGGCGGTGTTCTGGGAGACGCGCTCGGCGGCCTGATCAGCGACCGCATCCTGAAGGCGACGGGCAGCCTCGTCCGTGCGCGCCGGGACGTGGTCGTGGTCGGGTTCGCCTTGTCGCTCCTGTGTTCGATACCGATCCTCTTCGTCCACGACGCGACGCTTGCCGCTCTCGCTCTCGGAGGTGCCTTTTTCTTTGCCGAGATGACGATCGGTCCGATGTGGGCTACGCCGATGGATATCGCGCCTCAGCTGGCGGGCACGGCGGGCGGCCTGATGAACTGCGGGTCGGCGCTGGCGGCGATCCTGTCACCGACGATTTTCGGCATCATCATCGACGCGACGGGAAGTTGGCCGCTCCCCTTCATTGGCACGATGGTCTTGCTGGCGACGGGGGTGGTCGGCGCTTTCTTCATGCACCCGGAACGGCCTTTCGTCGCGGTTGCGCTGGCAGACGCGCAGGTGCCGCCCGTGCTAAAATCGGCATCGACCGCAGCGGGATCGTAAAGCAAGAGTCGGCATGTCCAAAGGCCTCGGCCTCCCCACGGGGAAAGTCCCTCCGGGCGATCCGGCGCTCAAAGCCGCTCTGAAAAGCGCCGTCGAAGGCGAGGTGCTGTTCGGCCGCGCAGACCGTGGACGATACGCGACCGATGCCTCGATCTATCAGATCGAACCGCTCGGCGTCGTGGTGCCGAAAACGCGCGACGACCTCCAGGCGACATTGGCGATCGCCCGCGAGCACGGTGTACCGGTGCTGCCGCGTGGTGGCGGCACCAGCCAGTGCGGACAGACGGTCAACCGTGCGGTTATCATCGATTGCACGAAGCACCTGCGGCGCGTGCTCGACATCGACGCCGCGGCAGGGACGGCGCTGGTCGAGCCCGGCATCGTGCTCAGCCATCTCAACAATGCGCTGAAGCCGCACGAGCAGTTCTTCCCGGTCGACCCCTCGACCAACGCTCGCTGCACCATCGGCGGCATGGCCGGCAACAATTCCTGCGGCGGCAAGAGCATCCGTTACGGTCTGATGGCGGATAACGTCCTCGCCATCGACGCGCTGCTGGCGGACGGCTCGCGTCACCGGTTCGGGCCCGCAACGGACACGTCCTCGCCGCCGACCCTCCTCGCCGCGTTGCGCGCGCTCGGCGCACGGGAGGCGGAGGAGATCGCCGCGCGTTTCCCGCGGCAGCTTCGGCGTGTAGGCGGCTACAACATCGATTGCCTCACTCCTCAGGCGCACGCGGTGGGGCGCGACAATCTCGCCCGTCTCCTCATCGGCTCGGAAGGCACGCTGGCGATCTCCGAAGCAATCCTCCTGAAGCTCTCGCCGATAAAGCCGCGCAAGGTCGTCGGCATCTGCCAGTTCCCAAGTTTCCGCGCGGCGATGGAAGCGACCAGGCACCTCGTCGCGCTCGACCCCGAGGCCGTCGAACTCGTCGACCGCACCATGATCGACCTCGGTCGCGGCATCCCGATCTACCGCGCCACCATCGATCGCATGCTGATCGGCGAGCCAAATAGCCTTCTGCTCGTCGAGTTCCACGGTGACGACGACGGCTGGCTCGCATCGCGTCTCGCCGCGCTCGAGGAAGCGATGGGCGACATCGGATATCCCCGAGCCGTTGTGAAAGCCGTCGATCTTACCTTTCAGGCGGCCATCGCCGAGGTCCGCGAAGCCGGCCTAAACATCATGATGTCGAAGAAGGGGGACGGCAAACCAGTCTCGTTCATCGAGGATTGCGCGGTCGATCTCGACGATCTCGCCGATTACACGGAGCGCCTCAACGGCGTCTTCGCCCGGCACGGCACGACGCCGACCTATTACGCTCACGCATCGGTCGGCTGCCTCCATGTCCGACCCGTCCTCGACATGAAAAAGGACTCCGACGTTCGCGCCATGCGAGCCATTGCCGAGGAGTGCCTGGACCTCGTCCGGGCTTACAAGGGCAGCCATAGCGGCGAGCACGGCGACGGCATCGTGCGCAGCGAGTTTCACGAGCCGATGTTCGGCTCGCGGATCGCCCGCGCGTTCGAGGCGGTGAAAGACGCGTTCGACCCGGACGGCACACTCAACCCCGGGCGCGTCGTCAGGCCGCCACGCATGGACGATCGCCGCCTGTTCCGCTACGGGCCGGATTACCGCGCCGAGCCGCTCGTCCCGCGTCTCGACTGGTCGGAGTGGCCGGGACCGCAAGGCGGCCTGCTCGGCGCGGTAGAGATGTGTAACAACAACGGCACATGCCGCAAGTTCGACGCCGGGGCGATGTGCCCGTCCTACCGCGTCACCCGCGACGAGCAGCACGTCGTCCGTGGGCGTGCCAACACGCTTCGCTTGGCTCTGACAGGACAGCTCGGCCCTGATGCGCTGGCCGGCGACGACGTCGCAGCGGCTCTCAAGCTCTGCGTGTCGTGCAAGGCGTGTCGTCGCGAATGCCCGGTCGGCGTCGACATGTCCAAGATGAAGATCGAGGCAAATGCCGCGCGCGCCGCCCGGCATGGCATTTCGCTACGCGACCGGCTCGTTGCCGAGCTGCCGCGGTATGCCCCGCTCGCGGCGCGGCTTGCGCCGCTCAGCAACCTGCGCAACCACAGCGCCCTGCTCCGCCGCCTTATGGAGCGACATGTCGGCGTCGCCGCAGCGCGTCCGCTGCCGGCATTCCGGCGCGACCTTTTCCGTGACGCCGAACTCCAGCCGGCATCAGACGCGCCAGGCGAAGTGATTTTGTTCGCTGACACGTTCAACCGCTATTACGAGCCCGAAAACCTGCGCGCCGCCGTTCGCGTCCTCCGCGCGTCCGAACTGACCCCCGTCGCGCCGAAAGCGGTCGGGCGGCCGCTTTGTTGCGGGCGCACCTATCTTGCGGCGGGTTTGGTCGATCGAGCGCGCGCCGAGGCGCGGCGAACCCTCGCGGCCCTCGCGGGCGATGCTCCCGTCATTGGGCTCGAACCGTCCTGTCTGATGACCTTGCGCGACGAGTTCGGCTCGCTCCTGCCGGGACCGGAGTCGACGTCTCTCGCGAAACGCGCGCGGCTCCTCACGGAGCACCTCGCCGAGACCGGCCTCCAGACGAGGTTGGCGCTGGACGGCACGGCTCATGTCCATGGACACTGTCATCAGAAGAGCTTCGCCGCTTGGCCTGCCCAACTGAAGGCGCTCGGCGCCGTGGCGGGATTGACCGTAAAGCCGGTTCAATCGTCGTGCTGCGGCATGGCCGGTGCGTTCGGGTACCAAAGCGAAACGCAGGATGCGTCGCGCGCCATGGCGGAAGCCTCGCTCATGCCGGCCGTTCGGGCAGCCCCGGAGCACGATTTGATCGTCGCCGACGGCACCTCCTGCCGTCACCAGATCCGCGATCTGGCCGGCCGCGAAGCGCTGCACTCGGTTCGCGTGCTCGACATGGCGCTTGCCGCGGCGGACCGTACCTAGGCATGAGCGGCCTTTGCAGGTTAGCTGCGGCCGGACGCGCTCCGGGGCGCCGGCTAAGGTGATCTCGACTTGATGCAGCAGATGATCACGGCGGGCGGCCTCTGCATCGCCTATCTCGTCGAGGAACCGTCCACTGCCGGCAAGCCCGACAGGCGCGAGCCCGTTCTGTTGATCCACGGGTTCGCCTCAAGCCACGCGGTCAATTGGGTCTTCCCGCAATGGGTCAAGACGCTGACCGACGACGGTCGCGAAGTCATCCTCTACGATCTGCGCGGCCACGGTCGCAGCGAAAAATGCTACGATCCCGCCCGTTACGCGATGGACGAGCTGTCGGCCGACGCCCTGGCGCTCCTCGACCATCTCGGTCGCGACCGTGTCGACGTCATGGGCTATTCCATGGGCGCACGCGTTGCCGCCAATCTCCAGCGGCATGCGCCCGAGCGCGTACGCTCGCTCATCATCGGTGGCCTCGGCGACAACCTCGTCACGGGCGCGACATTGCCGCTGGGCATCGCCGACGCAATGGACGCCCCCGCCTTGGAGAGCCTCACCGACCCGCATCAGCGCATGTTCCGCGCCTTCGCCGATGCGACTCGCAGCGACAGGCGCGCCCTCGCCGCCTGTATCCGCGGCTCCCGGCAGTTGATGCCGGTGGACGAGGTCGCGGAGATCAAGTGTCCGGTCCTCATCGCCGTCGGCACGTTAGACGATGTGGCCGGCGATGCCGACGCGCTCGGCGCAATGATTCCGGGAGCCCGAGTGCTGCATATCGAGGGGCGGGACCACAACAAGGCGGTGGGCGACCGAGCCTACAAGACGGCTGTCCTGGCTTTCCTCGCAGATCGGTCTTGAGTCACCTATATTGAAAGACATAGGGCGGCGTCCCGCTCGAACGGTCCTTTACGGCGGAACAGTTCATGATCGGCATGCCAGGCCAGGGAAGCGCCAAGATCGTCGCCTTGAAGAGGACCGACCCG
>CAXTFG010000113.1:0-10461 GCA_964243415.1 uncultured Beijerinckiaceae bacterium | reverse complement strand
CGCTCGAATTCGACAACATGATCGTCCAGGCCGTGGTGACGATGGACGGCGCCAATAACCGCACGGAGTCGCGCGGCGCCCATGCCCGCGAAGACTATTCCGAGCGCGATGACAAGGACTGGATGAAGCACACGCTGGCGACGATCGACCCCGAGTCGAAATCGGTCTCGATCGATTATCGCCCGGTGCACTCCTACACGATGTCCAACGACATGCAGTACATCGAGCCCAAGGCGCGGGTGTATTGATGCCATGTCATCGCGAGCGCCGTGAAGCATCGCCGTCGCGTCACCGAGGTGCGATGCAGCGCTCGCAATGAAAGGTCGACGAACGCGTAATGACCATCCTTGCAGGTGTCGGGCACAATCGGTTTCGGAGGCGACAGCCGATGTATGCCATCTCTTTCGATCTCGATACCGAGACGCTCGAGAAGCTGTATCCCAACCCTTCTTGGCGGAATGCCTATACCGACATTAGAAAATTCCTTGAAGACGCCGGCTTCGAGCACAAGCAAGGGTCGGTCTATTTCTCCGTTGATGAAATCGATGCAGTCGAATGCGTCACGATTGCCCAGGATCTCGCCGCCGAATTCGATTGGTTCACGCCCTGCTTGAAGGACATTCGCATGCTGCGGATCGAGGATGACAACGATCTCATGCCTGCGCTCGACCGCAAGCGTCGTCGGAAGAAGTAGTAATGGTTCAGCTCACCCTTCCCAGAAACTCCAAGGTCGGCGTGGGTAAGACCTGGCCGAAGCCGGAAGGCGCGACCAACCTGAAGGAGTTCCGCGTCTATCGCTGGAACCCGGAAGACGGACAGAACCCGCGCATCGATACGTACTTCGTCGATACGGACGATTGCGGGCCGATGATCCTCGACGCGATTATCTGGATCAAGTCCAAGATCGATGCGACGCTGACGTTTCGGCGCTCGTGCCGCGAAGGCATTTGTGGTTCCTGCGCGATGAATATCGATGGGACCAACACGCTCGCGTGCACCAAGGGCATCACCGAGGTGAAGGGTGCCATCAAAATCTACCCGCTGCCGCACATGCTGGTGGTCAAGGACCTGGTACCCGACCTCACCGGCTTCTACGCCCAGCACGCGTCCATCCAGCCGTGGCTCCAGACGATCACGCCGGCGCCGGAGAAGGAATGGCGGCAGTCGCCGTCCGACCGCGACAAGCTGAACGGTCTTTACGAGTGCATCCTGTGCGCCTGTTGCTCGACGTCCTGCCCCAGCTATTGGTGGAATGGCGATCGCTTTCTTGGCCCGGCTGTGCTGCTCCAGGCCTACCGGTGGCTGATCGACTCGCGCGACGAGGCGACCGGTGAGCGTCTCGATTTCGTGGAAGACCCGTTCCGCCTTTATCGCTGCCATACGATCATGAATTGCGCGAAGGCCTGTCCCAAAGGACTCAACCCGGCAAAGGCGATCTCCGAAATCAAGACCATGATGATGGACCGGCAGATCTGACGCAGGGCACGTTAGGAAAGGTCTGTTCTCTTCGGCGACAGGTCAACCGCCGCCAACGTCCGACGCCGCGCGCGACCTTGAAACCAGCGGACGCGGGTCTCGCCGTTCCTGGCACCTTGCGCTGAGTTCGTCGAACGTCTTGCCGCCGCCCCATCGGTCTGCGACAGAGGCACATGGACGAGATCAGCGCCCCCGATCCGCGTGCCGCGCGCACGCTGCCTCCCGGCCTGAAGTTCGCGTTGGAGATGGGGCCGCTGTTCCTCTTCCTTCTCGCTAATTTCCGTCCGAAAATCTTCGAGCCGACCCTACGGCTGATGTTCCCGGCCAAACTTTTCGAGGGGCAGAACGCCGGGCTTTTCACCGCGACCGCTGTGCTGATGGCGGCGACCGTCGCCGCGCTGGTCGTCTCCTTCGCCAAAACGCGACGGCTGCCGATCATGCCGCTCGCCACGGCCATCCTGGTGCTCGTCTTCGGCGGCCTCACGCTCTACCTGCACGATCAGAGCTTCTTCCAGATGAAACCGACGATCCTGTACACCCTGTTCGGCCTTGCTCTTCTCGTCGGTCTGCTGTTCGGCAGGCCGCTGCTTCCCATCATGCTCGAGCAGACGATGAAGCTGACGGAGCAAGGCTGGCGCGTGCTCACCCTTCGCTGGGGCGTTTTCTTCCTCGCGCTCGCGGTGCTGAACGAGCTGGTTCGGCGCACGATGACGTGGGATCATTGGGTGCTGTTCAAGTTTCCCGGCACAGTGATTCTCATCTTCGTCTTCACCTTCGCCCAGGTGCCGCTGATCCTGCGCCATGAGCTGAAGGGCAAGGCAGCCGACACCGCGCCCGAGCACATTTGAGTCGGTTGCCGGTTTGAGCGCCGCGCGCTAACCCAGCGGCGATCCTTTTGCAGCGGAACCGTCATGGGCTTTAAATGCGGCATCGTCGGCCTGCCTAACGTCGGCAAGTCGACGCTCTTCAATGCGCTGACCCAGACCGCCGCGGCGCAGGCGGCCAATTACCCGTTTTGTACGATCGAGCCGAACGTGGGCGATGTCGCGGTGCCCGACGACAGGCTGGAGAAGCTCGCCGCCATCGCCGCCTCCAAGGAGATCATCCCGACGCGGCTCACCTTCGTCGACATCGCCGGGCTCGTCCGCGGCGCCTCGCAGGGCGAGGGTCTCGGCAACCAGTTTCTCGCCAACATTCGTGAATGCGATGCGATCGCCCATGTCGTGCGTTGCTTCGAGGATGACGACATCACCCACGTGGAGGGCAAGATCGCGCCGTTGGCGGACATCGAGACCATCGAGACGGAGCTGATGCTGGCCGATCTCGAGAGCCTGGAAAAGCGTGTCCCAGCTCTGGAGAAGAAGGCCAAGGGGAGCGACAAGGACGCCAAGGATCTCGTCGACCTGATGACACGCTGCCTCGTGCTGCTGCGGGAAGGCAAGCCGGCGCGTCTCGCCGAGGTCAAACCGGAGGAGCAGCGAGTCTTCGCTCAGCTCGGCCTATTGTCGTCCAAACCCGTGCTCTTCGTCTGCAACGTCGAGGAGGAATCGGCCGACAAAGGCAACAGCTTCTCGGCCATGGTCGAGGCACGCGCGAAAGCGGAGCAGGCGGTGGCCGTCGTCGTCTCCGCACGGATCGAAAGCGAGATCGCCGTCATGCCGCAAGAGGAACAGGCGGACTACCTCGAAGCGGTTGGCCTCGCAGAGCCAGGCCTCAACCGGGTCATCCGCGCCGGCTACCGGCTGCTCAACCTGATCACCTATTTCACGGTCGGCCCGAAGGAGGCGCGCGCCTGGACCGTGGCGCAGGGCACCAAGGGGCCGCAGGCGGCCGGCGTGATCCACACCGACTTCGAGAAAGGCTACATTCGCGCCGAAACCATCGGCTACGACGACTACCTCGCTGGCAAGGGCGAGGCCGGAGCGCGGGAAGCCGGCCGGTTTCGCCTCGAGGGCAAGGAGTACGTCGTTGCCGACGGCGACGTGTTGCACTTCAGGTTCGCCAATTGAGCAGCTGGCTGGTGACTCCGGCTAGGGCGCAGCGGAGAGCCGTCTCACGGGAAGGCGCCCGTGCTGATCGAGCCGACCATCGCCTCCGAGGTTCCGGGTTGATCGGAGCTTGACGCCATGACCACCGGCAAAGCACCTCTGCGCGTCTTCGAGGATATCACTGCCGGCGAGACGCATCAGGCCGGCCCGCTTCCGGTCACGATGGACGCCATCGTCGCGTTCGCGCGGCTTTACGATCCGCAGCCGTTCCATCTCGACGAAGCCGCGGGCGCTGCCTCTCTTCTCGATGGCATCGCGGCGTCGGGTTGGCACACGGCGGCCCTCGGAATGCGCCTGCTCCACGATGGTTTCGTCGGCCAGATCGCCTCGATGGGAGCGCCTGGTGTCGACGAGCTGCGCTGGCTGAAGCCGGTGCGCCCCGGCGACAACCTCAGCATGATCTTGGCCGTCGAGGCGGTCCGGTCGTCGGCCTCGCGACCCGACCGCGGTTTCGTCGCGACCTCGATGGAGCTGCGCACCGATGCGGGTGGCACGGTAATGACCCAGAAGTTCACCCTGATGGTGCGTCGGCGCGGCGCGGTCGAGAAGGCCGGCGCGCCACCTGCGGCGCACCCGGGCCAGACGGCCGCGAGCACGGACGCCGACGTCATGCTGACAACGTTCTACGACGACGTCGTGATCGGCCATCGAAGCACGCTCGGTTTCCAGCCGTTTACGCCCGCCCTCATCATCGAATTCGCGCAGGTTTACGATCCGCAGCCGTTCCACCTCGACGCGGAGGCAGCCAAGCGGACGCATTTTGGCGGACTCTGTGCCTCCGGCTGGCAGACGGCGGCCTTCTGGATGAAGCACTACATCGCGGCACGCAGTCGATCCGCTGCGGCTCGGGAGGCATCCGGGTTGCCCGCCGCCGTCGGTGGGCCCTCGCCGGGCTTCACCGATCTGAAATGGCTGTGTCCGGTCCACGTCGGCCAGACGGTTCGCTACGGACTCACCATCACGGGGAAACGTCGGGTGAACCGAAGCGGATGGGGTCTGATCAACACCCTCAATACCGGGCATCTGCCTGACGGCACGCTGGCCTTCTCGTTCGAAGGCCGCCTACTTTGGCCGATGGCACCTCGATAGTGCGGCGGCATCTCCGCCGACCTCAGACCGCCCGCCGAAAGCAAGCGCCGGCATGACGGCTTCCATCGACTTCGAGACGATCGATCGGCAGATCGAAGAGCTGCAGCGCGAGATGGAAGGCTGCCAGCAAGCCATGACGCTGTCGCGGGCCGTGATCTACGTCGCCGCACTCACGTTCCTCTTGGTACTGACGGTCGCAACGCCGTTTCGGACACCCATCGTCGTCTTTTCTACGATTGCTGCGATGATGGGCGGCACGGTCTGGCTCGGCGCCAACAAGTCGACCTTGCAGGAGGCTGCGGCGCACCTTGCGGCGCTCGACGCCGTGAAGAACAAGATGATCGATCGCGTGGCATCGGCGAACGGCTGGTGCGACCTGACGCCGACCATTGACTGAGCGAAATTACCGTCTGTCCGGAGGCGCTTCGCGTTCGGGTCGTGGCGACCCCTTTATCCCCGTCGGCGTTTCCGGCGCGGGCCGCTTCTGGTTGTTTGCCGAACCCGAAGGGCCCGCCTCTCCCGGCGGCAATCCGCTGTTGATGGCACGCTGCGAGCCAGCGCCACCGGATCCGGCACCACCGCCGGCGGCGACGGCCGGAGAGACTGCGGCCGCGAGTACGCAGGCAACGGCCAAGGCCATTCGCAAGCGGCCCTCGCTAATAGTACTGCGGGATGCGATCGACACGATACTTTCGCTGATTAATACTCGGCACCAGATGCTGGTGGCGATGGAGCCGGCTGATCGGCGGATTGCCTTGCGCGTTGTCGCCAAGGATCTGCGGATAGGGATCTTTCTTCAACCGCTGCGGGCCCCCGAGCCTTTGCGGCTCCGGATCGAGCGGCTGGGCGCCGGGAACCGCATTCGGATACGGCGTCGGGATCAGCGACTCGGCCGCCTCGCTCGTCGGGCAACTGGCGACAAGAACGAGCGCGGCAAGGGCGAGACGGAGCATCCTGCAGAAAGCCGGACCACCGGTTAAGCGTTCCCGTATGGCGGCGTGACACTTGGCACTGCCGTCAGGACCGTGATGTTCCCTTGTGGATCAAACCTCCAGCGAAGAGCGCCCACCAGACGAAAACCGGTTGAAAGACCAGTCTCGGGCCATGATACCACCAGCTGTCGGGAAGTGGCGGAACGTGCCTGTGGGCGACAGCATGGTAGACATTGGCCGGGTAGACGCCGACGGCGTAGAGGGCCAGGCCGACGGCCGCCGCTTTCCGGGTCCATGGTATGAGCAGACCGAGTCCGCCCAGGATCTCTGCGATGCCCGTCGCGATCACGACTTCCCGCGGATAAGGGATCTGCGGTGGCATGATGGGCAGAAATCTCTCGGGCGCACTCACGTGAAGCACGCCGAAAGGAATAAACGTCGCAGTGGAAAGCCAGCGCAACGCAGTCCGCCACCGCTCGCGAGTGCTGTCGCTTCTGTCGGCGATCATCGGTAACTCTCCCGTTAGAGGCGGAGTGATGGCTGGCTCCGCTCGGCCAGAACAATCGTCCGTCGTAAGGCCAGAAGCGCACGGCGGCGGACAAGCTTCATCCCGAAGCATCCGAACACGCGGTTTCCGACTTTCACCCTTCGTTAACCTTGATCGACTTGAGTGAAGTCGTCTTCCCACGATGTCGAAGACACTCTGGTGCTTGGTGTACCCGAGTTCAGCAAGGAGCTTACGAATGAATCGTAGCTTCCCTCGTGATGCGGCTCCCAAGGAGCCGGCGGAACCCGACAAGATCGTCGATCTCGACGCCTTCCGGCGCCGCAAGCAGCCACCGTCCCTCGTCAGGGTCGATTTCGGGACTGGCTGGTACCACGATGCCGCGATCAAACACGAGCACACGCGACCGGCGGACGTACCCTGATCGAAGCGCGGCACGACTCTTTCGCCTTGCAATGATTGCAAACGAGAGGGCGATCGGGTTGGCGCCGCTCATCTTTTCTGCCGCTTCCCCCGCGAAAACGGGTGGCATTCCGCTGGCTTCGACCGATATTGAACCCGCGGGCTTCGTGCGTCCCGCAGGCTGCATCGGGGTGACATGGACAAGGTAAAGGGGTGGGCCGAGCGCATCGCGACCGCCGTCCTGGTTTTAGCCGACGGAACGGTGCTCGAAGGCGAAGGGTTCGGAGCCACCGGAGAGGCCATCGGCGAGGTGTGTTTCAACACCGCCATGACCGGCTACCAGGAGATCCTGACCGACCCGTCCTACAACGGCCAGATCGTCACCTTCACCTTCCCGCATATCGGCAACGTCGGCGCGAACGAGGAGGATGTCGAGTCGATCGTCGCCTCTTCGGACGCGAACGCTGTCGGCCTCGTCGTGCTGGCGCCGGTGACGGGTCCGTCGAACTATCGATCCAAGCTGCATTTCGACGATTGGCTGAAGCGCCGCGGTATCATCGGGATCTCCGGGATCGACACCCGCGCCCTCACCGCGCTGATGCGCGACAAGGGCGTTCCCAACGCGATGATCGCGCACAATCCCGAGGGGAAATTCAACCTCCCCGATCTCAAACGCAGGGCGGAGGGATGGTCCGGCCTCGTCGGCCTCGACCTCGTCCCCAAGGTCGCCGCAACGCAGCGATTCGATTGGGATGAAACGATCTGGACGTCGGACGCCGGGTATGGACGTCAAGGATCTCCCCGCTACAAGGTCGTCGCCATCGACTACGGCATTAAGCGCAACATCCTGCGCCTGCTCGTTCACGCCGGCTGCGCCGTGACTGTGGTTCCTTCGACGGCGAGCGCCGACGACATCTTGTCGATGAAGCCCGACGGCGTGTTTCTCGCGAACGGTCCCGGCGACCCGGCGGCCACCGGTGAATATGCCGTGCCCGTAATCAAGGAACTGCTCGAGCGGCGGGTGCCGACCTTCGGCATCTGCCTCGGCCATCAATTGCTGGCGATCGCCGTCGGCGCGCGAACCGAGAAGATGAAGCAAGGCCACCACGGCGCCAATCACCCGGTGATGGACGCCATCACCAACAAGGTCGAGATCGTCTCGATGAACCACGGGTTCGCCGTCGACCGGGGCACGCTTCCCGAGAACGCGCGGGAAACGCACAAGAGCCTGTTCGATGGGTCGAACTGCGGGCTGGAACTCACCGATCGCCCGGCATTCTCCGTCCAGCACCATCCCGAAGCCTCCCCCGGGCCCAAGGACAGCCACTACCTTTTCAAGCGCTTCACCGACCTGATGGACAGGGCGAAGAGCGAAGCGGCCTGAGCCGGCATCGGCCTGCCGCACGCGCTCACGATCTGTACCGTCGCCCTCTTCGTGGAAGCGGCGCTCGGCTACCCCGACGTTCTGGTCCGGATCGTCGGTCACCCCGTAACCTGGATGGGGGCTCTTCTCGCTAAGCTCGACGCCTCGCTCAACGGCGCGAGCGACACGGCCCTCCGGCGCCGCCTCTTCGGTGTCCTCGTCCTTGTCATCCTGCTTGGCATATCGGGCGGCCTCGCCACTGCGATCGTGGTCGGTCTCGCTGCCGTCCTTCCCGGCTGGCTCGCGGCGCTCCTCCTTGGCATCGTCGCGTCGAGCTGCCTCGCGCAGCGCAGCCTGCATCTGCATGTCCGAGCCGTCTCCGGCGCGCTCGATGAGGACGGTCTCGAAGCCGGACGTCGCGCCGTGGCGATGATCGTCGGCCGTGACACGGCGAACCTCGATAGCGCCGCCGTGGCGCGGGCCGCCATCGAAAGCCTCGCCGAAAATTATGCCGACGGCATCGTCGCCCCCGCGTTCTGGCTCGCGCTCGGCGGCCTGACGGGCGGCGTGCTCTACAAAGCAATCAACACGGCCGACAGCATGATCGGACACAGGACACCGCGCCACGAGGCTTTCGGCTTTGCCGCCGCCAAGCTCGACGACATCGTGAACTGGCCGGCGGCGCGCCTCGCGGCCGTGGCGATCGTCGGCGCGGCGGCGCTGACGCCGGGTGCTTCGGCGCGGGAGGCGTGGCGCATCATGCGCCGCGATGCCCGTGGCCATGCCTCGCCGAACGCCGGGTGGCCGGAAGCGGCCATGGCCGGCGCCCTCGGCATCCGGCTCGGCGGATGCCGGACCTACGGCGGCCGGCTTGTCGCGGACGCGGCGATGGGGGACGGGAGCGCCGATATCGACAGCGGAACGATCCGGAGCGCGCTCCTGCTCTACCGCCGGGCTTGCGCCCTCGTGATCCTTGTCGTTCTGACGGCGGCGACGCTCACACTTTTGCGATGAGGTGGGACGGCGGCGCGCCATGCTTTCAACGCCGTCTACACCTAGCCTCGCGGCGATCCAACACAAGAGCGCGCCATGGCCGAGCCGAACGTTCTGCCCCTTGAACTCACAGCTCCAGCGATCCAGCAAATCGCGCGAAAAGGAACGACGGAACGACTAACCGAAGCGGAATGCGCGAAGCTTTGCGAGTGCGTGCTTTTCCACGTCGACGCCATCCTCGAGCAGCGGCGTGTCCCCAAGATCATGGCGACGGGCCGCCAACATGGACCGCCTCCAGCGCGCTGAACCGCTCAGCGCGCGATGGCGAGAAGCCGGTCGAGATCGATGTGGCGCGCCATGTGGTCGGCGACAATGTCGAGCGCCGCCTCCTGACCGGCCTCATAGCCGCGGTCGTCGCTCGCCGCCCCGAAACGCGCAAGCAAGGCGGCGCGCTGGCGATCGTCACTGTAGAGCCCGTGGACGTAGCAGCCGGAGATGTGGCCATCGGGCGAGACCGCGCCATCGCTCCGACCGTCATCGAACCGCGCCCACGGGCGTTCGGCGGCGGTCGTTTGTCCTAAATGCATCTCGTAGCCGGTGAACGGGGCGCCATCGGCCTCGCCGGTCACCGGAGAAAGACGCTTGTCCCCGGTCAGCACCGTGTCGACCGGGAGGTAGCCGAGCCCAATCGCCTGGCCCGGCGGTCCCTCGAGGCCCTCCGGGTCAGCCAGGGTGCGGCCGAGAATCTGGTAGCCGCCGCAGAGCCCGACGACGTGGCCGCCGCGACGAACGTGGGCGGCGAGGTCGACATCCCAGCCTTCGCGGCGAAAGGCGCGCAGGTCGGCGATCGTGGTCTTCGATCCCGGTAAGATGACGAGGCGAGCCTCGGCAGGCAGCGGCTCGCCCGAGCGCACCGCGACGACCGCGACGGCCGGCTCATGGCGTAGCGGATCGAGGTCATCGAAGTTCGAGATCCCGGGCAGGATCGGCACGGCGATCGTCAGCGTTCCCGCCGGGTTCGCGTGCCAGCCCCGGAGCGCAAGCGAGTCCTCGGCCGGCAGGGACGACGCCGCCTCGCAATGCGGGACCAGTCCCAGGGCTGGCCAGCCCGTGCGCTCGGCAATAAGGCGCATCCCGTCCGCGAACAGCGTGGGATCGCCACGGAAGCGGTTGACCACGAAGCCCGCCACCATGGCGGCATCTTCGGGATCGAGGACGGCCTGCGTGCCGACGATCTGCGCGATGACGCCGCCGCGGTCGATGTCGCCGAGGAGGACGACAGGCACGCCGGCCGTCCGGGCAAACCCCATGTTGGCGATATCGCGCGCGCGCAGGTTGATCTCCGACGCGCTGCCGGCGCCTTCGACGATCACGAGATCCGCCTCGGCCTTGAGCCGGCCGAAGCTGTCGAGGACGAAGGGCATCAGCTTCGGCTTCCACGCTTGGTACGCCCGCGCCTCCGCCTGCCCCGCTACCCTGCCCTGCACGATGACCTGCGATCCGGTCCCGCTCTGTGGCTTCAGCAGCACGGGATTCATGTGCACGCTCGCCGGCACGCCGCAGGCGCGGGCCTGCAGCCATTGCGCGCGGCCGATCTCGCCGCCATCCGCGGTCACCGCCGCGTTGTTTGACATGTTCTGCGGCTTGAAGGGC
>CAXTFG010000112.1:0-10489 GCA_964243415.1 uncultured Beijerinckiaceae bacterium | reverse complement strand
CGGTGCCGCTGATGCCGCGCGAAGGGCGAAGCGTGTTCGCGGTGATCTCGGCGCGAGTCGGCAGCATCGGCGACAACAGGCTCGGCGGTTGGTACGGCTATCGCGCGTCCAAGGCGGCGCTGAACCAGCTCTTGCGAACCCTCGCGGTCGAAACGAAGCGCATGAGGCCGGAGCTGATCGTCGCCGCCCTGCATCCGGGAACCGTCGCGACCGCGCTCAGCGCACCGTTCCGTGGCCACGTCGAGCCAAATGGGCTGTTCACCCCGGCGGTCGCAGCCGGCCACCTGCTGCGCGTGATCGACGGGCTGTCGCCGACCGACAGCGGCGGCTTCTTCGCCTGGGATGGCTCACCTGTTCCGTTCTGAGGAGAGAACAGGATCGTACCAACTGCTGGCGCGCGGCGCCTACGACCTTTCCGGCCTTTGCAGGTCGTTCCGCCTGGCGCTAAGTACGCGGCCGTGAGTCGCTGCGTCCCGCGTAAACTCGGCGTTAACCAATCGCCCTTCTAGCTGCGGGCGGAGGTCGAGCCGACCCGACCACAGATTGCCATGGATGAGACGATGACGGCCTTCTCCCTCGACCCGCTCGATCTCGCGGCCCTACTCTGCTCGCGCGTGTGCCACGACGTGATCAGCCCCGTCGGCGCGATCGCCAACGGCCTCGAGGTCCTCGAATCGGAGAAGGATCCGGACATGCGGGGCTTCGCGATGGAGCTCATCAAGAAATCCACGGCCACCGCGTCCGCGAGGTTGCAGTTTTGCCGCCTCGCGTTCGGCGCGGCGGGCTCGGCCGGCGCCTCCATCGATACGGGGGACGCCGAAAGCGTCGCCCGCGGCCTCGTCGCCGACGAGCGCACGAGACTCGTGTGGAACGCGACTCGGGCGCTCCTGCCGAAGAACAAGGTGAAGCTCATCCTCAATCTCGTGCTGATCGCCGGCCAAGCGATCCCGCGCGGCGGCGTCATCGACGTCGCGATCGAGGGCGCCGACAACGATATGATCTTGACCGTGACCGCCGCCGGCACGAACGCCAAGCTGCAGAGCCAGACGCCGCATCTGCTCTCGGGCGCACCGGAGAACGGCGTCGACGCTCACGGCATTCAGGCCTACTATGCCGGGCTCGTGGCGCGCGATGCGCACCTTGCCGTCAGCGCCACCGTCGAAGACGGGAAGGTCACGCTCAAGGCCGTGCCCGATGGAACGGCCGCGCCGGCCTACGACACGGGCATGATCGGCGTCCCCGCGCAGAAAGTCGCCTGATCGACGGGTCTCGGGCCTGAACGCCAGAAGTCCGTGTCGGAGCGCGCGATCCGGCTGTGACAAAGCTTCGCTGTCGAAGAAGCCGAACCGACCTCGACATCAACCGGCGCCCCAACGACTATCGATGGGTCAGACCGTTGCGGACCCGCCATGCTTTGCTTTCTTCCGCCGCTGCCCGCGGCTCCTCGGCAGAAGCCGGCCCGGCCGCCGCGTGACGCGAGCGCCATCGTCGGCGTGGCCCTGGCACTCGTGGGAACGTTGGCCTTCCTCTTTCCGATCGGTTGTGTCCGGCCATTACCCGTGTACGCCGCACGCGTCGGCGAAGAGGCTCGCTTCGGCCCGCCCGACCGCGATCTTCCGCTTCAGCTCGACAAGGCGAAAGCGGCGAAGCGCGCACCGCCGTCCCTGCCTCTCTACTTCGCGAGCCGGGACGGTTACGGCGTGGGTGCTCCGCCGGGCATGGAGGTCGATGCCGCGACGGGGACGGTCGTCGGCACCCCGACCATGGCCGGGTCCTACACGGTCGCGGTCGGAATCTCCGACAGGATGACGACAGCGATCATCGGACGCCACTTCATCGTGAGAGTGCTTCCCGCTTCGTGACGCGCTGCCAGTCTGCGCGCTCGCTCGCGCCACTTCGGCCAGCGCTCGTAAAGTGTTCAAGGCGAGGAGCGCGCCGCGCGCCAGAACAGCATGACCTTTATGTCGCCGATCTGATGCTCGTCGAAGGTGAAAGTCGTCATCGCGATAAGCATAAGAACGATCCCTAGGTGCCGAATCACCGGACCGCGAATCACCTACGTGGATGTGAAACAGCGAGGACACCTGGGGACTCAGCGGTCGATAACAACGCTGAACGAGAGGCAGTCGACGCCATCTGGCATGCAGCCGCCGGACGCATTTGCGACCGGAGCGTAGGCGACCGAAGCGGTTTCGTAGGCATGGCGCCGACGCTTGTGTCGCGAACAGGGTTCGCCCATATCACATGACGACGGACATCCCGCACGACCATCGGCGACAGGCGACATTCATGTTCATCCAAACCGAAACAACGCCGAATCCGGCGACGCTGAAGTTCCTTCCGGGCCGCACCGTGCTCCCCGCAGGAACGCTCGACGTGCGTGACCCGCACGCCGCGGCGCAGCGCTCGCCGCTTGCCGGCGCGCTGTTCGAGATCGAGGGCGTCGATGGGGTCTTCTACGGCTCTGATTTCATTTCGGTGACCAAAACCGACGGCACCGACTGGCAGATGCTGAAGCCGGCCGTTCTGGGCACGATCATGGAGCATTTTACCTCGGGCGCACCGCTCATGGCGGAGAGCCAGGAGGCCGATGGCGCGGAGCAAGACGAGTTCTTCGCCGACGACGATCTCGAGATCGTCGAAACGATCAAGGACCTCCTCGAGACGCGCGTACGCCCGGCGGTGGCCGGCGACGGCGGCGACATCAAGTTTCGCGGGTTTCGCGAGGGCACGGTGTACCTCGCGATGAAGGGTTCGTGTCAGGGCTGCCCGTCCTCCACGGCAACCCTGAAGCATGGCATCCAGAACCTGCTCTCGCACTTCGTGCCAGAAGTCACCAACGTCGAGCAGGTCTAGGTCGCGCGGCGGGAGCGAGCATCTGGACCGGTCCCGGCGCCCGCTCGTCAAGCCGCCCTGGATAGCTGCAAATACGTGCTCGTCACATCCTCGATGATGTCATCGATGGCCTCCGCGGCTTCCTTTTCTTCGGTGATCGTCATTTCGAACGCCTTGACCGAGCCCTCTTGGCCGGCCGCCTTGGCGATCACGATCAGCGATCGATATGCGGCAATCTGATCATACTGGAAGGCGTAGCCGGCGAAGAGGTTCTTTAACACCGCGTCGCCCGCGGCGCCGTGGACAGCGGCGCCGACGGTTCCGGCGACCTTGGTCACCGCCTCTTTAAGCCCGGAGCGACCTTCGTCGACCCCGGCAAGCGCCGTGTCGAGACGGCCGATCTGCTTCTCCGTGACGGGAATATGCTGGCGGAGCGCCGTCTGGTATTTCGGGTAGTGGTCGAGGCTCGAGACCTGCTGCTGCATCTGCTGAAGGCCTTGTTCCTCAAGCGCGCGGGTGCTCTTCAGCGCGTCGCGATACTGGGTTGCGTAGTCCGCCATCTTGCTTCTCCTCGAGCGCGTCCGACCTGTTGCGCACCTCACGACGAATGCGGTCGGGCGGCGAGAGTTGGTCAGCGCTTTGTCGCTGGGGCGAGGCGTCGCGCTTAAGCTCCGATTCAGCTAAGACGTCGCTGCGTTTGGCCCTCTGGTCGAACAAGGAAACGCGCTCATGAAAACCGACAGCATTCGCTATCAGGCGGACGGCCTCGACATGGTCGGTCACCTCGCTTGGGACGAAACGGCTCCGGGGCCTCGGCCCGGCGTGCTGGTGTTTCCCGAAGTGTTCGGCCTCGGCGAGCACGCCAAGCATCGCGCGGAACGGATCGCCTCGGAGCTCGGCTACGTGGCGCTGGCCTGCGATCTGCACGGCGGGCAGCGGGTCTATGACAAGCTCGACGAGGCCTTGCCCTTGATCGGCCCGATGCGCGCGGAGGCGGCCAGGGTCCGCGCCCGCACCGGCAAGGCGCTCGACGCGCTAGTCGGCCGCCCCGAGGTGGATCCGACGCGCGTCGCCGCCATCGGCTTCTGCATCGGCGGCACCATGTCCTACGAGCTGGCCTTGAGCGGGGCGGACATCAAGGCGGCGGTCGGCTTCCACAGCGGACTCAAGGTGACCTCGCCCGGGGACGCCAGGCAGATCAAGGCCAAGGTGCTGACGCTGGTCGGCGCGGACGATCCCTCGATCACGCCCGAGAACCGCCGGGAGTTCGAGAGCATGCTGCGCGACGGCGGGGTGGATTGGCAGATGACGGTCTACGGCGGTGTCGTGCACAGCTTCACCAACCAGAAGGCGGACAAGGTCGGCCGTCCCGATTTCGCCCGTTACAACGCCAACGCGGACCGTCGCTCGTGGCAGCAGATGAGCGAGCTCTTCGAAGAGGTCTTCGGCTGACGTTCAGCCGCGAGCCGGAGGCTGCTGTGGTGCAAGCGCTTCGACGAGAAGGTCGATGAAGAATCGCAGCTTCGGGGTTTGGGGACGACTGGCGGAAAAGAGGACATGCATCGGCCGGCTCGGCGCTTTGTAAGTCGGCAAGACCAAGACGAGCCTGCCGTGGGCCAAGTCGTCCCGCAGATCGAGCTCGGCCTGAAGAATGATGCCCTGCCCGTCGAGAGCGGCCGCCCGCAGGACGCGGCCGTCGTTGACCTGAAGGCGCCCATGGACCTGAACGGAGTGAATCTGCCCCTCCCGCTCGAACTGCCATTCGGCGTAGGGGAAACCGGACGAATAGACGAAGCCAAGACACTCGTGGCGAGCGAGGTCCGACGGTACTGTCGGCGCGCCGTGCTGCGCCAGATAGGCCGGTGACGCGCAGGCGACGAGACGATGCGGGGCCAGCGGGCGCGCTGCCAGCCCCGAGTCCTTCAACGGGCCGAGACGGATCACGGCGTCGTAACCCTCGTCGACCACGTCGACGTAGCGATCGCTCAGCGTCAGTTCGACTTCGACTTCGGGGTGGGCCTGCAGATAGCGGGTCACGAGCGGCGCCAGAGTGCATGCGCCGAAGGTAACGGGGGCGTTGACCCGAAGGCGGCCGCGCGGCGTCGTGCTGAGGTCGTGGACCAGGGACTCGGCTGCCTCGGTCTCCGCCAGGATGGAGCGACACCGTTCGTAATAGGCCTGTCCGATCGTGGTCAGGCTCTGCCGGCGCGTCGTCCTGTGAAGAAGTTGCGCCTCGAGGCGTGTTTCGAGGGAGGCGACGTGCTTGCCGACCATTTGCGACGACATGCCGAGCGCATCCGCCGTGGCCGCGAAGGAGCCGGTCGCGACCGCCTTGACGAAGACAGCCATGCTAACGAGCCGATCCACGATTAGCGATCCATCGTTTGCACTGACGAAAACACGATCACGCTTATCTCGCGCGAGCTGGCGATCATATGGAGCGCTGACCGAAGCTTCGAGCCGACTCTATGGGCGAGCCGCCCTAACCGAAGCCGACGGACCTCCCATGCAAAGGACAAGACATGCGCTCTTACCGATTCGACGCTCTGGGCGGTCTCGACGATCTCTCCCTTCACCACGAGGAGATGCCGCAGACCCAGCGCGGCGAGCTGCTCCTGCGCGTGCGCGCTGTCTCCCTCAATTACCGCGATATCGCGATCCCGCTTGGGACCTATCCCCAACCCGCAAAGGCCGGCCTCGTGCCCTGTAGCGACGCGGCATGCGAAGTCGTCGCGGTCGGCGCAGGTGTCGAGGCCCACAAGCCGGGCGATCGGGTGATCGGCACCTTTCACCCGCGCTGGTTCGGCGGCCGGATGCCGTCCACCCTGATCGCCGATGCCTACGGCAGCGGCCAGGACGGATGGCTCACCGAATTCAAGGTGGTGTCGCAGGAGGCCGTGGTCCCATTGCCCGCTTTCCTTTCCTACGAGGAAGGCGCGACCCTGCCTTGTGCCGCAGCGACGGCGTGGAATGCGCTTGCCGGCGTGACGCCGATCCGGACTGGGCACACCGTGCTGACGCTCGGCACCGGCGGCGTGTCGATCGTCGCCCTGCAGCTCGCCAAGGCGCTCGGGGCTCGCGTGATCGCGACCACGTCGAGCGCCGCCAAATCGGAGAAGCTCCGCCAGCTCGGCGCCGACGAGGTCATCAACTATTCCGAAACGGCCGAGTGGGGCGAACGCGTGCGCGAGCTGACGGGAGGTCGCGGCGTCGACCGCGTGGTCGAGGTGAGCGGCCCCGGCACCATCGAGCAATCATTGCGGGCCGTCGCCGTCCGCGGCGAGGTTGTTCTGGTCGGGTTCCTGAGTGCGAAAAAGTCTTCCGGGATCGACTATTTCAGTCTGTTCGGCAGCACGGCCTCGGTCCGCTCGATCGGCGTCGGGGACCGGCCGATTCTCGAAGAGGCGGTCCGCGCGATCGAGATGGCGAGTGTCAGGCCCGTCATCGACCGAGTGGTGGACTTCGCCGACGCAAAATCGGCGTTCGAGCATCTCGAAAGCGGCCGCCACGTCGGGAAAGTCGTTATCCGCATGGACGGGTGAGTCGCCGTCCTCGACGCCGCCGGAGGCGCACGCGCCCGAGACCGGGCCGCACCTCTACTTCGTCGGGTCGTGGCCCCAATTCATCAGCGAATAGCGCCACCGGGTCTCGGTGACGTCGCCGCTCGGACGTTGCGCCATATGGCGGTGGACATAGCCCACGACCTTCCGCATGTGCGCGTAATCGTCTTCGGTCAGGTCGGCCTGCTTCTTGTGCTTGATCTCGACGATGCGCCGACCGGACTTGTGCCCGATCGACTCGCCCTCGCCCCAACCGACCTCTTTACTGTGCTCGGTCGCAAGCCAGTCTTCCATCTGCTTCGGCGTCATGTTGACGGCTTCGTGGAAATCGTCGCGGGCTTTTCTGTGATCTTCGTCCATGTTGGCGCTCATGCCTCTCCTGCGTCCGGCGTCAACGGATGCGGCTTTTCAACAGTTCTCGGGCGCGTCGCCGCAGGGACGGACCTGCGTCGTCCGCCGCTCAACGAATTGATCGCAAGGCGCAAAGCGGTCACAGTCTCCGCGATGAAGATCCTGGCAATCGATACCGCCCTGCCCGCGGTCTCAGCATGCGTGCTGACCGAGGGAGCGACGGCGGCGGAATCCGAGGAAACTCTCGGGATGGAGCGCGGACATGCAGAAGCGTTGATCCCGCTGATCGACCGGGTTGTCAGCCGGGTCGATGGCGGCTTTTCGATGCTCGACCGCATCGCCGTCACCGTCGGACCCGGCTCGTTCACCGGGCTGCGGGTCGGCATCGCCGCGGCCCGCGCCATCGCGCTCGCCTGCTCGATCCCCGCCGTGGGCGTGTCGACGCTGGCCGCGCTGGCCGCACCTCTGATCCTCGACGAGGCGTCCGGCACTGTCGTCGTCGCCGTCGACGCCCGTCATGGCCACGTGTACTTCGCCGCGTTCCGCGCCGACGGCGCCATCCAATTGATGCCGCGCTTCGCCTCCAAGGAGGACGCCATCCGCGCGATCGGCGAGGGACCCCTCCGGCTTGCCGGGTCCGGCGCTCCGCTCCTCGCCATCGAGGCATGGCACCGTGGCCTCGTGGCCGAAATCGTCGGCGACCGGATCACCCCCGACATCGCATATGTCGCGCGGCTGGGATTGCTCGCCGATCCGGCCAGCGCGCCGCCGCGTCCGCTGTATCTCAAGGCGCCGGACGCCAAGCCGCAGGTCGCCGCAAGGCCGATGCCGCTGGCGGCACCGGAACCGGCATGAGCCTTTTCAAGCCTTTCGCCAAGGAGCCTCCGCCGACAGTGGACCGGCTCGGCGCCGAGCATAGCGAGACGGCCGCCGCCATCCATGCCGAGTGCTTCACTTTTCCCTGGCCAGTCGACGATCTCGAAGCGCTGCTGACCGCCCGGTCGACCTACGCCGACGGCGCTTTCGGCAAAGCCGGCGACCTCCAGGGATTCATCCTGTCCCGGGTCGCCGCCGACGAAGCCGAAATCCTCACGGTCGCGGTCAGGCCGAAGAAACATCGGCTCGGCATCGCCGGACGACTGCTTCGCGCCAACATGGAGCAGCTCCAGCGCGCCCGGGCCAAGACCTGGTTCCTCGAAGTCGAGGCACAAAACACGGCGGCGCTCGCCCTGTATCGCCGCTTCGGGTTCGAGCGGGTCGGCGAACGCAAGTCGTACTATCGCAAGGCCGATGGCGAAGCGGCGACGGCCTACATTCTTCGCCGCAGCCTTCGTTGAACTCGCACGAGATCTGCCGGTTCTCTTGACGACGAAAACAGCCTAGAACAGGCGGTGAAGACGAAGGGCGACGTGCCCACAGCGGGATAGATGACGCAAGCCATCGAGAGCATGCAGGCTGACGACGACCGCGGACCGGCGCTCCGTGCCGACGACAGCCGACGGGTGTACGTCAAGTCCTACGGCTGCCAGATGAACGTCTACGACGCCCAGCGCATGACGGATCTCCTGGCGCGCGACGGTTACCGGGAAACGGCGACGGTCGAGGACGCCGACCTCGTCATTCTCAACACCTGTCACATCCGCGAGCGCGCCACCGAGAAGATCTACTCCGAACTCGGCAAGCTGCGGATTCTGAAGAACGAGCGCAAGGCTTCCGGGCGCGCCACCACCCTGGTCGTCGCCGGATGCGTCGCCCAGGCCGAAGGCGGCGAGATCCTTCGGCGCGAGAAGGCGGTCGATGTCGTGGTCGGGCCGCAATCGTATCATCGCCTGCCGCAGCTCATCGCGGACGCCGGCGTGGCCGGGCGGCGGATCGACACCGAGTTCGCGCTCGACGACAAGTTCGCGCGGCTGCCTCAACCGAGCCGCCGCCAGATCGCCGCCCGCGGCCCGGCTGCCTTCCTCACCGTCCAGGAGGGTTGCGACAAGTTCTGCACCTTCTGCGTCGTGCCCTACACGCGCGGCGCGGAGCTGTCGCGGCCGGTCGAAGCGATCCTGGCGGAGGCGCGGGCGCTGGTCGATGCGGGGGTACGCGAGATCACCCTGCTCGGCCAGAACGTCAACGGCTACCACGGCGAGGCGCGCGGCAAGCCCTCGACCCTCGCCGACCTGTGCCGCCGGCTGGCGACCATCCCTGGGCTCGATCGCATCCGCTACACGACGAGCCATCCCAACGACCTTGGCGACGACCTCATCGCCGCCCATCGCGACCTGCCGGCGCTGATGCCGTTCCTCCACTTGCCGGTGCAGTCCGGCTCGGATCGCATCCTCAAGGCGATGAACCGCAAGCATACGGCGAGCGCCTACGTCGACCTCGTCACCAAGCTCCGCGACGCGCGGCCCGATCTCGCCTTGTCGTCGGATTTCATCGTCGGCTTCCCCGGCGAGACCGATGCCGATTTCGCCGCCACGCTCGCCCTCATCGCCGAGGTCGGCTTCGCCTCGAGCTTCTCGTTCAGGTATTCGCCGCGACCCGGGACGCCGGGCGCCGACATGCCGGATCAGGTCGACGCGAGCGTCATGCGGGAGAGATTGGCCGAATTGCAGACCCTTCTGGAAGATCAGAGACAAGCGTTCAACGCCGCCGCCGTCGGGCTGACGCTCGACGTCCTGCTCGAACGGCGCGGCCGCCATCCCGGACAACTCACGGGCAAGACGCCCTACCTGCAGCAGGTCCAGGTCGACGGGTCGGCCGACTCCATCGGCACGATCGTTCCCGTCGCGATCACCGCGCGCGGCGCGAACTCGCTGTTTGGGACCATCGCCGTTCCCCAACAGCGCCAAACCGCGCGCGCCGGATTGGTCGCTTGAGGGCGCCCAACCGCACGAGCAGCGCCGCCTTGGCCGGGACGGGGCTGTCGACGACGACGCCCGGCGAAGTCATGCTGACGTTCCCCGACAACCGCTTCGCCTCGGCTCTCTTCGGCCAATATGACCAGAATATCGCCAAGATCGAGCGCGGGCTCGGGATCGTCGCCCATGCGCTCGGCAACCAGGTTTCGATCAAGGGTCCGCCCGATGCCTGCGAGCGGGCGCGTCATGTGCTGCAGCTCCTCTACGACCGGATCAAGGGCGGCCAGGCGATCACGATGGGAGACGTCGACGGCGCGATCCAGGAGGGCATGCTGCAGGGGATGCTCTTCCCGTCCGGCGCCGTCGATGCCGCGGCCGACAGGATGCCGTTCGATCAGATCGCGACGCGTCGGCGCGGCCCGGTGCGGGCCCGCAATGCCGCGCAGAACATCTACCTGCGCGCGCTGAAGCGTCACGAGCTCGTCTTCGCCGAGGGACCGGCCGGCACGGGCAAGACCTGGCTCGCGGTCGGCCATGCCGTGTCCCTGCTCGAGCAGGGCGTCGTCGAGCGGCTCATCCTGTCGCGACCGGCCGTCGAGGCCGGCGAGCGGTTGGGCTTTCTGCCCGGCGACCTGCGCGATAAGGTCGACCCGTATCTCCGGCCCATTTTCGACGCCCTGAACGACTTCATGGACCCGCGCCTCGTCGAGCGCGGGATGCAGACCGGCATGATCGAGGTGGCCCCTCTCGCCTTCATGCGCGGGCGGACGCTGGCCAACGCTTGCGTGCTGCTCGACGAAGCGCAGAACGCCGCGTCGACCCAGATGAAGATGTTCCTGACCCGGCTCGGCGAAAATTCGCGCATGATCATCACCGGCGACCCGACGCAGA
>CAXTFG010000111.1:0-10552 GCA_964243415.1 uncultured Beijerinckiaceae bacterium | reverse complement strand
CGTAGCGCGGCTCGTAGAAGATGTGGTTCACGGCGAGTTCGCGCCGGACCACGAGCTCCTCGAGGTAGGACGCCTTGTCTTCGTCGTCCCCCTTCGACGCCTGCACGGCGAGCGCGATCTCGACCGGCGAGATCTGACCGAAATGCAGATAGGGGCTCATGTGCGAAGCCGAGCCCGCCTCCGGCTTGCCCCGCGCCGTCGCGTAATGCGCGAACGATTTCGCCAGATAGTCTTTGAGCCGCCTCTCGGCTTCGATCGTTCCGCCCTTGAAGCGCCGCACCGGCCTCACGCTCTGGTCCGCCTTCAGGCTGGCGACGAGGCGAGGGATGTCGGACAGGTCGAGCGTGCTCTCGACGTTCAAACTCGTCGCGCGGTGGCGCGCGATCCGCGCTTTCAGCGGCACCAGATAGTCGGGCATCAGACGATTGATCTTTGGCCTCAAGGTGCGGGCGGCGATCTCATGCTTGGGCGAGGCCGTTTCAACCGGTACCACGACGTCGCCTTCGACCTGCACGACTCGGCAGGGCGCGCGTTTGGCGAAGTCGGCATAGAAAGCGAGGATCGGCTTGAGATAGTTGCGGTCGCATACGACGAGCGCCGCATCGGCGGCATAGCGCAACGCGGTGGCCACCGGCGGCTCTCGTCGCGCAACAAAGGCGATGCCGCGCTTCTGGAGCGCCGGACCGATCTGCGCCATGCCTTCCAGAAGAAAGGCCCAGTGTCGTGCGTTGACCTCCGGAAAGCCTTCGGCGATGCCGTAGCAGACGAGCAACGGTAGCTTGCGCTTGTTGGCTTCGTCGATTGCATATTCCAGCGCAGGATTGCCTTTCGCGCGCTGCGACAAGCCCATCCAGTAGAGAACGTACGACGCGCCTTCCTTTTCGGGGGCTTGATTGATCGTCTTGATGCGGGTCGACTGGATCATGACTTACTATGAGTTCAGGCGCTCATCCGGTCACGCGCAAACGCGTCGGACGAGCTTGGGATGTGCAAATGCCGCAACCGGGAGCTGGTACAAGGAACCAATACTGCCGCGACTTGTTCTTCATTTGCTTTCTGAGGGGATAGCATCATGAAGACCGCCAAGTTCAGCGCAGCCGTCATCACGGTTGCGGTTTCGCTCGTCTCGCTCAATGGCGCGGCGTACGCTGCTTCGCCTGCCACCCAAGCATTTCTCGAGAACGTGACGCAGAACGTCGACTTCCTCGATCGTTCGAGCCGCTTCGCCCTGACCAACTCGAAGGGCGCACGTGTTCACGACTTTGCTTTCAACGAAGCGCGTGAGCAGACGCTCGCCGCCAATGCCATCGACGCGTACATCGATACGGCGAAGGACGCGCTGCAGACCGGCCGCTCGGCGGCCGTCGACACGCAGGCCGACAGCCGACTTGCGATGGGCCAGGAGGATCTCAACAGTCTCGAAGGTCTTGCGGGACAGGAGTTCGACTCCCAGTACAGGGACAAGCAGGCCGAGGCGCTGAAGCAGGTTATCGCCGATTACCAATCGTATATCGCGAACGGCGACGACCCGGCTCTTCTGTCAATCGCAACTAGGGAATTGCCGAAAGCGCAGCGTCGGCTGATCCTCCTCGGCAAGATCTGATCCGCACAATCCAAGTAACGGCCGCGCGGTCTGGCGCGGCCGTTACGTCTTGAGTGGGTGGATCGCGGCGACGGAGCTCGAGCGGTTGAAAGGAACTTACCCCGGTTCTGCGCATTAACTCTGTGCTTACTGAGGGGTTAGCGCCATGAAGTTCTCGCACTTAAGCAGCCTGGTTGGCGCTGCCTTGACGATCGTTGCTATCGCGTCGCCGACACTGGCCGCATCGCCGATCACAGACGCCTTCGTCGCCAATATCAGACCGAACCTCGATTTTCTCGAGCGTTCGAGCAAGTTGGCGCTGGCGCGTCCTCTACAGCTTGACGTTCGCAACTACGCGCAGGGCGAGGTTGCGGAGACGTCGCGGCTCGCCGAGGGGTTCCGGGCGGTGCAATTGGCCGAATCGGGTCCGACCGCCGATGCGGTCACCACCGGCCGTTCGGTTGCGGTCGACGCCCCGGCCGGCCTGGGCCAGGCCGCTAACGGTCGGGCGCCTCTGGGTCGGAAGGAGCTCGAGAACTTGGCCAAGTTGTCGGGGCGCAAGTTCATCGACGCGTTCTGGCTCAAGCAGGTCGACGCATTAAGTCAGCTTCGAGCCGATTACGAGACGTACGCGCAGGATGGCGACGACCCGGCGCTGGTCGCATTTGCCAAGCGCGAGTTGCCCGCCGTCGAGCATCGCCTCGCCCTTCTCAGCAAGATCTGAAGAGCGGCACCGCCGAGGGCGGAATTGGCTGGCGACAGCGGGCCGCCTCTGGTCACTTGCCCAATGTAGCCTTCGTTGCTACATCGGGCGCTGATCCAAGCTTTCGCCTGTCGTCCATGCGTCGGCCCTCGCGTCGATGGCGAGGTCGCTTCGCCCGAACGACGAAGCACCGGCAGGCGCAAAGCTCCCGTCCACGCGAACCGCCGGCGCCGCCCGACAGGGCCATCCAGGAGAACGAATGTCAGACGTTTCGACGTACTCGCCCTCGCGAGACGATTTTGCCGCCCTGTTGAATGAAAGCTACGGCGAGAGCGAAGCCTTCGAAGGCACGGTCATCAAGGGCCGCGTCGTCGCCATCGAGAAGGATGTCGCCGTCATCGACATCGGACTGAAGACCGAAGGTCGGGTCGCGCTCAAGGAGTTTCAGGGTCCGGGCCGCGAAGGTCCCGTCGACGTCGGCGACGAGGTCGAAGTATACCTCGAGCGCATCGAGAACGCGCTTGGCGAAGCCGTCATCTCGCGTGACAAGGCACGGCGCGAAGAGAGCTGGGTCAAGCTCGAGAAGGCCTTCGAAGCTCAGGAGAAGGTCGAGGGCGTCATTTTCAACCAAGTCAAAGGCGGCTTTACCGTCGACCTCGACGGCGCCGTGGCGTTCCTGCCGCGCTCGCAAGTCGATATTCGCCCGGTGCGCGACGTCACGCCATTGATGAACATTCCGCAGCCCTTCCAGATCCTCAAGATGGACCGCCGCCGCGGCAACATCGTCGTCTCGCGCCGCACGGTTCTCGAAGAGAGCCGCGCCGAGCAGCGTCACGAGATCGTCGCCAACCTCGAGGAAGGTCAGGTGATCGATGGAACGGTGAAGAACATCACCGACTACGGCGCCTTCGTCGACCTCGGCGGCATCGACGGCTTGCTGCACGTCACCGATATCGCGTGGCGTCGTGTGAACCATCCGACCGAAGTGTTGAACATCGGGCAGACGGTGCGGGTCAAGATCATCAAGATCAACCACGACACGCACCGCATTTCGCTCGGCATGAAGCAGCTGCTCGACGATCCGTGGCAAAACATCGAGGCCAAGTATCCGATCAATGCCCGCTTCCAAGGCCGCGTAACGAACATCACCGACTACGGCGCGTTCGTCGAGCTCGAGCCGGGCATCGAGGGCTTGATCCACGTCAGCGAGATGTCGTGGACCAAGAAGAACGTGCATCCCGGCAAGATCGTCGCCACGAGCCAGGAGGTCGATGTCCAGGTTCTCGAAGTCGACAGTTCAAAGCGCCGCATTTCGCTCGGCCTCAAGCAGACGCTCTCCAATCCTTGGGAGCATTTCGCCGAGAAATTCCCGGTCGGCTCCGATGTCGAGGGCGAGGTCAAAAACAAGACCGAATTCGGCCTGTTCATCGGCCTCGAAGGCGATGTCGACGGCATGGTTCACCTGTCCGACATCGACGCGAACCGTCCCGGCGAGATCGCCATCGAGGACTTCAAGAAAGGCGACGTCGTTCGCGCCCGCGTCCTCGACATCGATACCGAGAAGGAGCGGATTTCGCTCGGCATGAAGCAGCTCGGCGCCGATGCGACGGCTCCGACCCCGAGCGAGGACGCGACTGCCGGCGAATTCCGCAAGGGCAGCGTCATCACGTGCGAGATCATCGACGTGAAGGACGGCGGCATCGACGTGAAGATCGCCAATTCGGATCTCGTATCGTTTATCAAACGTAACGAACTCGCCCGCGACCGTAACGACCAGCGCCCCGACCGTTTCGCGGTCGGCGAGAAAGTCGATGCGCGCATCACGCAATTCGACAAGCGGAGTCGCAAGATCTCGGTTTCGATCAAGGCGCTCGAAATCGCCGACGAAAAGGAAGCGATTGCGCAGTTCGGCTCAGCCGATTCCGGTGCCTCGCTGGGCGATATTCTCGGCGCCGCGCTCAAGGCGCGCGAGAAGAAGAGCGACTAAGCCGCCCTCTGGCTCCGACGACGGCAAGCCCGGCTCCGTGCCGGGCTTTTTCGTGCGGCGAAAGAAACGCGGAACCTGTCAGAACGCCTTCGATGTCCGCGTGTTGAGCAGCGCGTAACCGGAGGATCGCCATGGCCAAGGAAAAAGATTTACACGACGCGTTCTACGAGACGTTGAAGGACGTTTTCTACGCCGAGAAGCAGTCCGTCAAAGCCTGCAAGAAATCCGCGAAGGCGGCGAAGTCGCCCGAGCTCAAGACAGCTTTTCAGCAGCATGCCGAAACGAGCGCGCATCAGGTCGAGCGGCTGGAAAAGGTTTTCGAGATCATCGGCAAGTCGGCGCGTGCGAAGACCTGCGAGGCGATGCAGGGCATCGTCTCCGAAATGGAAGAAGATTTGGAAGATTTCGGCTCGTCGTCCGCCGCCGACGCCGTGCTCATCGGCTGCGCGCAGGCCGTCGAGCATTACGAGATCGCCCGCTATGGCCTGCTGCGGACATGGGCGACCCATCTCGGCCATGACGATGCCGCTAAACTGCTCGGTGAAACGCTCGAAGAAGAAAAGAGCACGGACGCGAACCTGACGAAGATCGCCGAAAGCCTGACAATGGAAAGCAGAGAGGCTGCATAAGCCAGAGAGTGGCGCGTCAGGCTTCGCCGCGACCGTTCTGATAGGCTTGCAGGTGACAGTAGGCGATACGCAAGAGGTCGACGTCGACCCCGAGCGCGTCGCCGCGTCGGATCATATCGCCCTGGAGATGATCGGCCTCGATCTTCGCCCCGCTTTGCACGTCGCGCAGCATTGATGTCGTGAAAGCAGAGCCGGGCTGGAGGAGCAGCTGCCTCGCCCAAGCCTGAGCCGTTTCGGCAATCGGGAAACCGGCGGCAGCCGCGACGGCTTCGCACTCGCCAAGGATCTGCCGCGTCAACCGTTCACCGTCACCCGCGGCGACGATGGCGCCGACATTGGCGCGCATCAGGCAGGTGATGCCTGCCGCCGCGGTGATGAATGCGAACTTTTCCCAAAGATCCTGCATGATCGCCGGGCTGCGTCGCAAGTCGAAGGAAGCCGTCGCGAGAAGCCGTTCGACGGCATCGCATCGCGCCCGCTGCCCGTCCGAACGTGCGCCGACGGTGATCGACTGCATCTTGCCGAGATGCCGGATGCGTCCGTCCGGCGCCATCGTGGCGCTGACAAGGGCGAGACCGCCCAGCACCGATTCTCCTCCGAACGCCGCATCAAGCCTCTCCATATGAGCGAGGCCGTTGAGAAGCGGGAGGATGCTCGTGACGGGTCCGATCCCAGGGCGGACGACCTCAATGGCGCCCTCGAGATCGAAGGCCTTACAGCTCAGCAGGACGAGATCGTAGGCGGACTCTGCCGCGGTCGCAGTCTTCACCTCGATGGTGGCATCGCCGAGCGGGCTCTCGATGACGAGGCCCTCGGCGCGGAGCCGCGCAGCGCGGGCCTCACGGACAAGGAACGTGACGTCGGCGCCGGCTTGGACCAGCCGGCCTCCGAAATAGCCGCCGATACCGCCGGCGCCGAGAACGAGGACGCGCATCAGGCCGCTCCGTAAAGGTCGTTGTACGTTTCCCGAAGGATGTTTTTCTGCACCTTGCCCATCGTGTTTCGCGGCAGTTCGCGGACGAACAGCACGCGCTTGGGCTGCTTGAACTTGGCGAGTCTCCCATCCAGGGCGGCGAGCAGGTCGGCTTCGTCGAGTTCAACTCCCGCTTGCGGCACGACCACCGCGGTGACGCCCTCGCCGAGATCGGGATGCGGCACGCCAATCACAGCCGCCTCGCCGACGCCGGGGAAAGCGTCGAGCGCGATCTCGACTTCCTTCGGATAGACATTCAAGCCTCCGGCGATGATGAGATCCTTGGTCCGTCCGGAAATGTGGAGGTAGCCGGCCTCGTCGAACCTGCCGAGATCGCCTGTGATGAAGTAGCCGTCGGCACGAAACTCCGCGGCGGTCCTTTCAGGGTTGCGCCAATAGCCCGCGAAGACATTGGGGCCGCTCACCTCGATAGTGCCCACCTCTCGCGAACCGACGGCCTCCCCACTCGCCTCGTCGACGATGCGAATCGAGACGTCCGGAAGGGCGAAGCCCACGGTACCGGGCCGCCTCTCGCCATCGTAGGGGTTTGAGGCGGTCATGTTGGTTTCGGTCATGCCGTAGCGTTCGAGGATCTGGTGGCCGCAGCGCTCGGCGAAGCGTCGATGCGTCGCCTCGAGCAGTGGGGCCGACCCGGACGTAAAGAGCCGCATGTGTCGCGCCATCTCCAAGGTGAACTCGGGGTAGTCGAGCAGCCGCGTGTAGAACGTCGGGACTCCCATCATCGCGGTGGCTCCGGGCATCAGGCGGACCACGTCGGCCACGTCGAACCTGCGCAGGAAGATCAGGCTCGCGCCGGCAGCGAGCGCGGTATTCAACGCCGTGAAGAGCCCGTGCGTATGATAGATCGGCAGCGCGTGCAGCAGACGGTCGGCGGCGCTGAACCGCCAAAGGTCGGCGAGCGCGTCGGCGTTGGAAACGAGGTTGCCATGCGTGATCATCGCGCCTTTCGCGCGACCCGTTGTGCCCGAAGTGTAGATGATGGCGGCGAGGTCTGAGGCTGCTCTGACGGCCGGCGGAAAGGACGCTTCGCTCGCCTCCGCCTTGTCGGCGAGGCTGCCTCGCCCCGACGCGTCAAGAGTTTCGATGCGAGCCGACGATACCGTCGCGATCGCAGCGGCCTTGGTAGGGTCACAAACGACGACCTTCGGCTGAGCGTCACCCAAAAAGTAGGCGAGTTCGGCCGTCGTGTACCCGGTGTTGAGCGGGAGAAAGGCCGCGCCGGCCATCACGGCACCGAGATACAGGATCAAGCCCTCGGGCGACTTCTCGATCTGAGCGGCGACGCGATCGCCGGGCTCGACTCCGAGGCTCGTCAGCGCGCCGGCCATCCGACGAACGCGGCGGCGCATGTCGGCATAGGACAACGGCCGGTCGTCGTGATCCCGCAGGAAAGGCGCCCTATCCTCTCCGCGCACCAGCACGGTGTCGACGAAATGATTGCCCACCGGCAACTCTCCGATCGCCGCAGTCCGAGACTGATCTGCCCCCGACGTCATCGCATCCGATGATTTGTGGTCGAAGCGAGAGGGGCTATCGGATCTCGGTCTTGCGCGGCGGCCCCATCAAAGCGGGCTGAAACAGGATCGCGGCGGCGAGCGTGCAGACGAGCGAAAGCGCCATCAGCTTGCCCATGCTCGAAGTTCCGGGATGTTTGGAGGCCCACAAGCTGCCAAAGGCAGTCGCCGTGGTCAGTGCGCTCCAGAAGACGGCACGCGTCAGGCTCGATTGCAGCAACTTCTTCGTGCCCGCGCGCCACGCCATCACGAAATAGATCTTGAAGGCGACACCGAGGCCGAGCAGCAACGGCAGCGCGATAATGTTGGCGAAATTGAGCGGCATGTCGATGAGGACAGTGATCTCCAGCGTGACGACTGCGGCGAGCAAGAGCGGCACGAGCGTGAGGAGGACGTCGCCGACCCGCTTCAACACGATCCACAGAATGATGAAGATCGAGCCGATCGCGATCGCGCCAGCTTGGAGGAAGGCCGTCTTGACAGTCTTTCCGGCCGATTGGATCGAGACCGGCTGTCCCGTCGCATGCGGCGCGACCGTTTTCACCGCGTCGGCGAAACTCACCATGTTGTCGTTGTTGTCCGGATCGCCGGTCGGCGCAGCTTCGACGCGGGCTTGACCGGTCTTGCTCAGGTAGAGCCGCTTCAAACCATCCGGTATGCTGTCGATCGTCACGTGCGACGCATCGAGCGTGTCGCGTAGTGACTGGACCGTGGTCTTCAGCGGCGGGATCAGGGAGTCGCGTGCGCGCTGGCGAACCTCCGGCTTCGATTCGGCGAGTTGGTCGGCGAGCGAGGCGAACCGCTTGGCGGCCTCCGCTCCGTCACCGGTCTGACCGCCCGACGCGTTCTTGAAAGCCTCGCTCGTTCGCTTCATCGATTCGACGTCTTCGTCATCGCTCGAGGGATCAATGGCGCGGCTCGGGTCGAGGGCAGGCCCGAGGCTCCGTTTCGCGCCCTGAATGATGGCGAGCTTCGCATCCTGTTCCGCCGGGACCAGATCGGAGAGCGTCGTCACCCGGGCGACGTTCGGCAGCTTGCGCAGCTTGTCTGCGGTCGCGTCGGCTGTCGCCAGGTTCGGCTCGAGCACGGTGATTACCTGCGTGTCCGTGTTCGGATCCTTCATGAGATCCTTCAGGGTCAAGATCGATTCGGTGCTCTGATCGTCGAGATTGAGCGGGTTGAAATCGAAGTGCAGATTGCGGAGCAACGGCATTCCCGCGATGGCCACCGCGAGCGTGCCAAAGATGATGATGTAGCGGTGCCGTTCGATGAAGTCGTCGACCGGCGCCAGGAACTTATAGCCGACCGGCTCGCGCTCAGCCGCTGGGCGGATGACGGCGAGAAGCGCGGGAAGGATTGTGATCGAACACGTGAAGGCGATCAGCATGCCGGTCCCGGCGATTTCCCCGAGTTCGGATACGCCGCGGTAAGCCGTCGGCAGAAAGGCGTAGAAGCCGGCGGTCGTCGCGATCGCGGCAAGCGCGAGAGGGCGACCGACCTTGGCGGCTCCGATTGCAAGCGCGTCCATGAAGTCGGGATGGTCGTAACGCTCCGCCTTGTACCGAACGCTGAACTGGATGCCGAAATCGACGCCGATCCCGACGAAGAGGACGGCGAAAGCGATCGAGATCAGGTTGAGAGCGCCGACAAGAGCGAGACCTGCCGCGAAAGTGATCGCGAGACCGGCGACGACCGTCACGAACACGGCCGCGACGATCTTGATGGATTTGAGGGCGGAATAGATGATGCCGATGACGACGATCGCCGTGATCAGCCCGTTCAGTCCGAAGCCGTCGGCAACGGTCGCGAACTCCGAATCGGAGATCGGCACCTGACCGGTGATACGCACGCGGGCGCCGGTGCCACGATCAAGGTTGAGGTCCTTGACCGCTTGCTGGACGAAGCCGATCGGCTTGGCGCCGGGTTCGAGGGCCGCGTAGTCGAGAATAGGGGTAATCTGGATGAATTTGCGGAGTTGCTGCGCTGTCGGCTTCTCGCCATTCGCAAGCAGGTTCTGCCACGAGAAGAAGGCCGGCTTGCCGGCGAGGATGTTCTGCAACGCGCCGTTCATCGCCGTGATCGGCTCTTTGAACTGATCGAACGTGGCCTGGTTTGCGAACACGCCTCGCGTGATGAACTGGAACGCGTCGAAGACGCCGCGCAAAGACTGATCCGACGAGATGATGGAAAGAACCGGCTGAGCCTTCTGGAGGCCGCCCATGGCCTTCTTCACCTCATCCTGCGACTGGAACAGCAGGCCGTTCTTGGCAAAGAAAGAGCCCCCGTTGGGCTGCACAACGGTCTTGAAGAGGTCCGGATGGCCTTGCAGCCTCGCATCGAGCGCCTCCGCGGCCTCTTGTGCCCGCTCCGGCGTGATCCCGTCGATCACAACGATGATCTGATTGTCCTGGTCGGGAAAGGCCTTGTTGTAGGCGATCTCGTCCTGTCGCCAGGGGACCTTGGCATCGATGAAGTCGTCGGTACTCGTGTTGATTTCGAGATGCTGGACGGCATACCATCCGCAGGCGATTGTCAGGAGCGCTGCGACAACGAGGACGAGATAGCTGAACCGGGCGCAACCCATAACCACGGCGACGACGCTTTTGGTGATCGGTCCATGGGAAATCGGCTCAAGGGACGCTTGCGGAACGGGTTCGTGTGAAGTCGTCATCCCTTACGTGCACCGTTCCGCTTCAAGCATGGATCGTATCGCCGGCCAGCCGGTTGAACACATTCCATGTGGCCCTGATGCGGCAGGTCGCGGACTTGCTAACTGAAACCGGCTCACAGCCTTGTCTTTTAGCTTTGTCAATGTCATCCCTGCCTCGGCGCGGCAAGAAAAAAGAAGTTCCGGGCCAAGTCGATCGTAGTGTCTCAATCGAGGTCCGGGTTCAATAAAGAAAGCGGGTCGGCACCTTAGCGAGATGATCGCGAGCGACGCCGAGGTCGCAATAAATTGAGGGTTTGGTCTTGGGTATTCCGGTTCTTCAGATGGCGACGGTCGGATCGTACGTCGCGCGAAAAGAACTTTCAGGTACGAAGCGGTATCCCCTGGTGCTGATGCTGGAACCGTTGTTTCGTTGCAACTTGGCTTGCGCCGGCTGCGGCAAGATCGACTATCCCGACAAGATCCTGAACGAGCG
>CAXTFG010000110.1:0-10881 GCA_964243415.1 uncultured Beijerinckiaceae bacterium | reverse complement strand
GCTTCGAGGTCGGCGACCGGCTTTTCGAAATCGAGGTAGTTGCGCATACGTCCTGAGCTGGATGCCTGTGTCTTTTGAGGCGGCGGACCCTCTGCGATTTTGCTCCGGAGTGTCAATGGCGGAGACGGGGAGGACCGAGGCGGCCAGGTCTCGACCTTGAGCTTGCAAGGTTACCTTGACTTGGCACGCCGCTTCTTGGCGACCGGCAGCTCTGCCGTCGTGACCCTGATCAGGGTGGCCAGCCAGTCCCGATCATCCCACCGCTCCGCGTCGATGACGAAGCAGGGTTTTGCGCCGGGGTAGGGCGCGCCCTCGACCACGCCGCCTCCCACCATCGCGCGACCGGCCGGCGTCTGTTTGACATAGAGCTGGTCGTCGCAAATCAGGGCCGCCAGTATGCCGTCGCAATAGATGGCATACTCGCCAAACATCTTGCGCGCCGAAACGGCACCCGCTTCGGCCATCTGCTCGACAAGGAGATCCGCGATACTCTGCTTCGTCGACATGCTCGCCTGCGTCGAGGGCGGACTGGGACCTTGCGGGCCGTAACCTACGATGGTGCCAAGCCGTATAGATATGATGCCGTTACGCGGCATAGGCCTTGGCGACGAGACCGTCCATCAAGACGGTAGGCATCGGTCAGGCGATATCGCTCGCGTTCGAGCGAAGCACAGAGGCCAGCAGATGGCGCAGCCCCTTCCCGTCGCCTTCGTGGCCGGAGCGTCGGGAGCTTGGAAGATCGCCAGCATCACCGCGGTGGTGGGCGACGGCCTGCCTTCGGCGGAGCGCCTCGGCGTCATCGAAGGGCCCGACGCGCTGACGACAGGTGGCGGAGACTGGCGTTTGCGCGGCATGGTCAGCAATCTGCGTTACACCAATCGGCCGGAAGTCGACGCCCTCGGCGCCGTGCAGGAAGGGTTGCGCCGTTCCGGCTCGTTATCCGCCGCGCTGATCCCGATCCGCAAATCCGAAGCCTGGTGGGCCCTGGCGCAGGACGAGCGGCGCGCGATCTTCGAAGAGAAGTCCAAGCACATCAGCGTCGGCATGGCTTACCTGCCCGCGGTGGCCCGGCGCCTTCATCACAGCCGCGACCTCGGCGAACCCTTCGATTTTCTGACGTGGTTCGAGTTCGCCCCGGAGCACGACGGCGCCTTCAACGACATGCTCGGCGCGCTGCGCAGCAGCGAAGAGTGGCGCTACGTCGACCGCGAGGTCGACATTCGGTTGAGCCGCGACTGATACCGCCACGGTCAGCCCCGGTGCGAACACCGGAACTGACCGTAAGACGGCAGAGAGCAACCTATTCCGCGGCGATCGCGGCCGGTGCGGTGTTGTCCGCTCGACCCGACGGCGCCGGCTCGTCGCCCGATGCGAACTGGTTCATTGTGTTGTGCGCGCCGCCGGCCTTGAGGGCCGCGTCGCCCGCGAAATACTCCTTGTGGTCGTCGCCGATGTCGGAGCCAGCCATGTTTTGGTGGCGCACGCAGGCGATGCCTTCTCGGATCTCCTTGCGCTGGACGTTGCGAACATAGCCCAGCATGGCTTCGGTGCCGAAGTATTCCCTGGACAGGGCGTCGGTGGAGAGGGCGGCCGTGTGATAGGTCGGCAGCGTGATAAGGTGATGAAACACGCCGGCCCGCTTCGCCGCATCGGCCTGGAATGTTCGAATGCGCTCGTCGGCCTCCTTCGCCAGAGCGGTCTCATCGTAGAAGGCGCTCATCAGACCCGAGCGGTTATAGGCGCTGACGTCCTTGCCGTCCTGGTCCCAGGCATCGAAGACCTGCTGGCGAAAGTTCAGGGTCCAGTTGAACGACGGCGAGTTATTGTAGACGAGCTTGGCGTGGGGCACGACCTCGCGGATGCGATCGACCATGCTCGCGACCTGCTCGACATGCGGCTTCTCCGTCTCGATCCAGAGGAGGTCGGCGCCGTTCTGCAGCGAGGCGATGCAGTCCAGCACGCAACGGTCCGCGCCGGTGCCGGGTCGGAACTGATAGAGGTTGCTCGGCAGCCGCTTCGGGCGCAGGAGCTTGCCGTCGCGATTGATGAGGACATCGCCGTTGCGGGTGGTGTCCGCCGTGACCTCGTCGCAATCGAGGAAGGAGTTGTAGCGGTCGCCGAGATCCCCTGGCTCTCTGGTGAATGCGATCTGTTTCGTCAGGCCGGCGCCGAGGGAATCCGTCCTTGTGACGATGACGCCGTCCTCAACGCCGAGTTCGAGGAAAGCGTAGCGGCAGGCGCGGATCTTGGCGAGGAAGTCTTCGTGCGGGACCGTAACCTTGCCGTCCTGGTGGCCGCACTGCTTCTCGTCCGAGACTTGGTTTTCGATCTGGAGCGCTCCCGCGCCTGCCTCGATCATCTTCTTTGCGAGCAGATAGGTCGCCTCGGCATTGCCGAATCCGGCATCGATGTCGGCGATGATCGGCACCACGTGCGTCTGAAAGGTGTCGATCGCGGCCTGGACCTTCCCTTGCCGCGCCGTGTCGCCGGCCTCACGGGCGCTGTCGACCTCGCGGAACAGGTTGCCGAGTTCGCGCTGATCCGCCTGGCGCAGAAAGGTATAAATCTCTTCGACGAGGGCCGGCACGGATGTCTTCTCGTGCATGGATTGGTCGGGCAGCGGGCCGAACTGCGAGCGCATGCCGGCGACCATCCACCCTGACAGGTAGATGTAGCAGCGCTCCGTCGAGCCGAAATGCTTCTTGATCGAGATCATCTTCTGCTGGGCGACGAACCCGTGCCAGCAGCCAAGCGACTGCGTGTATTTGCCGGGATCGGCGTCGTAGGCGGCCATGTCGCGGCGTATCAGGCCGGCGGTGTAACGGGCGATGTCGAGACCGGTGTTGAAGCGGTTCTGCAGGCGCATGCGAGCGACCGATTCGGGATCGATACCCGACCACGCTCCCTGCTTCTTCTCGATGAGTTGTTCCAACTGCATGATGGTGCGGTCGTAAGACAACATCGCGCTCCCCCGTGAGCCTGCAGACGGCGAAGGTCGCGCGTGCACGGCTGATCTTATCTTACGACGACGTCCGACACGTCGCATCCAGCCGCTAAAATCATCACGGGCGAAGGATTGGCAAGCAGGCGCTGGACGAAATCGCGTCAGCCTGTGGGAACTTTACTTGCGGTCCTGTAAAGCAGTAAAGAATTTACATGGCCCTGCCCTCGCAGCTTCTATGTCGAAAAATTCTTGCTGGACCGCGACTAAGGCGACTTCGCCGCGAACGAGGTCTGACCCAAGCCCGGATGGCGGACGAACTGGCTCTCTCGCCGAGTTACCTGAACTTGATGGAGCGCAACCAACGGCCGATCACGGTGCCGGTGCTGGTGCGCTTGACCGATGTTTATGGAATCGACCCGCGCGAGTTCATGGAAGATGTCGCGGATGCGGCGGTCGCGGATCTCGAGCAGGTTTTGGCGGACCCGCTATTCCGTGATGCGCCCATCGCTCGGCCGGAACTGCACGACGCCGCCGAATATGCGCCATCGCTGATCAGCGCGATGCAACGGCTCTACCGCGCCTACGTGTCCGCCCGCGAGACCAGTCAGGCCAGCCTTTTGGCGAACGTGCAGATGGCGGATCGGGCAGTCGGCGACGACCCGGTCGAGCGGGTCAGGGCCATTCTGCACGACAGCCGAAATCACTTCGCCGAACTCGACGACCTCGCCGAAACCTTCGCCTCGGACTTGGCGCTCGAAGGTCCGGACCAGTTCCACCTTATGGCGGAGCGGCTGCGAAGCCGCCACGGCATCCGCGTCAGGCTGCTTCCCGTTGACGTCATGGGCGAACGGCTTCGTCAGTACGACCTGCACCGACGCCAGCTGTTGATTTCCGAACTTATGGATCAGCCGGGGCGCACCTTCCAGGTCGGATATCAGCTCGCGATCAGCGAACATGGCCAACTGGTCAACGCGATCTGCGCGCGCCTGGAGCCCGACGACGACACCGCACGACGTTTGCTCCGGGTATCGCTCGCCAACTACTTCGCGGGGGCGGTAATGATGCCCTACACGCGCTTCCGCGAGGCGGCTGAAGCGACGGGACACGACGTTGAAGTCCTCGCCGCGCGTTTCGGAGCCAGCTACGAACAGGTCGCCCACCGGCTGACCACGATGGGCCGTGCGACGGCGCGCGGAATCCCGTTCTTCCTCGTTCGCGTGGACATCGCCGGCAACGTCTCGAAGCGGTTCTCGGCGACCCGCTTCCCGTTCGCGCAAACAGGCGGGACCTGCGGTTTGTGGAGCGTGCACGCGACCTTTTCGGAACCCGGCCGTGTGCTTCCCCAGATCATCGAGCTGGAGGACGGCAGCCAATGGTTTTCCATCGCACGGACTGTACGACGCGCCATCAATCCCCACGGCACGATCGCGCCGCGGTTCGCGATCGCCCTCGGCTGCGAGATCAAATATGCTCAGAAATTGGTCTACGCGCGTCGTCTGGACTTGGCGACACCCGAGGTGACGCCGATCGGCATCAGCTGCCGCCTATGCAATCGCGTCGCCTGTCCTCAACGTGCCGCACCGCCGGTTCTCCGGCCGCTGGAGATCGACGAAACATTGCGCAATGTCTCGCCCTACGCCTTCCGGGGTGCTCCATAATGCTGAAGCCGCCGTGGCACTCGCCAAAAGAGCTGACTATCTCCCGGCATCGCGCTCTTTGATCACCAGAACGCCCTCGTCACGAAGACAACAGCGCTCTCCTCAATACTCAATGCATGTGCTGGCCGCCATTGATGGAAATGGTCGACCCGGTGATGAAGCCAGCCTCTTCGGACGCCAGGAACACGACGCATCGCGCGATCTCCTCCGGCTCGCCGAGGCGGCCGACGGGGATGTGCGGCAGAATCTTGGTTTTCAAAACCTCCGGCGGCACTGCCATGACCATTTCCGTCGCGATATAACCTGGCGCGATGATGTTGACGGTGATGCCCTTGCTCGCGCTCTCCTGGGCCAATGCCTTGGTGAAACCGATGTCGCCGGATTTTGCCGCGGCGTAGTTGGTTTGCCCAAACTGACCTTTCTGCCCATTGATCGACGAGATGTTGATGATGCGGCCCCAACCGCGATCACGCATCCCTTCGATGACGGGTCGCGTCATGTTGAAAAGCGAGTTCAGATTGGTGTTGATGACAGCATACCATTTGTCCGGCGCCATCTTGTGCAAGGGAGCATCCTTGGTGATGCCCGCGTTGTTGACGAGGATGTCGACAGGCCCGAAGTCCTGCTCGACCTTCTTAAGACCGGCCGCGCAGGCTTCGTAGTCCGAGACATCCCACCTGAACACCGCGATGCCGGTCTCATGCCGGAAGCGATGGGCCGCTTCGTCGTTTCCGGCGTATGTCGCGGCGACCTGATACCCGTGCTCCTTCAGCGCTTTGCTGATTGCAGCGCCGATCCCTCGTGACCCGCCGCTTACAACAGCCACACGTGACATGAACGTCTCCCCGTTTCACATGAGCGGATTCTACGATCCGCTTTTAAGCTCCGGCGTCATCTCTTTCATGACGCCGGTCGAAAACGCCGGTCGGCGGCCAGCGTTCGGTTGTCAACGTTCGACGGTCAGAGCGATCCCCATGCCGCCGCCGATGCACAGCGTCGCGAGACCTTTGTGCGCATCGCGACGCTGCATCTCGTGCAGCAAGGTCACGAGCACACGGGCCCCCGAAGCGCCGATGGGGTGACCGATGGCGATCGCGCCGCCGTTCACGTTCACGCGATCGGTGTCCCAGCCCATGTCTTTGTTGACGGAGATAGCCTGCGCGGCGAAGGCCTCATTGGCCTCGATGAGGTCGAGATCCTTGACCTTCCAGCCGGCCTTCTCCAGCGCCTTGCGCGAGGCCGGGATCGGACCGGTGCCCATGATCGCGGGATCGACGCCGGCGGTCGCCCACGAGGCAATCCGGGCGAGCGGGGCGAGCCCGCGCTTTTGCGCCTCCTGCGCGCTCATCAGGACGACGATCGCCGCGCCATCGTTCAGCCCTGAGGCGTTACCGGCGGTGATCGTTCCGTCCTTGGAGAACGCCGGCTTCAGCTTGGCGAAATTGTCGAGCACGGCCCCCTTGCGGATGTATTCGTCCTCGTCGACGACGATGTCACCCTTGCGGCCCTTCACCGTGAACGGCACGATCTCGTCCTTGAAGCGGCCGGAAGTCTGCGCCTCCTCCGCCTTGTTCTGCGAGCCGAGCGCGAACCTGTCCTGCTCTTCGCGGGAAATCTGCCATTTCGTGGCGATGTTCTCGGCCGTAGTCCCCATGTGGTAGCCCTGAAAGGCATCCATGAGACCGTCCTTGATCATGGTGTCCACGAACTTGGTGTCGCCCATTTTCGTGCCCGCGCGCAGGTAGCTGGCATGCGGCGAGAGCGACATGCTTTCCTGGCCGCCCGCGACGATGATCTTGGCGTCGCCATTGGCGATCTGCTGCTGGCCGAGCGCGACGGCGCGGAGCCCCGAGCCGCAAACCTGGTTGAGGCTCCAAGCCGTTTTCTCTTTGGGCACTCCGGCGCCCATCGCGGCTTGGCGCGCGGGATTTTGCCCCTGCGCCGCCGTCAGCACCTGTCCCAGGATCACTTCATCAATCTCGGCCCCATCGACCTTGGCCCGTTCCAACACGTTCTTGATGACAGCGGCCCCGAGTTCGTGTGCGGGAGTCGTGCCAAAAACGCCGTTGAAGGACCCGACGGCCGAGCGCCCGGCGGCAACGATGACGATATCGGTGGACATTCCTGCGTTCTCCTTCGCGCCGCCACCGCGCTAGCGGGCACTGCCCTAGTGGGCCGGGCGGCATCTTTGCCAAGCACGATGTCGGGTCAACGCGTCAAAGGGCAAGCTCTCCTCCCTCAGAAGGAGGATTGTTGCATCGCAAGCGGGTTCTCCGGCGTCGCAAAAGAGCTTAAGACTGCCGGTGCCGAGCAGACGCTGAGCATACCCCGAAGAGATTGCCGATGAGCAGCGACAAGACGCCGGTCACTATCAAGAAATACGCCAATCGGCGTCTCTACAACACGGGCACGAGCGCCTACGTCACCCTGGAAGACCTTGCGCAGATGGTGAAGCGCGGGGACGATTTCGTCGTCTACGATGCCAAGAACAATGAGGACATCACCCACTCGGTCCTGACCCAAATCATTTTCGAGCAGGAGGGCAAGAACGGCCAGAGCCTGCTGCCGATCAGCTTCCTGCGCCAATTGATCCGGTTTTACGGGGACAGCATGCAAATGCTCGTCCCGAGTTACCTCGAGTTTTCGCTCGACAAGCTCGCCAAGGAAAAAGGCGGCTTCGGCGCCATTTTCGGCAACGACGCAGTGAAGAACACCGCACTCCCCGTGTTCGCGCAGATGGAGGAGAGGACGCGCCAGAACATGGCGATGTTCCGCCAAGCCTTGTCGCTTTTCACGCCGTTTCCCATTCCGCCCGAGCCTGGCATGGCGTCGAGCGCTCCTGAAGCGCCGACGTCAGATGCCGGTGCTCAGGACGTCTCGGGGCACAACGGGTCAGCGATCGGGTCCCCCACACAGAGCCGCGCCGACTTCGATGACATGCGGCGGCAACTCGAAGAGCTGCAGCGGCGTGTCGAGACCCTCGCTTCGAAAAGCTAGACGCGGCTCACCAGGAGCACACTCTGTTCGCGGAGGGCATCACGCGGATATGGAAGGAGCGAAACACCTTCCCTGGCCCCATCGCCCGAGTTTTCAGAGAGACGCTTTGGTCAGGGTCGCCGGCAATGGCGCAAGCTCCGCTTTGCCAAACAGGTGACCCTGCAAATAGGTCACTCCCCAGTCCGCGAGGATCTGCGCCGTCGCTTCGTCCTCGACCCATTCGGCGACCGTCGGAATTCGCAAGTTGCGCGCGAGATCGATCAGGGTGCGAATGAAGAACCGGTCGTCCTGAGACGATGCCAGATTCTGCGCGAAGGCACCGTCGATTTTCAAGTAGTCGATGGGCAGCTGGCGCAGGCTTCGGAACGAAGAGTGGCCGGAGCCGAAATCATCGATGGCGATCTTCACGCCCAACGGCTTGATCGCATCGAGAATCGACCGCGTCGCCTCGAGATCGGCGATGACACAGGTTTCCGTCACCTCGATCGTCAGGCGCCGCGCCGCGTCGGGTCGCCGACGGCAGGCGGTCCGCAGCTGTTCGAGCCATTGCGGGTCGATGAGGCTCGGCACGGCCGCGTTGATCGAGAGCACGAGCTTGCGGTCCCTTGTCAGGAGCGCGAAGGCGAGCTCGATCACACGGCGGTCGACAAGGGGCACGAGCCCGTTCTTCTCGGCACTCGGGACAAGGGCGTCGGGAAGGCTCAGTGTTCCATTGAGCCGCTTGACGCGCACCAGAGCTTCGAAAAAGGCGATCTTGCGGGTCCGCGCGTCGACCACGGGCTGCAGAGCGAGTGTAATGCGGTTGTCGGCGAGCGCGGACAGAATGCCGTCCGAGGCATCCGCAACCGGCTGGAGGCGCGCGCGCGTCATCTCCGGGCGATAGACGGCGAAGCCGGGATGAGCCGATTGATGGGCAGAATCGAGAGCCTCTTCGGCGAACTGGAGGAGAGCCTGCGGCGAGCGCCCGTGGCAGGGCGCAATGACGATGCCGATATGCACCGTGAGCCGTGCCTCGCCCGGGGCGGTGCTACCGATCGCATCAATGAAACGTTCGGCCGCGGCGGAGGCCAGATCCTCGGAGCACCCATCGAGGAGCGCCGCGAACTTGCTCGAGGCATAGCGGGAAAGAACCTCGTTCGACCGCATCTGCGGGCGGAGCCGGCTCGCCGCCATGAGCATCTTCTGGTCGTCGGGCATCTCGGTCTGATCTGGCTGCTCGACGCTGAGCAGTAACACCGCGAAGGTCGAGGTCTTGCGGGCCGTCAGGCTTAGCTGGCGCGTGATATGCTCGATGAAATGCGCACGCTTGTAGGTTCCCGTGATCGGATCGCGCTGCGCCGCAACCACACGCAAGCGCTCGGCTTCGTAACGTTCGGTGATGATGCGGATGACGCCGTGCACGCGGCAAGGTCGATTGTTCGCGTCGGCGAACCAGCGTCCGCTGTCCTCGACCCAGACGGGCGGCGCTTTCGAACGCTTGGCCGCAACGAGGCCGTAAACCGTGGTGAACGGCACGCCGCCGCCGAGGTCGCAACCGCCGGGGGCCATGACGACTTCGTAGCGCGACGACGGGCTTTCGGATGCCAGGTGCTCGGCGTAACCAAGGCCGGTCTCGACAGCGGCGAGCAACGGCAGGCCCGTGACGTGGCCGTAGTTCGAACTCCAGGCGATCTCGTCGGACTGAAGATCCCAGTCATAGACGATCTCGGTCGAGTTGCTGTCCAAATCGGGCTCGACGGAAAAGAGTGGATCGATCACCGCCCTACCGCCGAGGTCGTGCGAGAGGTGGACCAAGTCTTCTCCGTGGCGGCGTCGGCGGTGCGGTTGTCTTTCGCAACGTTAGACGCGCCGCCTTAAAAAGCCGTTAGACAGGTCGGCGGCGGCCAGCCCGGTTCAGCTGCGATTCTTGCGGTCGCGCAGCTCGGCGAAGACCTCGACCCCGTCGGCGCCGGCCATTCCGACCGCGGCTTTGACTTCCGTCTCCTCGGCCCGAAGAAACGGGTTGGTCGCGCGCTCCAGGGAGATCGTGGTCGGCAAGGTGAGCTCTTCGGCCGACCGTCGCCGCTCGATCTCTTTTGCGCGCTCGTTAAGCAGCTCATTGCCCCCGTCAACGGACAGCGCGAATTTCGCGTTGGCGAGCGTGTATTCATGGCCGCAGTAGACCTGCACCGAACCGGGTAGCCGGGCCAGCTTCAGCAGTGACCGGTAGAGCACTCGCGGGTGCTCCTCAATGGGACGCCCGCAACCGAGCGCGAAGAGCGTGTCGCCGGCAAAGAGCAAATCGTGTTGCTTGAAATAATACGACACATGACCGCTGGTGTGGCCCGGCGTATCCAACACCTGCGCCTTCAACACGCCCACCATTACGAAATCGCCTTCGCCGACCTCGCCGTCGAGGCGCTCGATCCCCGCCGTTCGCGTGATCTTGTCGGCTTCCTTCGCCGGTCCGACCACCCGAGCCCCGGGGTAGGCGCGCTTGAGTTCGGCGATGCCTTGCGTGTGGTCGGCGTGGTGATGTGTGACCAGGATGTCCGACAGCGTCCATTTCTGCTCGTCCAGCGCCCGGAGGATCGGCGCCGCTTCCGGTGCATCGATGGAGGCCGTGCGCCGCGTCTCGGGGTCGTGCACGAGCACGCCGTAATTGTCGGTGAGACACATGAACTGGTGGACGCGGGCGGCCATAACCGGGGGCTCCTGAGGCGCGGATTGGAATGACAACAATCGCTTGCGCCGATCGGTTGCCCGTTTGATCGATATACCGGCAGCGACCCGCAGTGCCGAAGCTTGCACTGGGCGCGATGCGGACGTCTTGACGGACCATGTCGGCCGCAGCTGGGTTTGGCTCGCTTTCACCGCTGCGCCCGGTGCAGCAAGGCTGGTCGGGGTTGTGTTGGATTGTATCGAGGCGTCGCTGGCCGGGCGACGGCGTCGAGCGTGCGCGGGAAATCGAAGGATCGGACCACGCTCCGGGACGCCGGCGGGAGCCCGGAGTGCCCCAGGCGCTGCCCTCGCCCACGGGGGATGCGCGACGCCGCCCGACATGCCACATTACTGGCATGGCCCTCGACGTCGTGGATTTGCGCACCTTTTACGCCACGCCGCTCGGCGACATGACGCGCCGGCTCGTAGGCCGGGCAGTGCGGAGCCGCTTCGATACCTGCTATGGCCACTCGGTTCTTGGTCTCGGCTACGCGACGCCCTACCTCGACGCGTACCGGGATCAGGCTGTGCGCGTCCTCGCCTTCATGCCAGCCGAGCAGGGCGTGGTGAACTGGCCGCCGG
>CAXTFG010000109.1:3000-10907 GCA_964243415.1 uncultured Beijerinckiaceae bacterium | reverse complement strand
CGGCAGGTCGGCCAAATCCGGCGGGGCACCCGGGATCGTGATGAGCCGGTCGCGCCCGCCCGCGTACTCGACGCGGGCCGCGAGCAGACCTCGCGTATACGGGTGCTGTGGTGCGCGGATGACATCCGCCACCGCGCCCTCCTCGACGATCCGCCCGGCATACATCACGGCAACGCGATCGGCGACCTCGGCCGCGACGCCGATATCGTGTGTGACGAAGATCACCGAGAGGCCGTACTCGCGCTGCAGCTCGCGGACGAGCAGCAGGATCTGGATCTGGACGGTCGCGTCGAGCGCGGTGGTCGGCTCGTCGGCGAGCAGCAGCTTGGGCCGGCAGGCCAGCGCCATCGCGATCATCGCGCGCTGGAGCATGCCGCCCGACATCTCGTGAGGATACGTATCGAGGCGCCGCGACGCCGACGGGATACGGACCTTCTCGAACAGCATCAGGGCGCGGGCGCGCGCTTCCGCGCGACTTGCGCCTTCGTGGCGGCGCACCGTCTCGGCGATCTGATCCCCGAGCGTGTAGACGGGATCGAGGGCGAGGCGGGGTTCTTGGAAGATCATCGAGACGGCGCGTCCGCGAAAGTCAGCCAGTGCGCGTGGCGCCAGCGCCATGACGTCCGTCCCGGCGACGCGCACCGTTCCACCGACCCGCGCGCTCGGCGGATGAAGGCGCAACAGCGAGCGCAAAGTCACGCTCTTGCCAGAGCCAGACTCGCCGAGCAGCGCCACGACCTCGCCCGGGGCAACATCGAGGTTCACGCCGTTGACGGCCGGCACGGTCTTCCGCGCGCCAACGAACGTGACGCTCAGATCACGAAGTTCGACGGCAGGGCTGACCGTCATGCCGCTGCGCCGGCGACGACGGCATGCCTTGCCGGCGCGGGAGCGCGGCTGTGGCCCGAGGCGGGCACGGCCATGAGGCAAGCGGCGGCGTGCGTTGGCGACACCGGGAAGAGCGGCGGTTCGGTCTCCCGGCACACGGGTTCGGCATAAGCACAGCGCGGGTTGAACCGACAGCCGGACGGCGGATCGATCGGGTTCGGCGGGTCGCCGGCCAACGGCGGCTCGTCCCTGCGGTCGGCGGGATCGGCCTTGGGCGTCGAGGCGATCAAGGCCGAGGAATAGGGGTGGTGCGGCGCATCGAAAACGGCCTCCCGGCCTCCCAGCTCGGCGACCCGGCCGAGATACATGACCATCACGCGATCGGCGATGAAGCGGACCACGTTCAGGTCATGCGAGATGAAGATGTAGGTCAGGCCGAAATCGCGCTTGAGGTCGAGCAGGAGGTTCAGCACTTGCGCGCCGACGGACTTGTCGAGCGCCGACACTGCCTCGTCGAGGATGACCAGGCGCGGCTCCATGGCGAGGGCGCGCGCGATGTTGACGCGTTGGCGCTGCCCGCCGGACAGCTCGTGGGGGTAGCGGCCGGCGGAGCGGGCCGGTTCGAGGCCGACGCGGTGGAGCAGGTCGTGGGCGCCGGCAAGGCACACCCTCGCCGAGAGGCCGTGAACGCGCGGCCCGAAGCCGATCGAGTCCTCGATCGTTAAACGCGGGTTGAGCGAGGCATAGCTATCTTGGAACACCATCTGGACCTGGCGGCGGAAGCTGTTCAGCGGCAGTGTGCCGCCGACGTTCTCGCCGTCGAACAGGACCTCCCCCGCGTCGGGCTCGATCAGGCGGACCAGCAGGCGGGCCGTGGTGGACTTGCCGCAACCGGACTCGCCGACCACGCCGAGAGTTTCGCCCTTCAACACGTCGAAGTCGATGCCGTCGACCGCGTGTACCCGGCGCTTGGGAGAGAAAAGCGTACGGCCTTTCACGGGAAAGTGCTTGAGCAAACCGCGCACGGTGAGGAGAGGCTGCGCCGGGCCACCCCTGTCCTGCGCCGCTCCAAAGGCGCTCACGTGCGCACGTCCATCGCGCCGCGAAGACCGTCGGAGAAGAGGTTGAACGAGACGGAGGTGATGAGGATCATCACGCCCGGCAGGGCCGCCACAAGTGGGCGCACGTAGATTGCGGTGCGCAGCGTGTTCAGCATCAGGCCCCATTCGGCATCCGGCGGCCGTACGCCGAGGCCGAGGAACGACAGGCCCGAGGCCAGGATCATCGAGACGGACACCAGGCTTGTGGCGAAGACGAAGACCGGCCCGAGCACGTTGCCGAGAACCTGCTTGACCACGATGGTGAGCGGCCCCGCGCCGCTCGCGCGCGCAGCATCGACGTAGTCGAGCTTGCGGACCTGGGTCGTCACGCTCTCGGCGACCCGGGCGATCTGCGGCACGAAGACGACGGTCAACGAGAAGAGCGCGTTGCCGAGCCCAGAGCCGAGTGTGCCAGACAGCGCCACTGCGAGCAGCACGGAGGGAAACGCATAGAAGACGTCGACAGTGCGCATGATCAGCGTGTTGATCCGCCCGCCCGCATAGCCCGCCACCACTCCGATGGCGCCCCCGACGACGAAGGCGACCGGAACCGGGACGACGCCCATCAGCAGCGACAAGCGGGCGCCGTAGATGAGTCGTGACAGCATGTCCCGCCCGAGTTCGTCGGTACCGAGCGGGAAACCCGGCGTGCCGAGCGGCTTCAGCCGCCGGATCATGCTTCCCCTGTTGGGGTCGTTCGGCGCGAGTTCCGGTGCCAGAAGCGCCATGAGCACCAGCAGGACGATGGCGGCGAGCGCCGCAACCGCAACTGGGTCGCGCGCGACCCGGCCGGCGACGCCGCGCCAGTAACCCGGCGAGCGCGCGACGTCTGCGGCCGGCGGCGCGAGGGTGATCGCGGTCACGGCCCTCAGCTCCTCTGGATGCGTGGATCGATCGCGCCCTGGAGCACGTCGACGACGAGATTCAGGAGCACAAAAACCATGGCGAGCACGAGAATCGTACCCTGAAGCAAAGGCAGGTCGCGGGTGAAGATCGCCGTGTTGAGAAGGAAACCAGTCCCCGGCCACGAGAACACGGTCTCGATCAGGATAGAGCCGCCGAGAAGGTAGCCGAGTTGGAGGCCCATGACGGCGAGCGCCGTTGGCGCGACGTTGCGCACCACGTGTCGCAGCACCTGAGCGCGCAGCAGGCCCTTGGCCGCGAGCGCCACGACGAAGTCCTGGCCGAGCACGTCAGCGACGAGCGATCGGATCGTGCGGGCGATGATCCCGGTCGGGATGACGGACAAGGTAATGGCAGGGAGCACCAAATACCGGAGATAGTCCCAGCTCAGCGAGATGCCGCCCGAGCCGCCGCCCGTCGCGGGCAGCCAGTTGAGAGTGACAGAAAAAACGATCACCAGAACGAGGCCGAGCCAATAGTGGGGCACGCTGACACCGAGCATCGCGATGCCGGAGCACAGCCGATCGACCCACGTCCCGCGCCGCAGCCCGGCTAGAAAGCCGAGGCCGCACCCGGCAGTGAAGCCGATGAGCGTCGCGGCGCCCGCCAGGATGAAGCTATTGACCGCCGCGCCGGCGATCTCGCCGGTCACCGGACGGCCGGTCGCGATGGATTGGCCGAGGTCGCCACGGAGCGCGCGCAGGAGCCACAGGCCGTACTGGATGGGCAGAGCACGATCCAGTCCGTAGAGCGCTCGCACCTGCGTTTGGGTCTCGGCGGATGCGTCGGGTGGCAGGATCGCGGCGAGCGGATCACCCGGTGCGATGTGAATGAGGAGAAAGCAAACCACGCTGACGCCGAGCGCGACCGGAATGACGTGAACGATGCGTTTCAGGGCATAGGCGAGCATCGCAACTCCGACCGCCGCCGCGCGAATCCGTGATCGCGCGCGCTCTGCATATCGTTTACTGGCCCACGTTCGTCGACACGGTGATCGGAGAGAAGTCCTGAAACCAGTTCTGCGCTTCTATGAAGCCGTGCACCTTCTTGCTCATGGCGCGCGCGTTAACGTCATGCGCCACCATTAGGAAAAGGGCGTCGTTGACGTACTTCTCATGGACCTTCTGCAGGATCTTGGTCTGTTCCGCCGGGTCGAAGCTGTTGCGAACCTGCTGGAACATCGCGTCCATGTCTTTGTCGCAATAATAGCCCCAATTCGTCCCGGCGGGCGGCGCCAGATTGCACTGGAGATGGCGGATGAAGCCGTTAAACGGGTCCTGGATGAAGTAGGAATAGTTGATCGCCGACGCCCCCTTGGCGCTCGGATCCTTGGCGCCGGCGCGCCAGATGTTGATGACAGTGTTCCAGTCGGCGATCTCGTAGTCGACGTCGATTCCAATCTCGGCAAGGCTCTGCTGCAGGAACTCGTTCATCGGCAGCGGAAGCATCTGGCCCGATCCCGATGGCGAGATGATCACCCTGGTCTTGATGCGCTTGGCCGGGCCGTAGCCGGCCTCCGCCATCAGCTTCTTCGCACCATCGACATCATACTTGACTTGAAAGGTGGGGTGGCCAAACCATTGGTGGCCGGGCGGGAAGAATCCAGTCGCCGGCACCATGAGGCCGCCGAGCAGCTCTTTCATCGCATCTCGGTCGATGGCGAGGTTCGCCGCCTTGCGGACGCGCTCATCGTTCCAGGGCGAGCCCGGGAGCCGCGAGAAGTGCCACGTCCAGTTATGTGGATAGACGTTCGTCACGATGTTGAAACCGGCGGCCTTGAGAGAGGGCACAGCGTCGGGCGCCGGCGCTTCGATCCAGTCTACCTCGCCCGAGCGCAAGGCCGCGACGCGGGCGTTCGGCTCGGGAAGCGGGATAAGCACCATTTTGTCGAGATGAGGCACGCGCTTGGTGTCCCAAAACGCCTTATTGGGCGTAAGTTCGGCGCGTTCGCGCGGCTTGAAGCCGCTCTCGAGCTTCCAGGGACCCGTGCCCGACGGGTGCTGGGCGACGGTGCCCCAATTCTTGCCCTTCGCCGCCCAGTTAGCCGGCGACGACATCAGGATCCAGGCAATCTGATAGGGGAGCGTGGCGTCCGGCGATTTGGTCGTGATCTCAAGCGTCATCGGATCGACAGCGCGATAGCTCGCCACCGACGGAATCCGCGTCTTGCCTTGCGCCGACTGGCGCGGATCGAATTGCGGTGCATCGGTCTTCAGGAGCTTATCGAAATTCCAGACAACGGCATCGGCGTCAAAGGCGCTGCCGTCGTGAAATTTGACGCCCGGCCGCAGCTTGAACGTCCATTTCGTCTTGTCCGCAGCGTCGACACTCCAACTCACTGCCAAACCGGGCGTCAGCACAGACGGCTTGTCGGCGGAGGAAAGGTCCCACTCGATCAATGAGTCATAAAGCGTGTAGCCGATGAAGCGCTGGCCTTCTCCGCCGTTGTCGGTCTGTCCGGTGGTGAGCGGGATGTCCGACGCCGTCATTCCGATGCGCAGGGTGCCTTCCGCGCCCGCGATGGACGAGGTCAGGGCGAGTACGGCGGCGGCCAAACCGAGCAGTCTTACGGACAAGAGTTTCTCCAAGTTCAGGCGATGTCGCGTGCCCGCACGTCGGACCGTAGTGGTGCTGCAAGTTCGATGCCTCTGCTCGATCGGGCGTGTCACGGTCGGGAATGGATCTACGCGGCGGTTCGTGCGCCGCCAGGGTACCGATGACCTCATTTCCGGTGCCGAAGGTGCCATGATTGTTGCACAACCGCCGGCCGCGGCGAACGTCCTTCAGCCGTCCGGGTCGAAATGAGGCCTTTATGAGCATCCGAGAGATCGTCGAAGAGCGCCTGTCGCGGATTGAAGCCGGCGATCCCGCGATTTTCCTCCGCGTCTACCATACAGCGGCGCGCGCTGCTGCCGATGCGGCGGATGGCCGGCGCAAGGCCGGGATCTTGCTCAGCCCGCTCGACGGAACCGTCATCTCGATCAAGGATCTCTTCGACGTTGCGGGGGAGACCACGACAGCCGGATCGGCGCTGCTGCGGGAAAACGCTCCGGCTCCGAGCGATGCCGCGGTTGTCGGCCGCCTGCGGCGCGCCGGGGCGGTGATCATCGGCAAAACGAACATGTCAGAGTTCGCGTTCTCGGGCTTGGGTCTAAACCCGCATTACGGCACGCCCGGCAATGCCGCCGACCCCGCCCGTATCCCGGGTGGCTCCTCGTCCGGTGCCGGGGTCACCGTGCGAAACGGAACCAGCGATATTTCCATCGGCTCCGATACCGGCGGGTCGGTGCGCATTCCGGCTTCGTTCAACGGTACCGTCGGGTTCAAGCCGACGGCGCGACGCGTGCCTTTGCGGGGCGCGTTTCCGCTGTCCTATTCGCTCGACTCGATCGGGCCGCTCGCTCGAACCGTGGCCGAATGCGCCGTCGCCGACGCGATCATGGCCGGCGAGGAGCCGAGATCCCTTCGGCCGAGTTCGCTCTTGGGAGTCCGGATCGGCGTGCCGCGTGGCCGCTTGCTGGATGACACGGAGCCTCTTGTCGCCGAAGCCTTCGACAACACACTCGGCAAGCTGTCGCGAGCGGGCGCCCTCGTCGTCGATCACCCGATCGAGGATCTTCTCGCCGCGCTGGCCGAGGCAACGGCAGTCTGTCAGATCGCGAATATCGAGGCGGCGGCCGTCCACGCCGACCGGCTCCACACAGCGCGACCGCACATCGATCCCAACGTTTACAGCCGCATTGTCAAAGGACGCGACATCTCGGCGGCCGCCTACATTCGGCTGATGCGGAGGCGCGCGGACCTGATCGCTGCCTTCGACCTCCGGCTCGCGCCGGTCGACGTGCTCGCGCTCCCGACCATTGCAACGAGCGCTCCTCTGACAGCCCCGCTGCTCAACGACGAAGAGGCCTTTTCGCGCACAAATGCTCTGGTGCTGCGCAACACGGCGATGGCGAACTTCTTCGACCTAACCGGAATTTCGCTGCCGATGCCGAACCTGGTACGACCTGCAGGCCTCATGCTCCTGGCGCGCGGTGGTCAGGATCGAAGCCTGCTCGAACTGGCAGCGGCAGTCGAAGCCGCCCTGTAGCGTGTCGCACAACGAGGCAGCGACAAAAGTCGCCGACGCTCGAGGTCAATCGCCTCAGTCGGCGAACTCCTTCGGCCGCTTCTGAGGCGGAGCCGTACATTCGACGGCGGTGAAGGCCTCAAGGACACGGTAGGTATGCTCGGCATTCGCGGGGACGAGCCAGGAATCCCCTGCCTTCAGCGTCCCGGTCTGGCCTTCGAGGGTCAGTTCGGCACGACCCGAGACCACGAATCCCAAGGTCTCGTAAGGGCTCCGATGCGATTGCTTGTCATGGGGCTCCTCGTTACGCCAAAGCCGCATCGACATGCTGGCGCCGGCAGCAAGGGTCACTTCCCCGTCCTTGCGCGATGCGTTCTCATCACTCCTCACGATCATCAGCGTCATCGATCCATTCCTCGCTCTCGACAATCAGAAAGACGAGATTGCCAGCAAGGTTCCGAGAGGGTTTTCGATCAGACGGGACGCTCCTTACCGCCGGGCTGGAGCGCGCGAATTCGCTCAGCGCCTGTTATGGGAAGGCATGCCCAGCATCTCTGCCCTTCGCGCCACCTACGCCGAAGCGGGCGGCCGCACGTGGTTGCAGACCCTCCGCGAGAGTGGGAGCCTCCGTTTGCGGCACGTGCGCCCACGAGTGTGCGAGGGAACGATCGTCAATACGGGCGGCGGCATCGTCGCCGGCGACTCGCTGTCGATCGACGTGTGGTTGGGCGAACGAGCTGAGGTCGTTCTCGGAAGCGTCGCCGCCGAAAAGGCGTATGGGTCCGACGGCGCGACCGCTTCCGTGACCACGTGCCTCCACCTTGACGCCGGCACCCGCCTGACCTGGCTACCGCAGGAGACCATCCTCTTCGGGGGCGCCCGGCTGAAGCGTCGATGCGACGTCACTCTCGCCGCGGGCGCGACCTTGGTCGCGGCCGACATCGTCGTTTTCGGACGCCGAGCAAGCGGCGAGACAAACCCGAGCGGCTCGTTGCGCGAGAGTTGGC
>CAXTFG010000109.1:0-2990 GCA_964243415.1 uncultured Beijerinckiaceae bacterium | reverse complement strand
TGCTGATGATCGTGCCGCCGGAACTGGCGGACCTGGATCGCTTGCGGAAAGCGGCCAAGCTCGCCGAGCACGCCGACGCCGAGCTTCACGTCGAAACCGGTGCGAGCCAGCGCGACGGCATCGCGTTCGCCCGCTTGCTGGCCCGGTCGCCCGAGCGGCTTCGAGCGACTGTCGAGGTGCTCCTCGCGTGCGTGGATGGTATCGAGGTGCCGCGGGCTTGGCGGTGAAAGCGGTTAAGGACCGGCGGTGAAGGACGTGCCGAAGAGGGGCTCGACGATAGAGGAGATGACGGTGGAGGATTCGACGGCCGGTGGCGGGCAGATCGAGGCACCGGCGCTCAAGCTGTTTGCTTGGCTGTCTCCGAGTTTTCCGGTCGGCAGCTTCGCCTTTTCGCATGGACTGGAGTGGGCCGTCGACGCCGGCGACATCCGTGAAGCGACCGACCTCCGTTCATGGCTGGACGACCTCCTGCATCAGGGGGCGATGCGCGCCGACGCGGTGCTTCTCGCTGCCACGTGGCGCGACCCGGCGTGCGTGTTGCCCGTCAACGAACTGGCGCTGGCGCTGGCGCCGTCCGCCGAACGTCGTCTGGAAACGAGCGCGCAAGGCAACGCCTTTCTCGCCGCCGTCCTCGCGGCTTGGCCGACACCATTATTGGAGCGTCTACGGGACGCGCTCGAGGACGGCGACATCGCCTATCCCGTCGCGCTCGGGCTGGCGGCGGCGGCCCATCACGTGCCCTTGCGCGCGACGCTCGAAGCTTCTGCGCTCGCCACGATCGCCAACCTCATCTCGGCCGCCCTCAGACTCGGCGTGATCGGCCAAAGCGAAGGGCAACGGAGCATCGCCCACTTCCTTCCCACGATTGGAAGACTCGCCGGTTGGGCAGAGACTGCCGGCCTGGAAGATCTCGGCACCTGCGCTTGGCGCTCCGACCTCGCCGCGATGCGCCACGAAACGCAGTACTCACGCTTGTTTCGCTCGTGAGCAGCCCAGTCCGCCTGCGCTCTCGATGAAGTCGAGGATGTCGCCGACGCCCGTGCCGTCACGCATATTGGTGAAGACGTACGGCTTTTGACCGCGCATGCGCCGTGTATCGCGCTCCATGACGTCGAGCGAGGCGCCGACGTGGGGCGCCAGATCCATCTTGTTGATGACGAGGAGGTCGGAGCGGGTGATACCCGGACCGCCTTTGCGCGGGATCTTCTCGCCGCCCGACACGTCGATGACATAGATCGTCAGGTCGGCCAACTCCGGCGAGAACGTCGCGGCGAGATTGTCACCTCCCGATTCGATCAGCACGAGATCCAGCGCCGGGAACTTCCGCCGCATCGTCGCGATCGCCGCCAGGTTCATCGAAGCGTCTTCGCGGATGGCCGTATGCGGGCAGCCGCCGGTCTCGACGCCCATGATGCGCTCGGCTTCGAGCGCCCCGGCTTCGGTCAAGATGCGCGCGTCCTCCTTCGTGTAGATGTCGTTCGTGATGGCGGCGAGATCATATGACGCGCGGAAGCGCTTGCAGATCTGTTCCATCAGCGCCGTCTTGCCTGACCCGACAGGTCCACCGATGCCGACGCGGAGAGGACCATTGGGTGAAGCCATATCGTGCCGCCGCTTCCTTTTGGATGGATCGCCCCTCGGCGCGTTCTTTCGCGCCGCAGCGACATAGCGAGCCAGGCCTTACCCGATCAATCGTTTTCGCTCTTGATCGGTGTCCAGCTTCGAATCGTAAATCGGCCTGCACGTCTCACTCCATCACCGCCGGTCCAACCACCTGCCCGGTCGACGCCTGTCCAAGAGACGACGGCGACCATGGGGCCATCGAACATCATCCCCTTGAGGCGACTAGTCCGCTGCTCTATCGACAAGCGCGTGACATTCTTTGCCTCGAAGACAACCGCCCGTGCGCTCGTGCCCCTCACCTGCGCGTTCGCGCTGTTGTTCGCCGTCGCCATCGTGACGGCGCTCCTCGTCTCCCGACAGGAGGACGACATTCGCTCGATCGCCGCAACCATGACGGCGCGAAGCGACGTGCTCGACCTTTTTTCGACGCTGCAGGACGCCGAAACGGGCCAGCGCGGATTCCTGCTCAAGGGCGAGCCAGCTTATTTCGCTCCCTATCTTCTCGCGGCGCATGATCTGGAGCCGCGTTACCGAGCGCTAGAGGCGGCACTGAAAGGCGAGCCGACCGCTCTGGGTCTTCTCAGCCAACTCATTTCAACCACCAATCGGAAGATGGCGGAGCTGAAGCGCACGATCGACCTCAAGAAGTCCGGCGATCAAACGGCGGCTCTGGCCGTGGTCGATACGGACGAGGGGCTCCACCTGATGGAGCAGGCCCGCTCGCTTGTTGCGGACCTCCGCAGCGTGCTCGATCGACGCATCACCGAAAGAGAGGAAAGCGCAAGGATCGCCAGCGAGCTCGCGGAACTGTCCATTTTCGTCGCCATCCTCGCCGCGATCGGCGCTGCCGGATTTGTTCTGAACGACGCGCGCGCTCGGGTCCGGCGATTGATTGCCCTCGGCGATGAAAGAGAAGTCGCCATTCGCGAACTCGCCGCGGCCGCAGAACGGCGGGAGAAGTTGGAGGACCAACTCAGGCAAGCGCAGAAAATGGAGGCGGTCGGGCAACTCACCGGGGGGTTGGCCCACGATTTCAACAACATGCTGGCCATCATCATCGGCAGCTTGAACATGATGAGCCGCCGCGTCGACCAGGGTGAAGCCAAGCTGCGCAGCTACATCGCCATGGCGCTCGACGGCGCGGAGCGCGCCACGAACCTCACCCATCGCCTGCTTTCGTTCGCGCGCCGCCAGCCGCTCGCCCCCGAGGTCCTCCACCTCAACAAGGTACTCCCCGGCTTGTCCGAGCTCTTGCGTCGCACGATCGGCGAGACGGTCCAGGTGGAAACGGTGCTCGGCGGCGGTCTTTGGTACACGAAGGTCGATGCCAACCAGCTCGAGAGCGCGATTCTCAACCTCGCCGTGAA
>CAXTFG010000108.1:0-10930 GCA_964243415.1 uncultured Beijerinckiaceae bacterium | reverse complement strand
GCAGCGAGCGCGCGACGACGAGCATGCCGGCATCCGTCTTGACCGTCGTGACGCCGATATCCGAAACGCTGAACCATTGCGTCGCCTTCTCAGTCTCGCGATCGTTCTTGCTCGCATCGCTCGTGGCGGCAACGACGTAGATGCCGGGCTGGAGCGTCTTGATCAGCTCCTCGATCGGGATCGTCGTCGACACTTGCCGATTGCGGACGACGGCGATGTCGAGCGAGCCTTCGAACAGCTTTGTCGCGCGGTCGGCGATCTGATCGAGGTTGTAGGCACTGATGGCCTGCCCGAACCAATCTTCGGACAAGCGGTCGACGAGGGCGCGATCGTTGAAGCGGTACAGCGCGATGTGCGCCGTGGCGACGTTCACGCTCTTGAGAGGCAGTCCGACGCCCTTGGTGAGCGGGAGCAGCGTCTTGCCCTTGTCGAACGAGACCTGGGGATCACGGTCCGGCACCTGCACGGCGACTGAAACATCCTTGGCGAGCTTCGTCCCGTCACTGCCCGGCAGGCCGGCCTTGAGCCGCACGCTGTAGCTCTGACCATGCTGCAGGCCGCCGACGCAGAGGTCCTTGCCGCGCGCCTCGAGCGAGTGGTCGAGGCGCGGCTCGATCGCCACGAAAGGCGCCAGAGCCTGGGTACGCCCCCGAGGCAAGGGCGTCGAGAACGACAGGCAAGCCGAGGGAACGGCACGGTCGGGTTGGACCGTCACGTTGAGGTAGTCGATCGCCCGGGCCGGCAGAGGCGCGAGGAGCGCGGCGGCCACAATCGTCGCCGCGAGAGGCAAAGCTCGCCCCGCCCAAGCTGACAGGCGTTGGAGGAGACCAAGCGTCATCGACATCGTGCTTTCGTCATGCGCCACGATAGCCGGGCACCATCGAGCCTGACTGTAACGACTCGCTGCTCACCAGCAATGGTTCGATAGTCGACGACCCTGTGGTGCTCGTCGCTCCGCCTCGACGAATGAAGCCTCAGAGGCGCCCGGGGCACCCTTGCGTGTGACACTTTGAACGGGCAGCCCTCGCCGGGACCGTGCGTTTCATTCGCGTGGCGTCGGCTTTGCGATGTTGCAAGGTGCGCTGTTTTTTACGTCATCATCATAAGGGCTGTCCTCGACATCCATGCATATCCAGCTCGATGCGGTCGGCGGGGTCGCCGGCGACATGTTCGCGGCGGCCGTTCTCGATGCTTTCCCGCAGTTCGCGGCAGACGTCCTCGCGGCCGTGTCGGCCGCCGCCCCCGTCTCCTGCCAAGTGGTGGCGCACAACGACGGTGTCTTGCAGGGTCAGCGGTTCCGCGTGCAGCTTCGCGGCAGTCCGGCGAAGCCGACGGCGGACGGGCATGCCCACGTTGGCGAGCATGCCCATGGTGGCGCCGGCCATCCCCACCGGCACTGGTCGCAGATCAAAGCCGAGCTTTTGCGGACCGATCTCGATGTCAACGTGAGGGACAACGCCGTCGCGATCTTCGCGCACCTCGCTGCCGCGGAGGCTGAGGTGCACGGCATTCCGATCGACGACGTCGCCTTCCACGAGGTCGGCGCATGGGACTCGATCGCCGACATCGTCGCGGCCGCCTTTCTCATCGCCAAACTCGGCGCGGCGACGTGGGGCGTCGGTCCGCTGCCGCTCGGATCCGGTCGCGTGCGAACGGCGCATGGTTTGCTGCCGGTCCCAGCGCCGGCGACGGCGCTGCTCCTGCGGGGAATGGCGACGATCGACGATGGGATCGGCGGCGAGCGGATCACGCCGACAGGCGCCGCGATCCTGCGCCATCTGTGCGGCGCGGGATCGACGATGCCGACGCAGCCCCGCATGCTCGGTCGCTCGGGTATCGGTTTCGGCACGAGAAACCTGCCCGGCATCAGTAATTGCCTCCGCGTGCTGGTCTTCGACGAGGCGGCGGCCGCGCCGTGCCCGACCGCGGCGCATCGCGAGCTCGCCGTCATCGAGTTCGAGGTCGACGACCAGTCGGCGGAGGATCTGGCGATGGGCCTCGACCGGCTGCGGGAGCATCCGGATGTGTTCGACGTCGTCCAGATGCCCGTCTTCGGCAAGAAGGGGCGTATGATGACGCATGTCCGCGCGCTCGCCCGCGCCGAAGCGTGCGCCGAGGCCGTCGCAGCCTGCTTCCGCGAGACCACCACGATCGGGCTTCGCTTCCACGTTGTTTCCGGCGCCGCGCTCCCCCGCTCATCGGTCACGGTGGATGTGCGGGGTCGGCCGGTGCGGGTCAAGACGGTCGAGCGCCCAGGCGGCCGCACGGCGAAGGCCGAAGCCGATGACGCCCTGGCGCACGAAACACACGCGGCGCGCGCGGCGCTGCGGCGCGAGGCGGAACGATTGGCGCTGAAAAGCGATGGCGAGGCATGAGCGAAACTCTGGAAAAGCTCTCCGCGCTGCTCGCGGACATGTCGCCGATCGCGGTGGCCGTGAGTGGCGGCGTCGACAGCATGACGCTTGCGAGTGCCGCGCATCGCACCCTGGGCGGCGATGTCATGCTCGCCGTTCATGCCGTTTCGCCGGCTGTGCCGGCCGAAGCGACGAGGCGCGTCGAAGCAGGAGCCGCGGCAGACGGCTGGACGCTGCGCGTGATCGAGGCCGGCGAGTTCGCCGACCCGAGCTACCGCGCCAACCCGGTCAACCGCTGTTTCTTCTGCAAAACCAACCTCTATGGGGCCATTGCGAGGGTCACCGGCCGGCAAATCCTCTCCGGCGCCAACCTCGACGACCTCGGCGAATATCGGCCCGGCCTCGAGGCGGCCCGCGACCACGGTGTCCGCCACCCTTATGTCGAAGTCGGCATGGGCAAATCGGCCGTCCGGGCGCTGGCGCGTGATCTCGGCCTCGCTACCATTGCTGAGTTGCCGGCTGCGCCCTGCCTGTCGAGCCGGATCGAGACCGGCATCCGCATCGAATCCGAAACGCTCCACTTCGTTCACGAGGTCGAGACACTCGTCAGTCGCCGGCTTGCGTCGGCCCGAGCCGCGACCGTCGGTCGGGCGGTGCGCTGCCGTGTGCGGGCCACCGGCATCGTCGTGGAGCTCGATCCGGCAAGCCTCGCCGCGTTGCGCGATAACGACACCCTTGCGTGGGAGATCGCCGCGATGGCGCCGCCCGCCCTCGTCGGACGCGAAGTCGGTTTCGCATCCTATCGGAATGGCAGTGCGTTTCTCCGAGGCGATCAGTCTTCGAACACGAGCGCCTTGCCGTGAGCGCGACCGACGAGTTCGTGCTCGACCTCGCGCGAGAAGAGCGGATCGGTCTCGAGGAGGCGGTCTTCGCTGCGGGCAAGTCCGTCGCGCAGGTCGACGCGATCCTGGCATCCGCGGCAGAGCGCGGCGTCCCCGCCCTCTTTCTGACCCGCCTCGATCCCGACAAGTTTGGGGCTCTGGCGCCGCGTCATCGTGGTCGCCTCGCATATTGCGCCGCGTCGAGGACGGCGGTGTTCGGCGTCGCCCGCCCAGTGGCCGAAGCCGGACGCGTTGCCGTCGTCTGCGCCGGCACCTCCGACGTCCCGGTCGCTCGCGAGGCCTTGCGCACGCTGGCCTACCACGGCGAAGACGGAACGCTGATCGCCGATGTCGGAGTCGCGGGATTGTGGCGGCTGACGCGCCGTCTCGATGAGATTAGATCGCATCCCGTCGTCATTGTGGCGGCCGGCATGGATGCGGCGTTGCCGAGCGTGCTCGGCGGCCTTGTCGCAGGCGCGATCGTCGCCGTGCCGACGTCCGTCGGCTATGGTGTCGCCACGGGCGGCCGCGCCGCGCTCGACGCCCTGCTTGCCAGTTGTTCGCCAGGGCTCACGGTCGTCAACATCGACAACGGCTACGGGGCCGCCTGCGCGGCACTTCGGATCCTGCACGCGGCGGATTCCCTCGCCGCGCGCAGGAAAGAGACAGTGACATCGTGACGTCGCTCACGAGACGTCGAGAGCCCCGCTGGGCCCGGTCGTGGCGGGCCCGCCAGCACAGGAGACGCACATGGAACGCCGCGACTTCATCCAGGGCGCCGCAGTCGGCGCCGGCCTCGCCGCCGTCGGTGGAAGCGCAGCAAACGCCGCCGTCGGGGACACGCCGGTGAACGCGTCCGCTCTTCCACAAACGCGCATCGCCGATCCATCCAACCTCCCCTTCGTCACCGACCCGGGCGAGAGGCGCGGCGAAATGCTGTATCGCCACTTCGGGCGTACGGCCGAGAAGATCTCCGCCATCGGAATGGGCGGCTTCCACCTCGGCAAAAGCGCGGTCAGCGACGCCGAAGCTACCCATCTCGTCCACGCGGGCATCGATCGCGGCATCACGTTCATGGACAATTGTTGGGACTACAACAAAGGACGCTCCGAGGAGCGCGTCGGCGCCGCACTGTCGCAGGGCGGCTACCGCGCAAAGGTCTTCCTGATGTCCAAGATGGACGGCCGCACCAAGGAGGAAGCGGCCAAGCAGATCGATACGTCGCTGAAGCGTTTGCGAACCGACCATATCGATCTCGTGCAGCACCATGAAATCCTGCGCTTCGACGATCCCGACCGCGTGTTCGCCGAAGGCGGCGCGATGGAAGCTTTTACGGAAGCCAAGAAGGCCGGCAAGCTGCGCTACATCGGCTTCACCGGGCACAAGGACCCGCGTATCCATCTGCAGATGCTCCATGTCGCCGAGGAGCGCGGCTTCCACTTCGATTCCTGCCAATTGCCGCTCAACGTCATGGACGCGCACTTCCGCTCCTTCGCGCATCTCGTCATGCCCTACCTCGTCGCCAACGGCATCGCGGTGCTCGGCATGAAAACCTTCGGCGACAGTGTGATCCTGAAGAGCAACGCGGCCCTTACTCCCATTCAGATGCTGCATTACTCGCTCAACCTGCCGACCTCTGTCGTGATCACCGGCATGGAGAACCAGCGCGATCTCGACCAGGCGTTCGAGGCGGTGAAAACATTCAAGCCCATGGACAAGGCGCAGGTGGCCGAACTCCTCGAGCGAAGCCGCCCCTACGCGACCGACGGCAGGTACGAGCTGTTCAAGACCAGCACCATCTTTGACGGGACGGCGAAAAACGCGCAATGGCTCGGCGATAACGTCGCCGGCGTCAAAGAGATCGCGCCAGCGATGGAGTGACGGTCGAGAACGCAGACGCCGGTCGATTTGGCTTTTTCGCGAGGTTGGTGTGTTCTTCGACCGCGCTTCAGACCAATGTGTTAATACCAAGGTCGCGCTTGTTCGGAGCCCGGTACACTGGCAGTGCGTTAACGGCGCCTCGAGTAGCGCGTCGTCGCATGGAGTAAAGCCGTGAAGAATGCACTCAAGATCGCTTCGTTGATTGGGGTCGCGACATTTGCTCTCGCGCCAACGGCGACAACCGCAATGGCCGCGCCGGCCGCGGTCTACACCGCGCTCGACGGAACGACCGTAGGTGTCGCCCCCGTGTACTATCGCTGCGGCCGCAAGGGATGCGGTTATTATTTCTCCCGCAGATACAGCTACGTCGCGCCGGTCTCTTACACCTACCCCTACTATCCCTATTTGCCCTTCCTTGGTTTGGGCCTCCTGTAAGGTCGTAGTCCGGCTTGAGTCGAGGCACGTGGTTTGACGTGCTTCGACTCTTGTTCGCAAAACCGTGTGCAGCCAACCCCCCGTAAAGGTGGTGCGAGACGGAGGCCTGCCGCGGATCGACGCCAAGGATCCAAGCCTGGCAAAGCGGCCGATGGTCTTTGTCGCCGGGCTCGGGGCCAGCTAGGAACCCGACGTTCTGCGCATTTTTAGAAGTGTAAGTCTCATGCCGCGTAGCCCTTCAAGGGCTCCGTGGTCCGCCTCCGCGATCATCCTGTTCAGGCGATAGCGTAGTGTCTGGGCATACATTAGGACTTCGACAGGCCCGCGGTTCCGAAGTTCTCGATCCGCAATCATGATCACTGTCCTTGTGCGACATCGGACAGCTGCTCAGTGATGGCACGCGATGTGGATCGGGGGGGGCGCTGCCCCTCCGCCCGGCATACGTCTACGGGGCCGGTCGCCGCCGCCTCAAGGACGATCGATGCTTCGCTTCCTCGCCTGCCTGACGACGGCCTTGCTGGCGGTCGCGCCCGTTCATGCGGCGACCCTGCGCTTCGGCCTGGCCGAGGATCCCGACGCGCTCGACCCGACCTTGGCGCGGTCGTTCACGAGCCGGATGGTTTTCGCCGCCCTCTGCGACAAGCTGGTCGATGTCGGCCCGGATCTGCGGATCGTGCCCCAGCTCGCGACCAAGTGGAGTCTGTCGCCCGACGGCAGGACGATGACCATGGTGCTGCGGCCGGGAGTCCTGTTCCAGGACGGCGAGCACCTCGATGCCAAAGCCGTCAAATACAACATCGAGCGGCCCCTCACGATGCCGGGGTCGCAGCGGCGGTCGGAGATCGCGCCCATCGACAGCGTCGAGGTCGTCGACGACCTTACTTTCAAGATTCATCTCAAGCAGCCCTATGCGCCGCTCTTGGCTCAGTTCACCGACCGTGCCGGCATGATGGTGTCGCCGAAGGCGGCGGAGGCGCTGGGCTCCAGGTTTGCGAGCGCGCCGGTCTGCGCCGGACCCTACAGGTTCGTCGAGCGTGTGCCGCAATCGCGCATCGTCGTGGAGCGCTTCCCCGACTACTGGAACAAGGACCAGATCCACGTTGACCGCATCGAGTTCGTCCCGATCCCGGACGCGACGGTGCGGCTGACCAACCTCCGCGCCGGCCAGCTCGATCTGATCGAGCGCGTGGCGCCGACCGACATGCCGCAGATCACACGCGACCCGAAGCTGAAGGTCGGCAGCACGTTGTCGCTTGGGTTCGAGGACATCCGGTTCATCGCCAAGCCCGGCACGCCGCTGGCGGATCCAAGAGTGCGCGAGGCCTTCGATCTCTCGATCGACCGCAACGCGCTGAACCAGGTGGTGTTCGGCGGCCAGTTCGTCCCGGGTAATCAGTGGGTGGCGCCCACCAATCCGAACTACGTCCGCGCCTACCCGATCGCCAAGCGCGACGTCCAACGGGCGAAGGGGCTGCTCGCCGAGGCCGGCGCACCCCATCCTGCGTTCACCATGATGATCTACGCGGACAGCATCAGTCCGCAGGTCGGTCAAGTGATCCAGGCGATGACCAAGGAGAGCGGCTTCAACGTAAAACTGCAGGCCGTCGACTTCACGACCGCCCTCGACCTTGCCACCAAAGGCCAGTTCGAAGCCTACCTTGCCGCCTGGAGCGGACGGCCCGATCCCGATGGCAACACGTATATCTTCCTGTCGTGCCATGGATCGCTGAACAATACGCGCTACTGCAATGCCGAGGCTGATGCTGCCCTCGACGCCGAGCGGCTGACCAGCGAATCGGCCGCGCGCATGGCGGCGTGGAAACGGTTTGCCGACAGGATCATGGCGGACCGGCCGTGCATCTACATCTTTCACACCAGACTGCTCTGGGCCTACAGCGCGAAGCTAACCGGGTTCGGCGACTACCCCGACGGGTTGGTGCGCTTCACCGGTCTCGAGCTGCATTGAGGAGGCGGTGTCTCCGCGTTATCCCGCGCGCGGCGGCGGAAAGGCGTCGTTGAGCGCCTTGATCTCGGCGTCGCCGAGCACCAGGGTCGTTGCTTCCGCGTCTTCTCGAACGTGCCGAGCCGACCCGCTCTCGGCCACGGCGATGGTGCGTCCGTCCCGTAAAGCCCACGCCAGCGCGATGGCTGCTGGAGCAACGCCTCGCGCTTCGCCGAGCTTTTTCAGAACGGGGTTGCCGAGCAGCGCACCGGTGCCCCCGGAACCGAGCGGCGAATAGGCCATGATAGGCATGCGCCGTTTGGCGCACCACGGAATGAGATCCGCCTCGGCATCGCGGGCGGCGAGATTATAGAGCACCTGGTTCGTGGCGCAGTGCTCGCCGCCGGGCACGGCGAAGAGGTCGTCCATATCCTTGGCGGCGAAGTTCGACACGCCCCACCGCTTGGTCAATCCCTGCTCGCGGACACGCTCAAATCCCTTCACGACTTCCTTCAGGTCGGCGTCTTGGCGGAAGTGAAGAAGGTAGAGGTCGAGGTGGTCCGTGCCGAGCCGCGCCAGGCTGGCGCGCAGCGAGTGCTCGATGCCGTCGGCCGTCGCGTGGGAAGGCCAGACCTTGGAGACGAGGAAGAGCTTCTCGCGCTGCTTGGCAATGACCTTGGCGATCATCTCCTCCGCGCGACCCTCGCTGTAGACTTCGGCGGTGTCGATCAGCATCATCCCGAACGAGATGCCGAGGCGCATGGCCTGCTCCGCCTCTTCCGGCGGGTTGCGACCGCTCGCCATGTGCCAGGAGCCCTGGCCGAGCGCCGGGGCGGTGCTGCCATCGGCGAAGGTGACGGTGCGCGCCCCGCTCGCGGCGAAGGCGGGTGCGGGGAGGACGGAGGCGAGGGAGCCCGCGGCGCAGAAGCCGACGAAGCCGCGACGATCCATGGTGGTCATGGGCAGTTCTCCTTCGGAGCGGGGCGGCCGCAACGAGACGGCCTCCAGACCTCACCGCTAACCCGATCGGCGAGAAAAGGTGGCGGCCCGTGTCGGCGTGCCGCCGCGGTGTCCCAATCCAAGCCTGAAGCCGGATCTAAGTCGTGCTGCGGCCGATATGAGCGATCGACGCAATCTCGATGCGCGCGTCGGGCTTCACCAATCCGCACTGGATGCAGTAGCGGGCCGGCTTGTCGCCAGGAAAGTACTCGGCATAAACCGTGTTGATGGCCGCGTAGTCGGCCCAATCCGTCAGGAACACGTGATTGAAGGTCACGTCGTCCATCGTCCCGCCTGCAGCTGTGACGACGTCTTTGATGATGTCCAGCACGTGTCGGGTCTGCGCGGCGGCATCGCCGATGTGGACGACGTTGGCCTCGGCGTCGAGCGGCAGCGTGCCTGACACGTAGAGCACCCCGTCGGCGAGTGTCCCGGGAACGTAAGGAGCGAGCGGCTTGCCCGTCCCGGGCGGAATGATGACCGTCTTCGGCATGATACGAGTGGCTCCTCGATAGCTGTTATTCGGCGGCTGCCTTGAGCGCGACCGGATCGAAGGCCGCTTGGAACGCCGCGACGTTCGAAACCCAGCCGAAGAACAGTTCGATGTTGAGCAACGCGCCCTCGTGCAGACTGCGCGGGCCGGCTTGGTGGGTCGCATCGGCGAGCACGATCCCGAAATATTCGAGGAAGAACCCGTCCCGCAGCGTCGACTCGACGCAGACGTTGGTGGCGATGCCGGTGAAGATCAGGGTGCGGATGCCGCGCGCCCGGAGCGCGCTGTCGAGTCCTGTGTTATAGAATCCGCTGTAGCGCGATTTCGGGATGAGAATGTCGCCCGGCAACGGCTGCAACTCGTCGACGAGCGCATAGTCCCAGCCGCCCCTGGCGAGCAGTTTGCCCCCGAGGTCGGGGCGCGTCCTCATCGTCTTCATCGCGTTCGACTTATGCCAATTCGGCGAGCCGGGACCCCCGGCCTCGTGATAGTCGGGATCCCACCCGTTCTGCAGCCAGACGACGGGAATGGCCGCTTCACGTGCGATGGCGACCGCGTCGGCGACCTTGGCGATGACCGGACCTGTTGCCGAGACATCGAAACCGGCGAGGTCGAGATAACCGCCCTTCGAAGCATAGGCGTTCTGCATGTCGACGACGATAAGGGCCGTCGCGCCGGGATCGAAGGCGACCGGCTCCGGTCTGGCGACGAGTTCAAGAGCGCCGGACCGGCCGTTGCCGTCGCGGTAGCCAGTAAGATCTTGCATCACGTTCTCCTCTCTATCGCTCGGGCTTGTTGGCGCCCAGGAAGGCGAGCACGGCGTCGTTGAAGTCGTCGGCCATCGTGCGGCTGCACGCATGACCGCCGGTGTCGAGGACATTGAGAATGGCGCCGGGAATGAGCCGGGCAAGCTCCTCGCTGAAGTAGGGCGGCGTGAGGACGTCGTCGCGCGCGACGATCACCAGGGTCGGGACGACCAGCTTCGCCAATTCGACACGCCGGTCGTAGGCGAGGATGGCGTCGAGGCGGCTCTCCTGCACCTCCGGCGCGCCGAGGACAGCCGCGGCGCGGGCCTCCTCGGCGGCGAGAAGGTCGGCGTTGGCGTTGATCCACCACGGCGGGTAAAGAAGCAGGGACGTGAAGCTCGCATAGGCATCCGCGCCGGCATGCGTGCGGAGCAGGCGACGGATCCCGAACAGCTTGCGGCGGTAGGCATCGCCGCAGGTCGTGCTGCTGTTGATGACGAGACGGCTCAGGCGCCCGGGGTGGTCGAGTGCGAGGCAGGTACCGATCGCGCCACCCGTCGAATGACCGACCCAGGCGGCCCTCTCCAGCCCGAGATGGTCGAGGAGCGCGACCGCATCGCCGGCCATCTGCGCGATGCTGGCCACCGGCGTGCGCGAGCTGCGCCCGGTTCCGCGCTGGTCATGAAGGATGACGCGATGGCGCGCGGCGAAAGCGGGAAGGTTCGGCGTCCAGTACGTCCCGACGCCGCCGAGGCCCGCCACCATCATCAACGGCGGCCCGTCGCCATGCTCCTCCCACCAGATCTCGCCGTCGGGCCGCGCGAGGAGCGGCATCAGGCGACGACCTTGGCGCCGAGTTCCTGCCAGATCCGCCGGAAGGTGGCATTGAACGCGACGTTCTCGCGCAACGCGACCGGGTCTCGCTCGACTTCGCCGAGGTCGATCGCGTGGATCGCCAGAATGCGCGCCGGGCGATGCGTCATCACGATGACGCGGTCCGCCATGGTGATCGCCTCGCCGATGTCGTGTGTGACCAGAATGGCGCTTTTGGCCCTCTCCTTGATGATCGTCATGGTCTCGCTCTGGAGCAGCAGCCGGGTCTGGAAATCGAGGGCGCTGAAGGGTTCGTCGAGCAGGATCACTTCCGGGTCGAGCGCCAGCGTCCGCATGAAGGCGACGCGCTGGCGCATGCCGCCCGA
>CAXTFG010000107.1:0-10948 GCA_964243415.1 uncultured Beijerinckiaceae bacterium | reverse complement strand
CGACCGCCGACCTGTTCGGGCGCAAGATCAAGGATTTCGACCTCATCATCTTCGACCGTTACTCGAACCAGAGCGTGCTGCCGCCGGTCTACCTCGACAATATCGTGCGCTATGTCCGCGAGGGCGGCGCCCTGATGCTCGCCGCCGGCCCCGATTTTTCGCGCACGGAAGGGATCTTCTTTTCGCCGATCGGGCGCATCGCCCCTGCCCGGCCCGACGGCACGCTGTTCGAACGCGGCTTCCGCGCGACAGTGACCGATGACGGTAAGAAGCACCCGGTCACCCGCAACCTCGTCGGCGCCGCGCAGAACCCGCCGGCGTGGAGCTCCTGGTTTCGCCAGATCTCGGCCGACGTGACCCGCGGCACCGCCGTGATGAGTGGTGCCGACGATAAGCCGGTGCTCGTTCTATCGCGCGAAGGTAAGGGCCGCGTCGCCGAACTGCTGAGCGACCAGCTCTGGCTGTGGGCGCGCGGCTACCAGGGGGGAGGACCCTACCTCGACCTGCTGCGCCGGCTCGCTCATTGGCTGATGAAGGAGCCGGACCTGGAAGAGGAAGCGTTGCGTGCCGCGGCCGACGGGAAGCGCTTTACAGTGACGCGGCAGAGCCTTGGCAAAGACGTTCCGCCGGCGACAATCACACTGCCTTCGGGGCGGACCGCGACGGTGAAACTCGATGCCGGCGAGCCCGGCCTATGGACCGGCTCGATCGAGGCCAGGGAACTCGGCCTTTACAAGGTCCAGGACGGCGATCTCACCATTCTCGCCAACGTCGGCCCGGAAAACCCGCGCGAGTTCCAGGAGGTCGTCTCGACGCTCGAAAAGCTGCGCCCCTTTGCGGAAGCAACCGGGGGCACCGTGCGTCGGCTCGCCAGCGGCAATGACGTGAGTGGCGCCGTGACGATCCCTCGGCTGCTCGAGATGCGCGATAGCCCGATCTACGGCGGGTCAGATTACGTAGCGATCAAGAGGACCGGCGCGAGCGAGGTGAAGGGGATCGGCCTGGCGCCGCTCGCGATCGGTTTCGTCGGTCTCGCCGTGCTGCTCGGCAGTCTGCTCGCGGCATGGCTCTACGAGGGCCGGCGCGGCGCGCGGGCCTGAGCTAAGCTCGCGTCGTCAGACCTGCCCCGAAGCCGCGGCCGCCACTTCGGCGGCGAAATCGCCTGTCTCTTTCTCGATACCCTCGCCGAGCGCGTAGCGCTTGAAACCCTTCAACTCGACGGGAACGCCAACCCCAGCACCTTCCTTCAGGACTTGGCCAAGCGTCTTGCCGCTGTGCTCGGCGTGGATCGAAACCTGATCCAGCAGGCAGTTTTCCTTGAAGAAGCTCTTCAGACCGGATTCGACGATTTTCTCGACGACGTGCGGCGGCTTGCCCGCCCCGTTCTTCTCCGCGAGCACGGCCTTTTCGCGCGCGATGACCTCCGGGTCGATCCCGCTCGAGTCGAGTGCCAGCGGATTGATGGCGGCGACATGCTGAGCGATCTTGCGCCCAAGTTCGTTCAGGATCTCGGCCGAGCCGGTCGACTCGAGAGCGATGATGACGCCGATCTTGCCGAGGCCGTCCGATACCGCATTGTGCATATAGCTCGCGATGACGCCCTGCCCGACCGCGAGCCGGGCGGCGCGACGGATCGTCATGTTTTCGCCGATGGTGGCAATGGCGTTGGCGACCGCGGCCTCGACGGTCCCGCCACCGGGATAAGCCGCCGCCTTGATCCCATCGACGTCGTCGAGCTTCGACTCGCGCGCCACCCGAGTGACCGTGCGGACCAGCTTCTGGAAATCCTCGTTGCGGGCGACGAAATCGGTCTCCGAGTTCACCTCGACGATGGCGCCCTCGACGCCGCTCACGGCGAGACCGATCAGGCCTTCGGCGGCGACGCGCCCGCTTTTCTTGGCCGCTTTCGACAGGCCTTTCTTGCGCAGCCAGTCGACCGCGCCCTCGATGTCGCCGGCCGTCTCGTTCAGCGCGTTCTTGCAATCCATCATTCCGGCGCCGGTCTTCTCGCGAAGATCTTTCACCATCGCCGCACTAATCGTCGCCATCGCACTCGGTCCTTGTCAGATGCGTCATCGTTCGGACGCCGTTCGAACGCGAACGGCGGACCGCTCGTCCGCCGTCGTTCTCAAAGTCGAGATAGAGTGAGATCAGGCCGCGAGAAGCGCGCGAGCCTGGTTGATCCAACCGTCGCGCGTGATGCGACCGCCGAGCTTCAAGTCCGCCTCTACCTTCGCCTCGTCGTCCGGCGTCATCGCCGCGATCTGCCAATAGTGGAAAATGCCGCCTTCGTTGAGTTTCTTCACGATCTGCGGCCCGATCCCCTGGATCTTCGCGAAATCGTCGGGTGCGCCGCGCGGCGCCGCCAGGATCTCGAAGCTTTCGGCAGGCCCCTCCGCCTCCTCGAGCGTCATCGTCGCCGGCACGCTCGCGGCATCGTCAGCAGGGACGGTCGACGGCGGCAGATCTTCGGCGACCGGCGCCTCCATCTCGCCGAGATCTGCGCCGGCAGAACCCTGCGAACGCTGGATGCCGTCGATCGCCGCGCGGGCGACGAGGTCGCAGTACATCGAGATCGCCCGCCCGGCGTCGTCGTTCCCCGGGATGGGGTAGGTGATCCCGTCGGGATCGCAATTCGTGTCGAGGATCGCCGCGACTGGGATGTGCAGACGAGCCGCCTCCTTGATCGCCAATTGCTCCTTGTTGGTATCGATGACGAAGATCAGGTCGGGCACGCCGCCCATGTCCTTGATGCCGCCAAGCGCCTTCTCGAGCTTCTCGCGCTCGCGGCCCATCATCAGCCGCTCTTTCTTGGTCAGGCCCGACGCGCCGTGGTCGAGTTGATCGTCGATCTTGCGCAGGCGCTGGATCGAGGCGGAAATAGTCTTCCAGTTGGTCAGCATGCCGCCGAGCCAGCGAGAATTGATGTAGTACTGCGCCGATCGCTTGGCGGCGTCGGCGATCTGGTCCTGCGCCTGCCGTTTAGTGCCCACGAAGAGCACGCGACCGCCGCGCGCGACCGTATCCGACACGGCCTTCAGCGCCTGATGCAATAGAGGCACCGTCTGCGCGAGGTCGATGATGTGGATGTTGTTACGCGCACCAAAGATGAACGGCTCCATCTTCGGGTTCCAACGATGCGATTGGTGGCCGAAATGAGCGCCGGTCTCGAGGAGACCACGCATGGTAAAATCGGGCAGTGCCATGACCTGACGTACTCCGGTTGAGCCGCCGTGGATCGGTTGGGTCCACCTCTGACGAGACGAGACCACCGGAAGCGCACCTTGGAACAGGAACGCACGATCCACGTGTGAGATATTGTTCGTATACGAGGGTGGGGCCGCTCCTTCAAGCGATTTGCTCCGCCCGATCGACTGCCGAGGGCTCGGGAAAGAGCGGGGAGCGCAAGGCTCCTTTCTTTCGGCGCTGATTTTTCTTTCGGCTCGGGTTTTTGCGCGCTGGCGTCTTGCCATTGAGAACAAAGCAGGTACATTGCTCGACAGGACGCGTTGCCCGCTCAACGCGAGTCGTGCAGAAGGATCCACCCATGTCGCCGCAAAGCAATCTTCGCCTCGTGGAAGGATCATCCGTGGACAAGACCAAGGCGCTCGATGCGGCCTTGTCGCAAATCGAGCGGAGCTTCGGCAAAGGCTCGATCATGCGCCTCGGTAAGAACCAGCAGGCGGTCGAAATCGAGACAGTGCCGACGGGGTCGCTCGGCCTCGATATCGCGCTCGGCGTCGGTGGCCTGCCACGCGGGCGCGTCGTCGAGATCTACGGGCCGGAATCGTCGGGCAAGACGACACTGACGCTGCACGTCATCGCGGAAGCTCAGAAGAAGGGAGGCGTGTGCGCCTTCATCGACGCCGAACACGCGCTCGATCCGGTTTATGCGCGCAAGCTCGGCGTCAACCTCGAAGATCTTCTAATCTCGCAACCCGACACCGGCGAACAGGCGCTCGAGATCACCGATACGCTCGTACGATCGGGGGCCGTCGACGTGCTCGTCATCGATTCCGTCGCGGCGCTCACGCCGCGCGCGGAAATCGACGGCGAGATGGGCGACAACCAGCCCGGCCTTCAGGCACGGCTGATGAGCCAGGCGCTCCGCAAGCTCACGGCATCGATCTCGCGGTCGCAGACCATGGTGATCTTCATCAATCAGATCCGTATGAAGATCGGCGTCATGTATGGGTCGCCCGAGACCACGACCGGCGGCAATGCCCTGAAGTTCTACGCCTCCGTGCGCCTCGACATTCGCCGCATTGGGTCGATCAAGGACCGCGAGGAGGTCGTCGGCAACCAGACACGGGTCAAGGTGGTCAAGAACAAGGTCGCACCGCCGTTCAAGCAGGTCGAGTTCGACATCATGTACGGCGAAGGCGTATCGAAAACGGGCGAGCTGGTCGACCTCGGCGTCAAAGCGGGCGTCGTCGAGAAGTCGGGCGCCTGGTTTTCCTACGACAGCCAGCGCCTCGGTCAGGGTCGCGAGAACGCGAAGGCATTCCTCAAGGCCAACCCGGTCATGGCTGACAAGATCGAACGCTCCATCCGCGAAAACTCGGGGCTCGTCGCCGACCGCATCCTCGACCAGGCCGATGCCGACGCCGACGAGCCCGACGAGGGCTGATCGGCGCTGCCTTTCGGTCGAATGCATCCGCCTGGACCACCCTCGTCCCGAGTCCGGCGCTCGTCTCGACAGTCCAGGGCGGTCCCGCTAGAACGGTCGCGCGATCGGATGCCGCGAGTTGCAGCGATGCCGGCCGCGCGCGACGGGATTTTAGGCACGATATGAACGGCAACGGCGTCAACGAGATCCGCGCGGCGTTTCTCGATTACTTCGGCCGCAGTGCCCACGAGGTCGTCGCCTCCGCACCGCTGGTGCCGCGCAACGATCCGACCCTGATGTTCACCAATGCCGGCATGGTGCCGTTCAAGAACGTCTTTACCGGCCACGAACGGCGGCCCTACCTGCGCGCGGCTTCCTCGCAAAAGTGCGTCCGTGCCGGAGGCAAGCACAACGACCTCGACAACGTCGGCTATACCGCGCGCCATCACACGTTCTTCGAGATGCTCGGCAATTTCTCGTTCGGCGATTACTTCAAGGCCGAGGCGATCGAACTCGCCTGGACATTGATTACCCGGACCTTCGACCTGCCGGCCGATCGTCTGCTCGTGACTGTCTACCACGACGACGACGAAGCCTTTGCGCTGTGGCGCAAGATCGCCGGATTGGCGGAGTCGAAGATCATCCGCATCTCGACGGCCGACAATTTCTGGTCGATGGGCGAGACGGGGCCATGCGGTCCCTGTTCCGAGATCTTCTTCGATCAAGGCGAGGCGCTGGCCGGCGGACCGCCCGGAAGTCCTGACGAGGACGGTGACCGCTTCCTCGAGTTCTGGAATCTCGTGTTCATGCAATACGAGCAGGTCTCGAAAGGCGAGCGCCGTGCGTTGCCGCGCCCCTCGATCGACACCGGGATGGGCCTCGAGCGCGTCGCCGCCCTGCTTCAGGGCGTATCGTCGAACTATGAGATCGACCTGTTCCGAACGTTGATCGACGCTATCGCGGAGGCGACATCCACCGATCCGCGCGGCCCGCTCAAAGCCAGTCATCGTGTGATTGCCGACCACCTGCGGGCCTGTGCGTTCCTGGTGGCGGATGGTGTTCTGCCGGCCAACGAGGGGCGCGGCTACGTGCTTCGGCGCATCATGCGGCGGGCCATGCGCCACGCCCAGATCCTCGGCGCCGGAGAGCCGTTGCTCTGGCGGCTGGTGCCGACCCTGGTGCGCGAGATGGGCCGGGCCTATCCCGAACTGGCGCGCGCCGAAGCGCTAATCACTGAGACGCTCAAGCTTGAAGAGGCGCGTTTTCGCGTCACACTCTCGCGCGGTCTCGCCATTCTCGACGAGGAAACCAGGTTCTTGCCGGATCGGGGCGTCCTGCCCGGCGACGTGGCGTTCAAGCTCTACGATACCTACGGCTTCCCGCTCGATCTGACGCAGGATGCGCTGCGCGCGAAAGGCTACGGCGTCGACCTTGCCGGGTTTGACATGGCGATGGCGCGCCAGAAAGCGGACGCGCGCAGATCATGGACCGGCTCGGGCGAAGCGTCGACGGAAACGCGTTGGTTTGCCGTTCGCGACGCCGCCGGCCCGACCGATTTTCTGGGCTACAGCGCAGAACGGGTCGAAGCCAACCTTCTGGCCCTGATCAAGAACGGCGCGAGCGTCACATCGGCCGCGGCGGGCGACGAGGTCGCCCTCGTTCTCAACCAGACGCCTTTCTACGGCGAGTCGGGCGGCCAAGTCGGCGACACCGGAACGATGACGGCGGACGGCAATGACGGCCCGGTACGCATAGTGATCAACAACACGCAAAAGAAGCTCGGCGACCTCTTCATCCACGAGGGCGTCGTCGAAGCCGGGACGCTGTCGGTCGGAATGGTGCTCGACTGCACCGTCGGTCATGCACGGCGTGGCGCCATTCGCGCCAATCACTCGGCAACACACCTCCTGCACGAGGCGCTCCGCCTCACCCTGGGCGACCACGTCGCGCAGAAGGGTTCACTCGTCGCGCCCGATCGGCTGCGTTTCGATTTTTCTCATCAAAAGCCGATCGAGGTCGGCGAACTGGCGCGCATCGAGGAGATCGCCAACCAGGCTGTCCTCGACAATACGCCAGTGGTCACGCGACAGATGGCGGTGGACGACGCGATGAAATCCGGCGCCCGCGCCCTGTTCGGCGAGAAGTACGGCGACGAGGTGCGCGTCGTGTCCATGGGGCTCGCGCATGAACCCGAAAGCGATGCCTCGGATCCTGCCAACGATGCCCGCGCCGGTGGCCCGGCGTTTTCCGTCGAACTGTGTGGAGGGACGCATGTGGCACGCACCGGCGACATCGGCCTGATTACCATCACCGGGGAAAGCGCGGTCGCCGCGGGGGTCCGCCGCCTTGAGGCGAAGACCGGTGCGGCGGCACGTCTGCATCTCAATACGAAGGCAGCGAACCTTGGCGAACTTGCCGCCTTGCTCAAAGCGCCGGAGAACGAGGCCGGCAAACGCCTCGGCCTGCTGATCGACGAGCGTCGCAGGCTTGAGCGTGAATTGACCGACGCGCGCAAGAAGCTCGCGATGGCCGGTGACGGCCCGGCTGCCGCGCCGGCCGTCACAGAGGTCGGCGGCGTCAAGTTCCTCGGCAAGGCCGTCTCGGGAATCGAGATGAGAGATCTGAAGGCGCTGGCCGACGAAGCCAAGCAGACGATCGGGTCCGGTGTCGTCGCCATCGTCGGGGTGGCCGGCGATGGGAAGGCCGGCGTCGTGGTCGGGGTGACGCCCGACCTGACCGCCCGATTCGATGCCGTCGCCTTGGTGCGTGCCGCCGCGAGCGCCCTCGGCGGCACGGGTGGCGGCGGCCGGCGCGATATGGCGCAAGCGGGCGGTCCCAACGGTGGCCAGTCGCAAAACGCGATCGATGCCGTCGGTGCATTGCTTCAGGACGCCGCTTAAGGAAAAGACACGATGAATCGGAAGTGTCTTTAAGAACCGCGCTCTAGCTGGAACCGCGCACTTCGACGGCTGTTTCTCGGCCGCATCAAGGAGTGACTGCAATGGGCGTCGGTAATCTACTGTATTGGGCGTTGATCTTCCTCGTCATCGCCGTGATTGCCGGCTTTCTCGGTTTTGGCGGCGCCGCCGGAACGGCACAAAGCGCGGCGTCGCTGATTTTCTACGTCGCGATTATCTTGCTCGTTATTTCCCTGATTATGAATTTCGTCCGCCGCTAAGGCACGGAATGATTTCGGACAGGGTCGAACGCGTTCGTGTTGTTCATCGAACGGGAAGGATGGATCGGGCATAGTCACGCCCGATCATGAAACGTGCAACGATCATCATCGTCTTGGCTCTTCTGCTCCCGGTTGCCGCGACCGCGGGCGAGAGGGGCTTGCTGTGGCGTGTGGTCCAGACCTGCGTAGCGACCCACAGCCTCGTCGGCGTGGTCTTCCCGTGCCTCGCCGTCGATGTGCGCGCAGGCGTCGATCGCGGCTACGTGATCGTTCGTTCCCCCTTCGAAACCGCCCATGTCGTCGTCTCGCCGACAATTCGCACCGCCGGCATCGAAGCGGATCGCTTGCGAGCGCCGGATGCTCCCAACTATTTCGCGGCGGCATGGGCGTCCCGTCGCTTTGTCACCGACGGCCTGGCCCATCGACCCGATCGCTTTGACCTAGCGCTTGCCGTCAATTCGAAATTCGGGCGAAGCCAGGATCAGTTGCACATCCATGTCGACTGCGTCCGGCAGGAGATCAAGCGGGCGCTCGCCGCGCAATCGCACTCGATTCGTCCCGGTAGCTGGACGCGAGTGGCCGTCCTACCGCGGGCGCCGCGTTACCTCGTGACGGCGCTCGAAGACCCCGATCTCGCCGGCACCAACGTGTTCGCGCTGGTGCAGAACGGTTTGGCCGTCGATGCTGACGCTATGGCAGAGATGACGATCGTGGTCGTCGGCGCCGATGTCGGGAGCCGGCCCGGCTTCTACGTGCTCGCGCGGCACCGCGTCCCCAACAGCCGCGACGAGGCGCATGGCGAGGCGCTGATGGATCATGCCTGCAGCGCGTTCCAATGACTTGCCACCTCGGAACGCTTGGCCGTCAGACGCGCATCGGCATCAGCACGTAAAGGGCGGGTGCGCCTTCACGATCGAGGACCAGAGTCGGCGACCCCGGATCGGCCATCTTGAAAAGGGCCGTGTCGGAGTCGATCTGTGCCGTGATGTCGAGAAGATAGCGCGCGTTGAAGCCGATATCGAGCGGCGCGGCGTCGTAATCGACCTCGAGTTCCTCGACCGCCGAGCCGGAATCCGGGTTGGTCACGGAGAGCGTCAGCTTGCCGTCGGCGACGGCAAGCTTCACTGCCCGTCCGCGCTCAGACGAGATGGTCGACACGCGGTCGACAGCTTCCTGGAAAGGCTTGCGATCGACGATCAGGCGCTTGTCGTTGCCATTGGGAATGACGCGGAGGTAGTCGGGGAAGGTCCCGTCGATCAGCTTGGAGGTGAGGACGACGTCGCCGAAGGTGAACCGGATCTTTGCCGTCGACACTTCGACCTTGATCTCGTCCGCACCCGACTCGGCGAGCCGCTGCACCTCGGCGACGGTCTTGCGCGGCACGATGATCCCCGGCATCCCGGCTGATCCGTCCGGCGCCGGAACTTCGACTCGGGCGAGCCGATGGCCGTCGGTCGCGACGGCGCGCAGCATGGTCGCGCCTTCGATGTCGATCGTGTGCATATAGATGCCGTTGAGGTAGTACCGCGTTTCCTCGTTCGAGATCGCGAACTGCGTCTTGTCGATCAGCCGCTTCAGCTCACCTGCTCCGATCGTGAAACTGTGGCTCATATCGCCCGCCGCGAGGTCTGGGAAATCAGATTCGGGAAGCGCCTGCAGGTTGAAACGCGAGCGGCCGGAACGCAGCACGAATTGCGCGCTGTCGCCGGCATTTTCGAGGTTGACCTGCGCGCCGTCGGGGAACTTGCGAACGATGTCGTGCAAGATGTGCGCGGGCAGCGTGGTCGCGCCCTTCTGGCCGACGTCGGCGGCGACGACTTCGGTGACTTCGAGATCGAGATCCGTAGCTTTCAGCGTCAACGATTGCCCTTCGGCACGCAGCAGGACGTTGGACAGGATCGGGATCGTGTTGCGCCGCTCCACCACGCGATGCACGTGGCCGAGCGACTTGAGCAGCGTGGCTCGTTCGAGGGTGACCTTCATTACGCCTGTTCCACGTGTCTCGACCGGCGAACGAGAAAGCGTCCGGGGGGCCGGACTGTGGCGTGGCTTTGACGCCAGCGCAAGAAGGCGATGGCGTCGGCGGAAGCAATTCGCTTGCGCAACGCCAAGCCATTGCCGATAGGCTCGCGCGCAATCGTGAACGATCCCGGCTGATGAAATACCTGCTGCTTTTCGCACCCTGCGCGCTGGCGCTCGCCGTCCCGTTCTACAACAGCGACGCGCCGCGACTATTCGGCTTTCCCTTCTTCGCCTGGGCGCTCCTCGCCCTCGTGCCGGTTTCGGCAATCGCCATCTACGCCGCGTTCCGGATCGATCGCGCGAGAGGCCGGGCGTGACCGCGCCCGCGGCGCTTCATCCGAACTGGCCCGCGACGATCGTCTTCGGCGCCTTCTTCATCCTGGTTACGATCCTCGGCTTCGTCGCCGGACGGTGGCGGCGGGGCGACCTGTCCGACCTTCACGAGTGGGGCCTCGGCGGTCGACGGTTCGGCGCCTGGGTGTCCTGGTTTCTGATCGGCGGCGACCTCTACACGGCCTATACCGTTGTCGCCGTGCCGGCCCTGGTCTATGCCAGCGGCGCCTTCGGCCTGTTCGCCATCCCGTATACGATCCTGATCTACCCCCTGCTCTACCTCATCTTTCCGCGTCTGTGGGTCGTGACACATCGCAAGGGTTACGTCACCGCGGCCGATTACGTGCACGGCCGCTACGGCAACCGCTGGTTGGCGCTCGCCGTGGCGGTGACCGGCATCGCCGCAACCATGCCCTATATCGCGCTGCAGCTCGTTGGCATGGAGAAGGTGATTGAGGCGCTGGGCTTCGCGAACCCCGGCCTCGCCATGTCGGTCGCCTTCGCCATTCTCGCCCTCTACACCTACTCGTCCGGGCTGCGCGCGCCGGCCATGATCGCCTTCGTCAAGGACGCCATGATCTACGTCTTCGTCATCGCCGCGGTGATCGTGGTGCCGGCGAAGCTCGGCGGCTACGCAGCCGTGTTCGACAAGGCCGCTGCCGCGCTTGCCGCCAAGACCGCGCTCACTCACAAGCCGGCGGGGCTGCTTTTGCAGCCATCCCAGATCGCCCCTTTCGTGACTTTGGCGCTCGGCTCGGCGCTGGCGTTGTTCATGTACCCGCACTCGATGACGGGCATCCTGTCGG
>CAXTFG010000106.1:0-11007 GCA_964243415.1 uncultured Beijerinckiaceae bacterium | reverse complement strand
GCATGGACTTCTAAGCCATTCTTCTCACCATCCGGTTTTGAGCGGAGCCCCGAAACCAACGGGGCCCCGCTTCCGTATCGGACTTGCTGGGCAAGTTCGGGTAAACGATGACGGACACTTACTTCCGCGAAAACGGTGACAATACCGGCTCGAAAGAGAGACGCCGAACGGCGACGCGGGCCGACCTCCTCGATACTGTTGCGGCAAGTTGCCCCGCCATGTCGCGGGTTCAGGCGAGGAGCGTCTTTGAAATGACGCTCGAGGAGATGGCCAACTCTTTAGCTCGCGGCGAGACCGTCAAGCTTCGCTCCTTTGGCCTTTTCTCGGTGCGCGCAAAGCGTGAGCGGATTGGGCGCAATCCTCGAACCGGGGTTGAAGTGCCGATCACGCCGCGTCGAGTGCTGACCTTCAAGCCATCTCCCGTTCTCCTCGACTTGGTGAACGGGCGCGCGGTCGACCTTTCCTTCGAGGACGACGCCTAGCCGACATCCGATCGGATCCCCTGGTCGGTTCGAGAGACGACGACTCGCACCTTTCGGGTCATTGCGATCTCTGCAAACATACGCGGGATTGATTTGCGCCGCAGTGCCGGCGCATTTAGCGGGTCGAAGCGGGCGTCTCTGCTGGAAAGACCTGATGAAGCTTCTTGGTATCGCGGTCGCGATTTTCGGCGTGTTGGAAATCGGCGTGGGGTTTTCCAGCGGCTTCGCGGTCGTCTACCTTCTCGCCGCCTTCACGCTGCTGGCGGCAGCCACAACCTATCGCTCGCCGAACATCTCGACCTTCCTTCAGATCCTGATCGCTTACTTCTCTGGAGAAACGATTCTTCTCGGCGCCTGCGTGTGCGTCAGCGCTCTCGGACACTGGCCGTCTTCGCTCCAAGTCGTCCGCATTCCGAGCACCGTGGCGATGACCGTCGCCCTGTTCTCCATCATCTGCTACCTGACCTCGTTCATCCCGGTCGCGCGTAAGACGCTGGCGATTACCGATCGCTATTTCCGCTCCGAAACGACCGCAGCGCTTCCGCTCGGGGTGCGAATGCAGGAGCGCACGCTGGCCGCCACCGCCATCATGTTCATCGTCCTGCTAAACCAGCTCGAAGTCTGGTTCAGCGTTCTGATGTCATTTGCCTCGACCGATATCTCGAACGCACTGCAATCCTACGATGCGGCCAGGTTCTGGCACGCGCTGGTCATCGAGTTTCCGCTCTATCTCACGCCCTACCTGCTGGCACTCTTCCTCGAATTCCTCGCGGCCAACACGCTCTTCATTCGCTGGCGCCGCTGGCTCACCGAGGATTATGCCCGGCGTTGGCTCGACCGTCACAACCATTACGGGATGATGTTGGCTGGCGTCGGGACCGACAATCCGGACCAGCGTATCCAGGAGGATATCCCCCGCTTCATCGACGGCGGCCAGTTCGGTGGTCTGGGGATCTACAACTTTTCGATCAACCTGATCGCGCAGCTGAGTTCGCTTGTCTCGTTCTCCATCATCCTGTGGACCTTATCGGCTCAGCTGACCGTTCCGGGCACCAGCACCCACATCCCCGGCTTCCTGCTCTGGTGCGCGATCATCTACGCGGTCCTAGGCACCGGGGCGACGGCTCTCATCGGCCGTCCGCTGGCGCGCCTCGCGTTTGCGCGGCAGCATTACGAGGCGAATTTTCGCTTCAGCCTCGCGAGGTTGCGCGAGTACAGCGAGCAGATCGCGTTGCTGTTTGGAGAGGCCACCGAAAAATCGATTCTGATGGAGAGATTCTTCTCGATCGTCCGCAACTTCTACTCGATCATGGTCGTCAAGGCGTTCCTCTCGACGTTCATCCAGTTCTTCAGCAACATCAACCAGTTCATCCCCTACATCATCCTCGGGCCGTTTTATTTCGCTCGCACGGCGACACTCGGGACGCTGACGCAGGCCTCGATCGCCTTCGGAAGCGTGAACTCCTCCCTGACGTTCTTCGTGAACTACTATTCGGCTCTCGCGGAATTCAAGTCGGTGCTCGATCGTCTGACCACGTTCGATACCTCGCTCGAGGCGGTGCCTCCTCCGATCCCGCTCCTCCGTTCCCAGGACGCCCGCGGGTCGGACTTCATCCTGTCTAACGTTCATCTGCGCCTCCCCAACGGCAAGGTCTTGTCCGACGGCATGAGCCTGCGGCTCGCAGCCAACGAGAACGTGCTGTTGTCGGGACCCTCGGGCACCGGCAAGTCGACGCTGTTTCGCGCTATTTCGGGCGTGTGGCCCTACCGCGACGGCAGCGTCGAGGTCCCCGCCGACGCCTCGATCATGGTGCTGCCGCAGAAGCCCTACCTGCCGATCGGCACGCTGCTCAGCGCCATTTCCTATCCGCAGGAAGTCGGGACGTATGATCACGCCACGATCAATGCCGTTCTCGAAGACGTCGGGCTCGATCAGCTCAAGGGCTTGCTGGACATCGACGATAACTGGAGCCAGCGCCTTTCGGGCGGCGAGCAGCAACGTCTCGCCATCGCTCGCGCGATCCTGTCCAAACCGACCTGGCTGCTTCTCGACGAGGCGACCGCGGCGATGGACGTCGCCTTGGAGAGGGTGATCTACGAGCGCCTGGCAGAACGGCTCCCGAACACGACCATCATCTCCATCGCGCATCGCGCGTCTCTTGCCGACCACCATCGGCGCCACCTGAGCTTGCAACCAATGCCCGGCGGCCTCTTCAAGGTCGACGACGAGCGGCTCGCGGCCGAATGACGATCAGCGGCGTCCGAGCGCGGCGGCCACTTCGCGCCATTCGCGCGGGCTGAGGCCGCTCGAGTCCGCATCGACGGGTTCACCGTCGATCATCCGTCGAATGGCGCCGAGCGCGCTGCGCGAGAAGGTGACGCTACCGAGTCTGTGCTCGAGGAAGGCTTCGTGCGTCAGCGGCACCCAGCGTGCCATCACGTCCAGCATCGCGTCGGCATAAACGCGGATCTCGAATTGGGCATGGCTGTCGGCGCGCAGGCGCAGGAAGTTCATCAGGTTGTGGAGATTGGTCTTCCAGTACCATTGCGTATAGGTGGCGAGCGTCAGGTTGATACGGGCGAGTTCCCGGGCCAGTCCGTCGCGTTCGGGATCAATCCGGCTCCCGCCTTCATCCTCGTTGAGCATCCAGGCATAGTTGGCGTAGGTGCGTTCGCCGTCCTCTCGCAGCAGAGCGAGCACCTTTGAGGCTTCCTCCTCGGGCAAACTGTCGCCGCGCCCCTGCCGGTTGTTGGCGGACTGCGCTTTGAGCTGGCTCGCGTCCGGAAGGTAGAATTCGCGGTCGAGCACGGAATAGCGCGCGGAATATTCGTTGATGCTCGCCGTACGGTGGCGGATCCATTGCCGGGCGACGAAGATCGGCAGCTTGATGTGGAACTTGATCTCGGCCATTTCGAAGGGCGTCGAGTGCCAGCGGCGCATGAGATAGTTGATGAGGCCGCGATCCTCGCTGACCTTCTTGGTGCCGCGCCCGTACGACACGCGCGCCGCCTGCACCACCGCATCGTCGTCGCCCATATAGTCGACGACGCGGATGAACCCGTGATCGAGGAGCTGCGTCGGCTGCAGGAGAATTTCTTCTAGAGCTGCGACGGTTGGTCGACGCGTCGAGGCCTGCATCTTGCGAGCCGCGTCGATCTCCTGTCGTTGTGCATGGCTGAGGGGCATCGATCCGTCTAAGGCTTGAACTTGTCTTGATTGGGTCTCGCAGCGCGCCCCGACAGGCCGAGCCGGCTGCGAAAAGTGAGCGTGCGGACGTGATAATCTACTGCAAGCGTCGCGTCGACGTGGGGAAGACCGACCATCCATAAGCAAATGCGAGATCAATGAGCGAAGCTGTCACCGCCGCCGTCCTCGTCATCGGCGACGAAATTCTGTCCGGGCGGACCAAGGATTCCAACATCGGCACCATCGCCGACCGCTGCACCGAGCTCGGCATCGACCTCCAAGAGGTCCGGATCGTGCCCGACGACCAGGCCGAGATCGTCGCTGCCCTCAATGCTCTCCGTCACCGCTATTCCTACGTCTTCACCACGGGCGGTATCGGCCCGACGCACGACGACATCACGGCGGACTCGGTCGCTGCGGCCTTCGGGGTCGCCATCTCGGAGGATCGGCGCGCGATCGACCTGCTGCTGCAGCGGATCAAGCCGGAAGACCTCAACGAAGCTCGCCGCCGCATGGCCCGCATCCCGCACGGCGCCGAGCTCGTCGAGAACAAGATCTCGAAGGCACCGGGATTCTGGATCGAGAACGTGATCGTCATGGCGGGTGTCCCGGCGGTCATGCGGGCGATGCTCGATGCGGTGACGCCGAAGCTGGCGGTCGGCTCACGCACCCTCGCGCGCACCGTGTTAGCCGGAGCCTTGCCGGAGGGCGGCTATGCCGCGCGCCTTGGCGCGATCGCCGCGGCTCACCCAGACGTCACGGTCGGGTCCTACCCCTCGTTTGCAGACGGGCGATTTCACAACCAGATCGTCGTCCGCGGAAAGGTTGCGGCCGAGGTCGACGTCGTCGCCCAACTCGTCGAGGCCATGGTCGCCGCGCTCGAAGCCCGGGAAGCATGAGGTGACCGAGGCAGGCGAGACGCCGGCACGTCGCTACCCTGTGTCCTGGGAGCAGTTCCATCGCGATTGCCGCGCGCTTGCTTGGCGTCTTAGCGAGCTGAGCCCCTTCGACGCCATCGTCACCATCACGCGCGGGGGCCTCGTTCCGGCGGCGATCGTCGCACGCGAGCTGTCGATCCGCATCGTCGAGACGGTTTCGATCGTCAGCTATCGGGACGAAGAGGTTCAGGGGGCAGCGGAGATCCTTAAGCCGGTCGCGCCGCGTTTCTCCAGCACGCGTGGCCGCGGGCTTCTCGTCGTCGACGACCTCGTCGATACGGGACAAACCGCCCGCGTCGTGCGCGACACCCTGCCGGAAGCTCATTTTGCCTGCGTCTATGCGAAGCCGGCCGGGCGTCCCCTGATCGACACGTTCATCACCGAGGTCTCGCAGGATACGTGGATCTACTTCCCCTGGGATCTCGGGTTGAGCTTCCAAACGCCGATCGCCGGCTCCGCCGCAAGCTGAAGTTGGCCCGCTTGGCCCGACGGAAAGCAAGCCCTGACTTGTCGTACGCGCGCATGCCGCGAAACAATTGCGCGCAATCGTGTGTTTCGATTTGCGCCAGCCCTATATGGCGCTGACACGCAAAGCAGGAGCACCGCATGATCCGCACCCTATCCGCCGCAGCCGGCTTGATGGCACTCACCGCCATGGCTCAAGCGGCGCCACAGGCCGAGCGTGTCCGCGGCACGATCGTCTCCGCCGACGACACGAGCTTCATGGTCAAGATGCAGGATGGAACGACAAAGACGGTCTCCCTCGCGCCTCAAACCAGGTTCCTCTACGTCGTGAAGTCGAGCCTGGACAACGTGTCGGACGGCAAGTTCATCGGCACGGCAACCAAAGGCGAACCGCCGGTCGCGCTCGAAGTCGTCATTTTTCCGGAGTCGATGAAAGGCACCGGCGAAGGCCATTACGATTGGGATACGATCATCGACACGACCGTGGGCGGCAGTAAGGGCCTCACGAAGAGCGCCATGACGAACGGCACGATCAAGTCGTCTTCCGGTTCAGGTGCGATGACGAAGAGCGCGATGACCAACGGGACGGTCAAGGCGCCTGGTGCGGGCGCCATGATGACGAAGAGCGCGATGACCAATGGCACCGTGAAGAGCGGTGCGGGTACGGGCGGCGGTAAGTCAATCACCGTCACCTATGACAATGGCAAGCAGCTCGATATTACCGTCCCCCCGACGGCACCGATCGTCGAGTTCGAGCCGGCCGACAAATCGATCGTCAAGGTGGGCGCCGTCGTGTTCACGAGCGACCTCAGGGACGGCGACAAGCTCGTCGCGCGCGCCGTAAGCGTCGGCAAGGACGGCGTGACGCCGCCGATGTGATCGGTCAACGAGGGCGGTCGGGCTCTTCTCGCCCGATCACCCCAGAGCCTTGCGAGGATCGTACGGTTTGCTATCGGCCATCGTGCGTGCGGCATCGCCGAGCACGGTGGCGGCATCGCCCGGCAGAACGATCCTGAGGGCGACGAGAAGATCTCCGCGCGCTCCTTTGGCCGTCGGCAAGCCCTTGCCGCGTAGCCGGAGCGTCCGGCTACCGTCAGTCCCGGCGGGCACATTCAGCTCGACTTTGCCCTCGAGCGTCGGCACGTTGACCTTCCCGCCGAGCACCGCCTCGTAGAGCGTGATCGGGAGATCGAGACGCAGGTCGTGTCCTTCCACGCGGAAGAACGGGTGCTTGGCAACGCGCACCGTAATTAAGACGTCGCCCGTCGAGCCGCCGCGCGCGCCAGCGTGTCCTTGACCTTTCAGGCGGATCTGCTTGCCGTCCTCGATGCCGGCCGGGACCGCGACCTCCAGCTCTCGGCCGGTCGGAAGCGCTACCCTCGCCCGGGCGCCATGGACGCTGTCGCTCAACGAGACTTGAAGTTCAGCGTGCACGTCCTCGCCCCGGGTCGATTGGGCGCCGAAGCCGCCCGGGCGCGCTGAACCTCGCGCGCCCCCGCCGAAAAGGTCGGAGAAGATGTCGCTTGTGTCGAAGCCGCCGCCGCCGCGACCGCGCGGCGCGCCACCGGCGCCGAAATTGAATTCGAACCCTTCGAAACCGCGGCCTTGGCCGCCCGATCCGGCGAAACCCTCGAACCCGTGGAACTTTGGCTTGCCCTCCGCATCGATCTCACCGCGATCGAAGGAGCCGCGCTTCTTCTCGTCCCCGAGGATTTCATAGGCGGCGCCGACTTCCGCGAAGCGGTCTTTGGCCTTCGCGTCGGTACTTTGGTCGGGATGGTACTGCTTGGCGAGGCGACGATAGGCTTTCTTGATGTCCGCGGAACTTGCGCCCTTGGTGACGCCCAGGACCGTGTAAGGATCGCGCATGGTGATAGAGCCCAAACGACCGGCTGCCCCGAAAGGCACAGCCGTGATGTCTCAGGCCTCATGTAAGATTGCAAGCGGCGGCTGCAAGCGGCGGACGTCGGCCACGCCACGCCGCGAAATCTCTCGCTAGACGAATGTCACGTTGCTGGAAAGATACTTAAGGGCGCTTAATCTTTACATTCCAGGCTTTTTCGTGAGCCTCCGTTCATCTTAAACCCGTCCTTAACTGGCCGCATCGTTAATCGTTGTACTGACACCGCGTATCCAGGTTGCGTCATGTGCAAAGTTTCATCCGGTTTTGGCAAGCGTAGCACCGTCCGTCTCGCCTTGGCCGGCATGACGGCTGCTCTTCTGGCGGGGTGTGCCGACAGCAGCCGCTTCATCGGCGACCCGCTCGGCAACCCGTTCCGTTCCGCTTCGAGCGAACCGGCCGCCGGCGTCGATCGCGAGATGGCGCCTCCGCCGCCCTATCGCCCGGTCAGGACCGCCGAGGTGCAATCCCAGCATCTAGCGCCCCCGCCGGCCGATCTGCCGTCGCGTCACATCGCCAGCTACGAGACTCCCGCCCACACGAGCCCGCGCCTCGCCTCGACCTACGCGGCACCCCGCACGGAGCGAACGGCGTCCATTTCGGCGCCTTCGGGCCGGGGAACCTGGTCGGCTAGCGGCGGCATGAACGTGATCGCCGCCAATGGCGAGACGGCGAGTGTCCTCGCCCAACGCTACAACGTGCCGACGGAAGCGCTGCTGCATGAGAACGGCTTCTCCTCCGCTGCTCAGATCCGTCCCGGCACTCGGGTCGTCATTCCGGTTTACAACGCCAATGGCGGTGGCAATTCAGCCCCGCGCGTTGCCGTCGAGACTCCGGTCCGCAAGCCGAGCGATCATTCTTCGCGTGCGAAGCTTCTCGCCAAGCGCGACGGCGCAGACAAGACGCATTGGGTAAAAGGTGCGCAGCCGGCGGCCGAAATGCATGGCCGCGAAAAGGCCTTGACCGCTGTCGAGCGGGTCAAGGCGGAGAAGCTCGCCAAGGCCGACGAAGCGAGGGCCGCGAAGAAAAGCGCCAAGATGGACATCGCCGGCGCCAAGCCGTCGCGCAAAGGGCAGGTGGATGTCGCTCATGCGGCAGCTCCGGCGGTGGTGCGTGAACAGCCCACGAAAATGGCCAAGGTCGAAGAAGCCGTGAAGAAGCCCGCGGTCGACCCGACCCCCACGGCAAGTCTTCCTTCCGCCGCGGCCGAGAAGCTCGCGGCGAACGGCAACCCGGAGTTCCGCTGGCCGGCGCACGGGCGGATCATCCAGGGTTTCAAGACCGGCGGAAACGACGGCATCAACATCGCCGTGCCCGAAGGCACGCAGGTCAAGGCGGCCGAAAGCGGTACTGTTGCCTACGCTGGCAACGAGATCAAAGGCTTCGGCAACCTCGTCCTGATCCGGCACCCCAACGGTTACGTGACCGCCTACGCCAACAACGGCGACCTCTCGGTGAAGCGCGGTGAGCAGGTGAAGCGCGGCCAGACGATCGCCACGTCCGGCCAGAGCGGAAACGTTGCCTCTCCCCAGCTACACTTCGAAGTGCGAAAGGGCTCGACTCCGGTCGATCCGACCCGCTACCTCGCCGGGCTCTGAGGAATCCTCCTCCACTACCCGCGAGACACGAGCGGTGGGGGATGTAAGGCGGTGGGCCAGGTGCCCGCCGCCTTTTTGCGTTGAACGGCGCTCAATCTCGAAGCGGAGCGGTCGACGCAGGAAGCACCAACCGCTTTAGTGCCGTCATGTTGCCTCTTGCCGACCTGCTTATCTGCCTTCGCTTTTTCTCCCGACTGCCGGTCTCAACGACGCGTCGTGAGATCGACTTGGGTGAGCGCGGGCTGAGTCACGGGGCCGCGATGGTGCCCGTTGCCGGCCTCCTGATCGGTGCGGCTCCAGCGGCGGTCCTCTCCTTCGCGGTCAAGATCGGCCTGCCGTCGACCGTCTCGGCTCTTCTGGCCGTGGCGAGCCTCGTCGTCATCACCGGGGCCCTCCACGAAGACGCGCTGGCCGATTGTGCGGACGGTTTCGGGGGCGGCCAGACACGGGACGACAAGCTGCGGATTATGCGCGACAGCCGCATCGGCGCATTCGGAACCGTTGCCGTCGTGCTCGTGCTCGGCCTCCGTGCGGCGGCCCTGGCGGCGGCGCTGACGCGTGGCGGCGGGGTTGTTGCCGTTTTGCTTGCCGCTGTCCTCTCGCGCGTCGTTTGCCTCGCTCCTTTGATGTTGTTGCCGCCCGCGCACCGCGACGGATTAGGAGCGGCGGCGGCTCGGCCTTCCCTGCTCGCGGGAGGGCTGGCGGCGGCTCTCACGCTCGGGTTCGCCGTCGTCGCGGCGGCGATGACCGACGCGTTGCGGGTGGGAAGCGCCGTCACGATTGCCGCGATGGCGGCGGTCGCGACTAGCCTCGTGGCATGGCGGCAGATCGGGGGCCAGACCGGCGATGTCGCGGGCGCCGCTCAGCAGGTCGCCGAAGCCGGCGTTCTCATCGTCTTCGCCGCCGCGCCGTGACGTGTCCCGTCTGCGCACGAGCCTGTTTGCTCGGCAGCGTCGACTTGCCGTAAGGAGCGGGACAGGAGGAGCGATGCTGCGGAGTTTTCGCCCCGTTCTCGGCACCATCGTCGTTGCGATTGCGATCGCCTGCACGACCCTCGCCGGGGCGGCAGAGCCGGGTCGTGAGCGGCGTCTCGCCCTCGTCGTCGGGAACGCTGCATACCCTGCGGCGCCGTTGACGACGCCAGTCAATGATGCCGGGCTCGTCGCGGGCGCCCTCGCGCAGGCCGATTTTGACGTGACCGCGGTAGCGAACGCCGACCGTGCCACATTGCGCGAAGCCTTCGGCGCCTTCGTCGACAAGGTTCAGGGCGCGGGCGCAGATACCGTTGTCGTCGTCTATCTCGCCGGGTACGGCATGCAATTTGACGGCGACAACTTCTTCGCGCCGACGGATGCCCGGATCGCGCGCGATACAGACGTCCCGAGCCAGGCGCTGGCGCTGTCGGATCTTGCCCAGCCACTCGAGGCAGCGCCCGCTCACGCGCGCATTCTCATCTATGATCTTGCTCGAGCGACGCCTTATGCCGAGAGCGGCCTGCGGCTCGCCGCCGGTCTCGGCATCCCGATCTCGCCCGACGGAACCCTGACCGCCCTGAACGCGGCACCCGGCACGGTCGCCGCCCAGGGCGTCTTACCTTATGGTCTGTACGCTCAAGCTTTGGCAGAAATGGTCCAGACCCCGGGCTTGCCGCTCGCAACCCTGTTTCAGCGTGTCCGCTTGCGCGTCACTCAACGCACGAACGGCGAGACCATCCCGTACGACATCGGCAGGGCGGATCTTCCCTTTTTTCCGTCGACGTCACCTGCCGCTGGTCAACCGAGCAATCCGTCGCTGGCGGGCATGCCGGTCGACCTTGCCTTCGCTTCCGTCATCGGTCGAGACACGCTGCCCGCCTACAGCGAGTTTCTGCGCGCTTTCCCCAATGAGCGGCTGAGCGCCCGCGTTCGTCCGATGCAGGCGATCCGGCGTGAAGAGTTGATGTGGAGCGAGAGCCTGCGCGCCGATACGGCCCGAGCCTACTGGACCTACATGCGCCACTATCCGCGCGGGCCGCATTTCGGCGACGTAAGGCGGCGTCTCGCGGCGCTCAACACCGCTCTGGAACCACCGCCACGGTTCGACATCTACGACTTCACGGAGGTGCCAGCTCCAGGAACAGGGGAACAGGTCGCTGCCGATGGACGCGACATCGGTTCTGCGAGCCCTGGACTCCCCCCGGTTCCGCCGCTGCCGACCGCGCTTTTGCCGTCGGCTCCCGCGAGTTTCGATGAGATCCGACCGCCGCCGATCGTTCCCGAAAATGTCGTGCCAATCCCGCCTCCGATGGCGCCGAGCTTCACCACAGCGACTCCTGTTGGTACGGGACGGGTCGTTCAAGCGTTGGTCGGTGGACATGGCCTGCTTCTCTCGCAGATGGGCGAAGCCTCTGTCACCCTGACCGGCGATGGCGCCCTTCTGTCGAAGACCGCCGGATCGC
>CAXTFG010000105.1:0-11026 GCA_964243415.1 uncultured Beijerinckiaceae bacterium | reverse complement strand
GAAAGCGGCCGTTCACATACGGCGCGCGAGATGGCGTCGGCCAATGCGGCAGCGAAGCGCTGTTCGGTCCGCTCCTGACGGTGTTCGCCTACTTCGACGATCGATCCACCAGGGCCAGCCAGATCAACGACACAAAAAGCCGGACCCAGGTGCGGCTCCACCGCGTCTGGTGATCGGCGAAGGGAGGCGGAACATGTCACGGCAACGCCGGCGACCACGCGACCGGCGCCCCATCGCGCCACGGTGGGACGACCGGTGGCCAAGGGCGATCGTTCCGGTCGTCGCTGAAGCGTCGGCCATCTGGTTCACAGTGCCGTGCTGGCTGGGCATCCGGCGTCAGTCGTTGAAGCCTACGATCGACCTCGGCCGACACCGAGCCGGCCATCGTCCGTCGGCCTGCCCGCGGCCACGATGCCTTGCTTCGTCAACCAGTCGGCGTCGACGGCGTCCAAATCGAAGCTTCGAGTTTCCGGAAGCAGGAAGATCACCAGCGCCGCGATCACGTAGGCGCCGGCGGCGAACAGTAGGATTGCTGAGCCGAGGCCCATCTCGGTGCTCAGCATGCCGACAAGCGCCGGGAAGAGCGCGCCGAGGCCCCGACCGAAGTTGTAGGCGAAGCCCTGCCCGTTGGCGCGGTGCGACGATGGGAAGAGTTCGGTCAGGTACGCGCCGATGCCGCCAAAGCAGCCGACCGTGCAGAACCCGAGCGGAAAGCCGAGGAGAAGCATCACGCCGTTGGTCACTGGGATGCTGACGTAGAAGTAGAGGCTGGCGAAGGCCAGCATCATGAAGGCAATGATGGACAGGCGCCGCCCGATCCTGTCGGACAGCCATGCGCCGCTCACGAAGCCGAAGAAGGAACCGGCGACGATCACGAAAAGGTAGCTGCCGGTGCCGATTACCGACAGGCCGCGCTCCATCTTGAGATAGGTCGGCAGCCAGGTTGTGACGGCGTAGTTGCCGCCCTGCATTCCCACGCAAAGCAGGGCGGCAGGCGCCGTAACGCGCAGGAACGGGGGCTTGAAGATGGACCAGAACGACGCCGTTGCGGCCGGCAGCTCCGCTCTGCGCGCGAAGACGGGCGACTCCGGCACGTAGCGCCGGACGAAGATCACCAGGACGGCCGGCACGGCGCTGAGCGCGAACAGGGCGCGCCACGCGAGCGCTTCGGGGAGAAGCGAGAAGACAACCGTGTACAGGATCGCGGCCGTGCCCCAGCCGATCGCCCAGCCGCTCTGCACGTAGCCGACGAGCCGGCCGCGGTGCCGCGCCTGGACGACCTCGCCCATCAGAACCGCGCCGACGGCCCACTCTCCCCCAAAGCCCAGTCCCTGCAACGCTCGGAGCGCGAACATTTGTCCGAAGTTCTGCGCGAAGGAGATCAGCAGCGTGCTGACGGCGAACCAGACCACGGTGAGCTGAAGGATGCGGACGCGGCCGAATCTGTCGGCAAGGATGCCCGCGACCCAACCGCCGACCGCCGAGAACAGCAGCGTCACGGTCGCTAGTGCACCGGCTTCCTGCTTGCTGATGCCCCAGAGCGAGATCAGCGTCGCGATGACGAAGGTGTAGACCATGTAGTCGAGTGCATCGAGAGACCATCCGCCGAGCGAAGCATAGAAGGTTCGTCTTTCGACGACCGTCAATTGCGATAGGAAGCTCATGATCTCCTCCGATGTCGTCGTTTCTTCTCGAAATGCCTACAGCGCGTTGCGCGCCTACGAGGCGTCATACAACTCACATGACTCGACGCGCAGGACTTGATCACGAACGTTGCTGTTCTTCGTGTCGCGAGCGAAGGCGTTGAACAGATCGCCCGTATCGACCCGATGGTGGAAGCCGACGTGAGGCCAGTTGGACCCCCGAATGCAGCGGTCCGGAGCGATCGTCGCCAACCGCCGCCTCCAAAGGCTTGCGAAGCCGACAGTCTCGGGGCTTCCGCCGAACCGTTTGGCGCCGGTGGGTTCGACATAGGTCCGCCGGTGTTGAGCAAGCCGTAGGGGACGCGGACGGGCAACGCGTCGACGCCGGCCGCCAACGGCATCTGCGCCATGTGATCGAAAACGAGGGGCGTCCTGCATGCGGTGAGGAAAAACGCGCTCGGGCAGCATGTCTCCCCTGATCAGGAGCTGGATGTGCCAGCTGAGTTCCCTGATCCGTTCGACGAGCCGCGAAACCCCCGACATCGACGCACCTTGATCGTTCCATCCCAGCGAGTGGGGTTTCCCACCCCTTGCTCGTGCGCGAAGAAGCGGCGTGCCGACCTTCCGCAGCGGGTCGCTTAGCAGCCGACCGCCACCCACCCATTATACTGATTGCGCGGTGGGGTATGCCTGCTAGTTAACCCGTCCAGCTTCGGCTGCGATGGAGGTGCCTTCGAAGGACCAGGTTAGCAATTGACGGTACCGGTCGCCGCCCCCCTGCCTCGCGTGTCGGGGACGTCAGATGCGACACGTGGGCGATCGATGCGCTGCCAATCCGACTGCACGTTCCACTCGCCGCTTGAGATCCTGGAACAAGGTCCGGAACAGCGACCGGCGCTCTCGTCGTTCACGATCAACGGTGACGTCCCTCGACGAAGCCAGAGGACGTCCGACCCATGAAGTTCAGGCTGCGGCAGATGGAAGTGTTCCGGGCCGTGATGGTCACCGGCTCCATCAACGGGGCCGCCAAGCTCCTTTACACGTCACAGCCGGCGATCAGCCGGGTCGTGTCGCATACCGAGGCAACCCTCGGCCTTTCGCTTTTCGACCGCGCCAAGGGCAAGCTCATTCCCACTCCCGAGGCGCAGGCCTTGTTTTCGGAGGTCGAGGCCTTCTATCAGCGGGCCCTGCAGGTTGAGGAGTTCGCGAGCGGCCTCGCCCAGGGCGCCTCGGGAACCCTCAACGTGTCCTGCAGCCCGTGCCTCAGCAAAGGCATGATGGCGCGCGCCATCGCGCAGTTCGCCCAACGCTATCCAAAGGTGCGTATCAACCTGCGCACGACACTGCTGAACAACATGGCCCAGGAGATCCTCAGCAATCAGGTCGACATCGCCGTATCCGTGCTGCCGTTAGAAAACCCCAACCTCAAGGGTGAGATGTTCACCAGCGGGCGCATGGTGTGCATCGTCCCGACTGGTCACGAACTCGCCTCGCGCGAGGCGGTCTCGATCGCCGATCTGGCCCGTTTCACGCTCGTCGCCCACCACCCGACGATACCGTTCGGCCAACTCGTCTCGAACGCGTTCCGCAGGGCGGACGTTGAGTTCGCGCCTCACATCGACGTCTACCAGACGGACGTCGCCTGCGCGCTGGTGCGCTCGGGCGTGGCGGTAGCGATGGTGGACGAGTTCTCACTCGACGGCATCGGAGGCGGGTTGCACGCCCTGCGCCTGGAGGAGGAGATCCTGCTCACGCCGAGCGTGGTGCGCTCCGCGCTTTCAACGAGGCAAGGTCACGCCGACAAGCTTGCCGAGGTGCTTCGGCGCATGCACGCGCCAAGCCCGGCGGCATGACCGAGGGTTATCTCCGCAGCCGGAGCCGGGTGGCCATCCCGACGATGGCGGTGATGTTCGCCGACAAACCGCTAACGCCAGCGCTTGATGGCGCACGGCGCGCCCTCGAATTCGAGCTTTTCACCCGAATCGACCAGTTCGCTGGCCGTCCGACGATAAAGCTTCACGAGGCGGTTCTTGGCATCCTGCAACAGCACTTCGCCGCCGTCGGCAGAAGTCGCGAAGCCCTGCAGCCATTCGCCTCCGGCCATTTCGGCGTCCGGGGTCAGCCGTCCGTCGGCGATGCGGAACTGCCTATAGCGCGCCACTCCATGCACGGGCGATGCGGCCGGTTTGTTGCTGCCGTCAATCACGCTGACGCCGATGGTACGATCGTCTGGCAGGAAAAAGGCCGCTTCCGGGGTCTGGCCTACGCTGACGGTGTCGACGACGCGCGGCGACTTGGCTCGGATGTCGATCAGGCTGATCGTGTCCGCGTCGCCCCGACCGCCGCCGAGGTTCGTGACGACCGCCCAGGCACCATTCGACGAAACGTCGAGGCCGTAGGGATGCAGGCCGGCGAACACGTCCTCCCCGGCCTTCACCGCGGTCCCGTCGACGTCGAGCCAGCTGACACGGTCATCGCCGCCTCTCGTCACCAGCGCATGCCGTCCGTCGGGCGTGAACGCGACGTGAGCCGGACCCGACTTGCCGCCGAGGGCGAGCTTGCCGACGGCTTCGACCGCCTCTCCGTGGATCGTGAGGATCGAGACCGACCCTTCCGCCCGGTTTGCCACCAGGGCCAGCGTCCCGGACCGGTTGATCGAGATGCCGGACGCCCCGCCGCCCGTCCGGACGCTTGATGAAACCCGTGGTGCGCTTGTTCCCTCAGGGTCCAGCAGCACGACCGAAACGAGGTCATAGGGGACCACCTTGCCTGGATCGGCGGTATCCCTGCGGGTCGCAGCTGAAACGAGTGCGAGCTTCCCACCGGGTGCGATCGCGACGGAGGTCGGAGGACCGACGAGGGACGTCGGAACATCGATCTGCTGGACGACTTTGAGGCGTCCTTCCGCAAGCTCGATGACGGCCAGGCTGTCCGGCGCCTGCCGCACGACAGGAACCCCATCGGCCAAACCGGCTCGGCCGTCCTGCACCGACAGAAAGTACTCCGCCGAGAAGGCCCGGGTTGCAAAGCCGGCGAGCGACGTGCAGGCGATCGCGCCGAAGATGACGTTGCGAAATGAAACGACGTGGCGTCGCATCCTGGATGATCCTTCTCCGGAGATTTTAGGGTCGAACGCGAAACGGATCGCTGCAAGGCTGAAACACGGCGCTTGTCGCGCGTTCGAAATACTCATCGGGCGTTCTGCCCACCCCGCACCGCCTGATTGGCGCGCTACGGCGTCTAAGCGTCATCAGTCGGTGACGCGTCGCCAAAGGGAGCCGAGCCGGCAGCAGCTGCCGCCGCCGCTGGGACGAGCGCCTCGGCGATGGCGCGTGCGCCCTTTCCGGCACTGCGCCAGGCAAAGAAGATTTGGAGCGCGACGAGCGCGACCGCCAAGGCGACGAAAGTCGCGCTGATCGGGCTGCCGACGAAGGTCTCGAGGTCGCCGCGCGACAGCACCAGGGCACGGCGGACGTTCTCCTCCAGCCGCGGCCCGAGCACGAAGCCGAGCAGCACCGGGGCCGGGTGGAACCCGAGGCGGAGCAGGCCGTAGCCGACTACGCCGATCGCAAGCGTCTGCGTGACGCCGAAGATGTCGTTGTTGGTGCTGTAAACGCCGACGCAGATGAAGAACAGGGCGAAGGGGAACAGGAGGCGGAACGGGATCCTGAGCAGCTTCACCCAGATGCCGATCATCGGCACGTTGAGGATCACCAGCAGGATGTTGCCGACCCAGAAGCTCGCGATCAGGCCCCAGAAGATGTCGGGGTGCTCACTCATGAGGCGCGGGCCTGGCGTGATGCCCTGGATGATCAGCGCGCCCAGGATCAGGGCCATGACGGCGTCACCGGGGATGCCGATGCTCATGGTCGGAATGAAGTCTCCTTGCACGGCGGAATGCGTCGAGGCTTCGGGGCTCGCGACGCCGGCGATCGCGCCCCGGCCGAAGCGCTCCGGCGTGCGGCTGATCCGCTTTTCGGCCGCGTAGGCCACGAAGGACGCGATGGTCGGTCCCGTGCCGGGGATGAGCGAGCACAGGCTGCCGACAAGCGTGCCGCGCAGGATGGGCAGGACCGCCTCCTTCAGGTCAGCACGGCTCGGGCGCATGTCGCGGATCCGCACCGACACGCCGGAAAGGTCACCGATCGTCAGGCTGTTCACGCTTTTCATGAACTCGGCGATGCCGAAGAAACCGAGCGCGATGGCGACGAGCTCGACGCCGTTGTCGAGCGACAGCGAGCCGAAGGTGAAACGCGAGGTGCCGGATTCGGCATCGAGGCCGACGCAGCCGAGCAGCAGGCCGACCAGCGTCATGGCAATGCCCTTGAGCGCCGAGCCCCTCGCCAGCGTGGCGCCGGCGAGCAGCCCGAGCAGCATCAGCGTGCTGATCTCCGCGGGGCCGAACTTGTAGGCGAGCCGGACGAGGAATGGTGCGAAGAAGATCATCTCGACGATGCCGAAGGCCGCGCCGAAGAAGGCGCTCATCATGGTGATGCCGAGCGCCACGCCGCCGCGCCCGGCCTGCGTCATGGGATAGCCGTCCAGGCATGTGACGGCGTGCGACGCATGGCAGGGTAGGTTGAGCAGGATGGAGCAGATCGCGCCCCCGTACTGTGCCCCGTAGTAGATCCCGGCCAGCATCAGGATGGCGGCGACCGGCTGCATGCCGAAGGTCAGCGGCAGCAGGATGGAGATCGTCGCCATAATGCCCATACCGGGCAGCACGCCGATCAGGTTGCCGATCAGCACGCCGAGCAGGCTGAACAGGAAGTTGTGCGGCTGAAGCGCGACCGAAAACCCGTGCGCGAGGCTTGCGAGCGTGTCGCTGGTCATCGGATCACCATGTCAGGAACGGCATTTGAAAGTTCAGCAGCCACGAGAAGACCACGGCGGCGGTCAGCGTCGCGGCGAAGGCGAGCGCAAGGGACGTGGTCACGCCGTTGCGGCGATCCCCGCACGCGGACACGAACACGCAGGCGAAGGTGGCCGGGCCGAGGCCGAGGTATTGACCGAGCACGATGAACGACAGGACGCCCGCGATAATGCAGAACCAGCCCCGCCATTGCGGCCGGCCGAAGGTTTCCGCTTCGTGCCCGTCGAGCCGATCGGGGGCGAGGGCGATCAGCACCCCGACGAGCGCCAGCGCGGCGCCGACCGCCGTAGGGTAGAGCCCCGGCCCCATCCGCGCCGCAGTGCCGAGCCCAAACGAGTAGGCTTCCAGCATGGCAGCCAGACCGGCCACCGTCATGACGGCGCCGGATGCGTAGCGACGTCGGTCTTGCGACGGCATGCTTTCCTCCCTGCCCGGAGCGCCTGATCGACGTCTTCCGGCGAACCCTTCGCGCCGTTAAGCCCGCCCGGTGCTTCCGGGCGAGCGCAGCGGCCGCGTTTCGGACGGCTATGGTTTCGTCATTGCACCTTGGCGCCCGAGATCTGGACGAGCTTGCCCCATTTCTCGAGTTCGGCGGCGACGAAGTCGCGGAACGCCTCGGGCGTACTGCCAACGGGCTCCGAACCCTGGGCGGCGAACTTGACCTTCAACTCGTCGGAACGAAGCGCGTCGACGGCAGCCGTGTTGAGGCGATCAATGATTGCCGCCGGCGTCTTCGCGGGTGCGAACAGCCCATTCCAAAGCGCCACGTCGTAGCCGGGAAGCTTGTCGGCAATCGGTGGGACGTCCGGCAGCAGCGGCGACGCTTTCCGCGTCGTGATGCCGATCGCCTTGAGGTTGCCGGCGCGCACCTGTTCCAGCGCCTCGATCAACGGGGCGAAGACGACCTGAACTTGACCCGCGAGCAAGTCGTTGATCGCCGGTGCGCCGCCGCGATAGGCGACGTGGACCATGTTCACGCCCGCGACGGAGTTGAACAATTCGCCGGCGAGGTGCTGCGATGAGCCATTCCCGGCGGAACCGAAGTTGATCTTGCCCGGATTCGCCTTGGCATAGGCGATGAATTCCGTGACGTTGCTGGCCGGAAACGAGCGGTTCACGACCATGATGTTGGGGATGAACGTCACCTGCGTGATCGGGGCGAAGTCGGTTTGAACGTTGAAGGGAAGGTGCTGGTACAGGCTCGGGTTCGCCGCGTGACTCGTGCTGGTCGCGAGCAGGAGCGTGTATCCGTCCGGGGCGGCTTTCGCGACGTAGTCAGCGGCGATGTTGGCGCCCGCTCCCGGACGGTTCTCCACGATGACCGGTTGCTTCAATCGTACGGACAAGGCCTGCGCGAGGACGCGGGCCGTCACGTCCGTGCTGCCGCCGGCGGCGAATCCGACCTCGATCCTGATCGTCTTCGTCGGCCAGTTTTGTGCCCGCGGCGCGCTCGCGGTGGAAAGCGAGGCGCCGAGGCATAAGGCCAACGCCAGAAGTCTTTTCATTCGGGTTTCCTCCAGGGACGTTACGAACGACATCGCGAATTATTTCGTCGTGCCGTCTCGTGCTTTTGGTTGGTCTTATGCGTCCTCGCCCTATGCCGCACTCACCGCTTCCGACCGACCTCTGTCGCTCGGCATGTCCTCACGCGACGGGTGTCCGCAGCGGCTCCCCGGCAAAGTGGCAGGCGGCATTTTCGAGGAAGCGGTCCAGCGACGCCCGGATGGCGTGAGGCGAGATCCCCGCGATGTGCGGCGTCAGGATCGCGTTGTCGAGGTCGAGGAGCGGACCGGGCGGCGTCGGCTCGGACTCGTAAACGTCGAGCGCAGCGGCACCGACGCGACCCTCGACCAGAGCGGCGGCGAGCGCCGGCGTGTCGACCAGCGTGCCCCGCGCAATGTTCACCAGCACGCCATCGGGCCCGAGCGCGTCGAGCACCGCCGCGTCCACCATGTGAAAAGTATCCCGTCCCCCTGGCGCAGCGACCACGAGGAAGTCGCACCACGCCGCGAGCTCGGCCACCGTCGCAAAGTAGGGATGAGACACATGGGCCTGTCGCCTGCGGCCGTGATAGCCGATCACCATGTCGAAGCTTGAGGCGCGCTTGGCGATCTTGCGTCCGATTGCGCCGAGGCCGACGATGCCCATGCGGCGACCCGACACGTGCGGCGGCCGGGGGATGTCGTCGCGCCATAGGCCGCGGCGCACGCCGCTATTCAGGAACGGGATGCGCCGCACGGCGGCGAGCAGGATGCCCATGGCATGGTCGGCCACGCAGTCGTCGTTGGTGCCCGCCGCATTGGCGACGCCGATCCCCTTAGCGCGGGCGTAGGCAACGGCGACGTTCTCGTAGCCAACGCCCAGCGTGCAGATCAGCTCCAGCCTCGGCATAGCATCGATTTCCTCGGCGAGGAGGCCGTTGGTGCCGTTGGTGAGCACGACGCGAACGTCGCGACCACGCGCGGCGATCGCGGCGGTCCCGCGCGACCGGTCCGCCCCGAGCGCCTCATTGGGCGCATAGATCATCTCGAAGCGCTCGGAAACGACCGCCCGGTGCTCCTCCGTGATGAACACCAGCACCAGGAGCAGGGGCTTGATCATCAAGTCCGATCGAGATTGCCCCTCTGACATCGGTTGCCTGTCACCGCTGGCCGTCGCCGACCTTGATGTCGGCCGGCCGCAATCCGCCCAGGCGCTCATGGACCCGGCTGCCCGTCCCCATGACCAACGCGTAGAGGATTTCATCCGGCCTCGGTCCGTCGATCAAGCCGACGTCGACCGTGTTGAAGTGGCTTCGAACGTAGCAAGCCTCGACGTGATGCAAGGGGATCTGCAGCCGCGTGCCGGCCGAAGCCACGACCTTGGCGGCGGGCACGATGGACTTGGCGTGGGGCAGCGCTGCCCGCATCGGCCAGCCGCCGGCCTCATGCCAAATGGCCCCGTGCTCCAGCTCGCCGTTCACGCCGACGATGGCGCCCTTACCATAGGTTTCGATGCGCTCGGGGCCGCCAAGCGCCGCGATCAGCTCGTCAACCATCGCGATCGCCGCTTCGCGCGCGTCGCGGCCCAACTCCGACAGGTCCTCGACATAGCGGCCCGCATAGGGGTTGCGGAAGACGATCGCGATAGAGCCTTGCCGCAAGGGGCGCGCGGGAGCCGGGCCGTTCTCGTGGTAGATCGTCTCGACGTTCAGGAGCTTCTTGCGGATGTTGAGTGACGACACGGATCTCTCCTCCCGTTGGACTTGTTAACGCCCGCAGCTTTGTGATCGCCAGATTGTACGGCGAAAATCCGCGCCCTATGTTTCGACCTTCTGGCCGAACTCGACGCCTGCCCACTGCTCGAAGTGGCGGATCGGGTAAACGTTGTCCTTGTCGCCGTCGCCCTGCGAGATGGCGAAGGCCAGGAACTGTCGCGCGGCGGGGCTGACCATCATCGGCGCGCCGATCTTCTCGGCCTCGTCGAGGCACATCTTGATGTCCTTGTGCAGCAGCGCGGTCGTGAAGCGGACGGGAAAGCTGCGGTCCAACGCGCATTGCGGGATGCGCTCCAGCGTGGCGAAGGAACGTCCGCTCGATACGTTCAGCACATCCAGCATGGTTTTCGCGTCGAGCCCGGCCTTCACGCCGTAAACGAGCGCCTCGCAGCTTGCGACCATGCTAGTGGCGTAGAGCGTGTTGTTGATGATCTTCATGGTTTGACCCAGACTCGGGTCCTCGCCAAGGTAGAAGATGTTCTTGCCGAGCGCGCGGAGGTAGGGATCGACCTCCGCGACGAGGGCGGCCGGTCCGGCCGGCATGATGGCAAGGGTGCCCTTCTCTGCGGCGACCGTGCCGCCGCTGACAGGCGCGCCGACGAAGCCAATCCCACGCTCGCCGAGCAGGTGGGCGACATCCTTAGTGACGCTCGGTCCCGTGGTCGACAGGTCGAGGACGAGGCGAACCGCGCTTCCCTCGGCGACCTCTTTCGCCACCACAGCGACGACGGGCGGGGTCGGCAGACAAAGCATCACGAGGGTTACGGTGGACGCGAGACCCCGCGCGCTGTCGGCGGCCCGCGCTCCCTTGGCGACGAGGCGATCAAGCGCGGCCGGGTCGCGATCGTAGACGACGAGCTCGTGCCCGGCCGCCAGCAGTCGGGTGCCGAAGTGCACGCCTATGTTGCCAAGGCCGATGAGCCCGATGCTGCTGCCCATGCGGTTCTCCGTTCGCGACCGGTCTTCTCGTCGGTCGTCGGCGTCTCTCTTAAGGTGATCGCGTAGGGTCGGCGATTTCGATTTTCGCTCTGGGATATAGCCCGACGCTAAGAGATGGAGTTCCCTGGAAGGCGCCGGCGCCGTCTTGAACCACTCCGGCAGAGCGAGCGTCGCAAATCGAAGTTGCGCGCACTGGGTCAACTCTCAAAGCCGGTGGACGTCCGCTTCCGGTAAGCGTGTCAATTATCTCCGGCGACCGACATGGGCGCAGGTCCGCCAGCATCATTAGATTGGTGAGACTGCCCCAAGGGCGGG
>CAXTFG010000104.1:0-11067 GCA_964243415.1 uncultured Beijerinckiaceae bacterium | reverse complement strand
CGCGTCAGGCGATCCAGCTCGGCTGGCTGCCCCGGCTCGTCGTCAGGCAGACCTCAGACGAGGGCTACGGGCAGATCTACGTCGGCGGGGTGAACTGGATCCTGATGGTCGCCACGCTCGCGCTCACGATCGCTTTCCGCACGTCCGACAACCTGTCCGCCGCCTATGGCATGGCGGTCTCGACGACGATGCTGCTCACGACGATGCTGCTCTACAACGCCATGCGCGAGGTCTGGGGCTGGTCGGTCGTGGTCGCGGGCACGGCGGCGGCGTTCTTCGGCATCGTCGACCTCGCCTTCTTCGGCGCCAACCTGCTCAAGCTCGGCAAAGGCGGCTGGGTGCCGCTCGTCATTGCGGTGATCGTCTATGCCGTGATGCGGACGTGGCACACCGGCGTCCAAGCCGTCCAGGAGAAGCTCTTCGCCAAGGCGCCGCCGCTCGACCGGTTCTTCGCCGACCTCGAGAAGGACGGCATCAGCCGGCCGGACGGCACGGCGGTCTTCCTGTCGCGATCGCAGGACACGACGCCGCCGCTGCTCGCCTGGCACGTGCGACAGAACCGCTGCCTCTACAAGGACGTGCTGATCGTCACGATCGTCAACGAGCTGGTGCCGCGCGTCCCGACCGACGACCGTTTCGAGGCCAGCCAGGAATGCACCGGCACGTGGCGCGTGCTGTACCACCTCGGGTTCATGGAGCGCGTCAGCCTCGAAGCCGCGCTGCCGGCCCTCGAAGCGAAAGGGCTGAAGCTCGATCTGGAGCATGTCGTCTTCTACCTCGGGCACGAGACCATCAAGCGCGCCGAGCCGGACAAGCGCCGGCTTCACGCTTGGACGGAGCGCGTCTTCGCCGCGATGGAGCGCAACCAGGCGCACCTCAGCGACGTGCTCGGCCTGCCGAGCGACCGCGTCGTCGAGATCGGCCGCCAGATTGAGCTGTAGCCGTCAAGGCACCCGCTCGACGCCGCACCAGGACGCCATCGTCAAAGCCAGCACGCGCGTCGTCTGGTGGACGGAGGCGAGCCCGACGCTCTCGTCGATGCCATGGATCGCGTCCGCCTCCGGGCCGTAGCAGGTCGCCTGCGTGCCCTGGTAGAGCGGATAAAAGCGCGCGTCGGTCAGAGCTGGGACCGCCCAGTGCCGGAGATCCTCGCCGACGACCTCGCGATGCGTCGCACTCACCAGCCGCGAGATGGGCTGTTCGGCCGGGAAGACGGCCCCGTCCGCCATGAAGCCCTTGAACTCGACCGCGAGGCGCGCGCCGCGCAGCTTCGGGTCGGTAGCGGCGTCGGCAACCAGCCGCTCGATCTCGGCCGCCACGTCGCGGCAGGAGTGGCCCGGCATGACGCCGACACGCACGCCGATGCGGGCGCGGCTCGGGACCGAACTGTTCCATTCGCCGCCCTCGATCGTGCCGAGGTTGACGTTGATCGGGTGGTTGTCGCCGGCGAAGGCGGGATGGCGGTGCTCGGCCCGGTTCATGCGCGCCTCGTAGGCGCGGAACCGCTCGGCGACGGTGTAGGCGGCATCGATCGCGTTGACCCCGGCCTTCATCTCGCGCACATGGGTCGGACGGCCGGTGACGGTGACCCACGCCCAAACCACGCCGACTTCTGCGACGTACAGCGCGGGGTAGCCGGGCCCCGGCTCGGGGATCAGGCAAGCATCGACGGGCGGCAGCGCCTGCATCACCGCCAACGCGCCGTTGCCGGTGCACTCTTCCTCGATCACGGCGGCGAATTGCACCGGAGCGGCCGGCTGCAAGCCCGCGAGACGGAGCGCGCGCCACGCGGTGACGATCGCGGCGAGGCCTGCCTTCATATCGCCGGCGCCGCGGCCGTACATGCGTCCGTCGGCGATCCGCGGCTCGAAGGGCGGGCTGGTCCACAGGTCGGCGGCCCCCGGCGGCACGACATCGACATGACCCTGCAACATCAAGCTGCGGCCTCGTGTTTCGCGCGGGGCGTGCACGGCCGCGACATTCGCCCGTCCCGCGTAGCCGATCAGCGGTGGCGACAGGCCGGGATGGTCGCGCAAGGCCTCGACCTCCACCGGGACGCGCTGCGGCTGCAGGCCGGCTTCGCCGTAGATGGCTTCCATGTCGTCGAGACAGGAGGCTTCCTGTCCGAGCAGACTGGGGTGGCGGACGAGTCGCGCCAGGAGAGACACCGTCTCGCCTTCGAGCGTTGCCGCCGCCTCGAGAATGGCGCGGCGCACGCCGGGATCGAGCGCGCCGAGCGCGGGATCGGCACCGCTCACGTCGCGCCCACGGCATTCGTGGCCAGCGGTGCACCCTCCGGGATGCCTCCCGTCTTGCGGATCGCCGGCTGCGGTCGCTCATGAGAATGAGCGGCGGCCCGTGAAGCGATCGATCCGAACCGCAACATGAAGCTCTCTCCAACTTCCCCCGGGGTGGATCACCAGCCGTAACTCATTCTAGCGGTGCCGCGATCCTTCTCAAGAGGCGCCTCCCCCTCGCGCAGAGGCCTTCAGGCGGGCTCCTTGAGACGCACCCTCGTCGGCGCGTCCACGGGCCCCTCGACCGGCAAGCGGCAGCCGTTGGGATCGTCCACCAGCGCGTAGCTGCGCGCGAAGAGGCTGCCGTCCCGCTCTGCCCGCCCGATATTGATCACCGCCGACGCCCTCAGACTTTTCGTCAGCATCGCGATCACCTGCTCGTGAGTCTCGTCGTCGAGCGTCTCCAATGCCTGGTCGATGACGATCCAGGCCGGCACCTGCAGGGCGAGGCGGGCGAAAGCCAAGCGCTGAAGATCCTGGTCGCCGAGGTCGGGATCCCAGCGCGCGACCTCGTCGAGGCGCGCGACGAAGGCGTCGAGGCCGACCGCCTTCAGCGCCGCCTCGAACCGTTGCGGCTCGAAACGGTCGGGATCGTCGGGATAGGCCAGCACATCGCGCAGGCGTCCGGCGCGGACGTAGGGTCGCCGCGCGATGTGCATGAAGGGCTCGTCGCCTGGCAGGATGATTCGTCCTTCGCCCCAGGGCCAGAGGCCGGCCATCGCCCGGAAGAAGATCGTCTGCGAGTCGCCCGAGTCGCCCGTGATCTGGACCCTCTCGCCGGCTGCGATGGTGATGCGGCGTTCGTCGAGCCGGGTGCAACCGCCGGGCGCAGCCACCGCGAGACCGTCGAGCACGAGGTGGCCGGGTTCGCCTGTCTCGACGACGATGGTTCCGGCGGCCTCGTGCAGGTCCTCGTCTGCGGTCACGGCACGGCGGAAGTCGGCGACGCGCAGCAGCGTCGCGCGCCAGTCGGCGATGGCCCCGAAATTGTCGACGAACCAGCGCAGAGAGCTTTGCACCTGGTTGAAAGCGCCGACCGCCATCATCAGCTCGCCGAAGCTGATCTGGCCGCTGAAATAGACGGGCGCCGCGATGAGAATGGGCACAACCTGGGTCAGCCAGCCGTAGCCGGCCGTGACCCAGGTCAGCTTGGTCGTCGCGGTGACGAGAACGCGCATCGCGGCAAGCACGCTGTCGAGGTTGCGTTCCAGGGATCGCCGCTCGCTGTCCTCGCCGCGATGAAGCGCGATCGTGCCGATATGGTCGCTGACGCGCACCAGCGCCGAGCGCAGTTCCGCCTCGCGGCCATAGCGCTCGGCATTGGAGCGGATCAGTGAATAGCCGACGCGGAAGCTCGCCAACGAGCCGATTAGCGCATAGACCACCGCCGACCACACCATGTAGCCGGGAATGACAAGCTTGTAGCCGGCAAGCGCGACGGCGAACCCGCTCGACAAGCGCCACAGCACGACGATGAAGACGGCGAGGAGGACGGAAGCCTGCAAGAGGCCGACGGCAAGGGTGATCGAGAGTTCGCTGAGATGCCGGGTGTCCTCGTGGAGGCGCTGGTCGGGGTTGACGCCGAGGAGTCCGGCGTGCGCCAGCTTGAAGGCGCGCAGGGGCTCAAGCCATTGGCCGAGCAGGTCGTGCATGAGGCCGGCCCGCAGCTTGAGCTGCATCATCAGGTTCAACCACATCTGGACGACGTTGAGCACCAGCAGCGTGCCGGCGATGGCGAAGAACACCAGGAGCTCGTGCAAGAACGTCTGGATGTCGCGGACCGCGATCGCGTTGTAGAACGGCGCGTTCCAGGCATTGAGCGCGACCTGCGCCGCCGCCGTCAGCAGGATGACGGCGAGAACCGCGGCCGACAGCCCCAGCACGATCCAACGCTCCGGCGAGGCGGCAAGGCCGCGCCCCAAGGTCAACAGCTGGGAGCGCAAGGCGGGCGGCAGTGGGGATGGCGGTTCCGCATCGGCTCGATCGGGCGGCGCTGCCGTCATGCGATGTCTCCAGCGGCGACCGACGTTTGGCCGTCCGACTCTGCGCTCTAGATAGTATTCCGAGCGGGCAAGTGCTGGACGAGGTCGGCCCGAGATCCGACCGAAAGCCCTTTCAGACGGCCGAGGTGATGCTTTGACGGATATCGATGCGCTGGTTGCGGCGATGACGATCGAGGAAAAGGCCGGGCAGCTCAACATGCTGGCCTGGGGCGCCGCGCTGACCGGTGCGATCGCTGCCGGCGACGCGACGGACGCGGTACGCGCGGGCAAGGTCGGCAGTTTGATCAATCTTACCGGCGCCGCTGACGTCGCACGCGTGCAGCGCGTCGCCGTCGAAGAAACACGGCTGAAGATCCCGCTGTTCTTCGGCTACGACATCATTCACGGCCACCGCACCTCCTTTCCGATCCCCGTCGGAGAGGCCGGCGCCTTCGATCCCGACCTCTGGGCGCGCACCGCGCGCGCCGCGGCGACGGAGGCGGCGGCCGATGGCCAGGATCTCACCTTCGCCCCCATGCTCGACGTGGCGCGCGACCCACGCTGGGGACGTACGTGCGAGGGGCCGGGCGAGGACCCTTGGGTCGCGGCGCGCTTCGGCGAAGCGAAGGTGCGCGGCTATCAGGGCGCAGGTCTCGACGCGCCGGATGCGGTGGGCGGCTGCGCCAAGCACTTCTGCGGCTACGGCGCCGTCACGGCCGGGCGCGAGTACGCACCGAGTGATGTGTCTGAACGCACGGTGCGTGAGGTGTATCTTCCGCCTTTCGAGGCGGCGGTGCATTCCGGCGTCTCGGCGATCATGCCCTCGCTCAGCGCGCTCAACGGCGTGCCGATGACGGCGAACACGCCGCTCCTCGAAGGTTGGCTGCGCGGTCGGATCGGCTTCGACGGTCTGGTCATCAGCGATTACGGCGCTGTCCGGGAACTTGTGAATCACGGCATCGCCGGTGATGAAGCCGAGGCGGCGGCGCTTGGCATCAAGGCGGGCTGCGACGTCGATATGATGGGTTACGCCTACATCGACCATCTTGCGGAGGCGGTCGCACGCGGCCTTTGCACGGTCGCGGAAGTCGATCGCTGCGTCCGCCGGGTGCTTCGCTTCAAGGAGCGACTGGGCCTGTTCGCGGACCCGTACCGGCGGTGCCGATCCCAGGCCTCGAAGCCCTTGCTGCGGGCGCTCGCCCGCGAGGCCGCCGTGCGGACGATCGTGTTGCTCAAGAACGAGGGGCCGTTGCTTCCGGTCCTGCCCGGGCGGCAGCGCATCGCTGTACTCGGGCCGCTCGCCGACGCGCCTCGGCAGATGGTCGGCTCCTGGGCCGCCAAGGCCGATCCTTCCGCTTCCGTCAGCGTGCTCGCCGGGCTGCGCGCCGCCTACCCCGACGCGGATCTGGAGCACTGTCCCGGCGTCGCGATCGAGGGCGGTGGCACCGACGGCATCGCAGCGGCGGTCGCGGCGGCGGCGCGAGCCGATCTCGTCGTGCTGTGCCTCGGCGAGGGCGTGGCCTTGAACGGGGAAGCGACGAGCCGCACCGATCTCGACCTTCCCGGTCACCAGCGCCGTTTCGCCGAGGCCATCCTCGACACCGGCGCCCCGACGATCGCGATCGTGTTCTGTGGGCGCCCGCCGATCGTGCCCTGGCTCGCCGAGCGGGCGCAGGCGTTGATCTGCGCCTGGCTTCTCGGCACGGAGGCCGGAAGCGCGCTTGCCGACGTGATCTCGGGCGTCGTGGCGCCCAGCGGGCGGCTCGCGATGACATGGCCGCGCAGCATGGGGCAGGTGCCGATATTTTACGGCGCGGCGCCGAACGGCCGCCCCTTCAATCGCGATGACCATTTCACCAGCAAGTACCTCGATAGCCCCAACGAACCGCTGTTCCCCTTCGGTCACGGCCTTGCGACCACGCGCTTCGAGCTCTCCGGGTTGCGCGCGGACGCAGAGACGCTCGAGCCGGGTAGCCGTCTAGCCATGACCCTGAACGTCGCCAACAGGGGCGCGCATGCCGGCATCGCGACGTTGTTCCTGTTCGTCCGGAATCCGGTCGCGCCTGTCGTGCGGCCTGCGCTGGAGTTGCGGCGCGTCGCCAAGATCAGGCTGGAAGCGGGTCACGCCGGGGAAGTCGCTTTCGACCTCACGACGGCCGACCTCACCTTCCCAGGACATGGCGACCACGATGTGCTCGAACCGGGCACGCTCCGCATCTTTATCGGACAGTCTGCCGCGCCCGATGCGCTGCTGTCAGTCAGCGTGCGGGTCGAGGCGGGTCCGGCATAAGGCGGCATCGTCGTTAGACCAAGCGCCGCCGTTTCAGTCCGAGGCACCGGTTACGAAAGGCCAGATGCGGTTCAAATGGAGGCCCATCGTTAACGCGGAACTAACACCCTTCTGATGAGGCTTAGCTCGGTTCATCGCGCGGGACGCCAGATGCGCATCAAAGCCAAACTCATCGCACTGGTGGGCGCCCTCAGTCTCGTCACGCTCGCGATGACCGGGGTTACGGTAACGACCCTGAATACGTTCGACACCGCCATCAACGACGTTCAAGCCGCCGATGATCGCGCCCTCAATGCCGAGCTGCTGAACCGCCTCGTCACCCATGTGGTCATGGAAGCGCGCGGGATTTACGCCTCGCATACCGCCGAAGAGGCGGCGCCCTTCGGCAGGGGGCTCATGGCCAAGCTCGACGAGATCGACGTCCTGCTCAAGCGCTGGAAGCCGCTCGTGTCAGGAGCCGCCCGGGCGGTCTTCGACAAGGTCGTCGATGACCCTCGCGCGTTTCGTGCCTTCCGCACCGAAACCGTGCGCCTGGGCGCGCAAGTCTCACCGCAGGCCGCCAACGTGCAGGGCAACAACGAGGCGAACCGGGCGAACCGCAAGGCTTTCCAAGGCAGCATCGATGCGCTTGCCGCGCGGGGCACCGCGGCCGCCCGGGTCGTGCACGCGCGAGCCGTCAGCCTGTATCAGGAGCGGCTCTGGGATATTCTCGTCGTGGCGCTCGGCGGGACGCTTGCAGCGCTTCTCGGCGGCCTTCTTTTTGGGAGGCATCAGATCGCGCGGCCGCTCCAGGCCGTAACGGTCGCGATCCAGCATTTGGCTTCAGGCGACCACCGCCTGCCGGAGATCAGAGCGGGGCAGGACGAGATCGGTGACATCTGGCGCAACATGGCGGTGTTCGCGGACGCCATGCGGGATGCCGAGGACCTCCGCGCCGCACAGGCACTGACCGCGCAGCAAACGGCCGAGCACCGCAGAGCCGAGATGACGGCGATGGCCGCCGGCTTCGAGGGGAGCGTCGGCGGCCTAATCCAGAACCTCTCGTCGGCGGCGCAGCAGATGGAAGCCACCGCGCGAGGCCTGGCGGCGCGAGCGGCCGAAACCAGCGAGCACGCACGCACGATGCGGCTGACTGCAGGCAAGACCTCGACGAATGTCGAAACCGTCGCTGCCGCGACCGAGGAACTCACCGCCTCGGCTCGGGAGATCGGGGCGCAAGTCTCGCAGACGTCGCGAGGCGTCGCCGCTGCCGTCGAGACGACAAGACAGACGAGCGCGCGCGTTCAGGCGCTGGCCGAACGCGCCACCCGCATTGGGGATGTGGTCGCCCTCATCAACCAGATCGCCAGCCAGACCAACTTGCTGGCGTTGAACGCGACGATCGAGGCTGCTCGCGCGGGCGAAACGGGGCGCGGCTTCGCGGTGGTCGCGGGGGAGGTCAAGGCCCTTGCCGAGCAAACGAGCAGGGCCACTGACGAGATCGCCGCCCAGATCAACGCGATACAGGCGGCCACGCAGGAGACCGTCGCGGCGATGGTCGAGATCGATGCGACGGTCCGGGCGGTGCACGAAACGGCTGCGGCCGTCGCCGTCGCCGTCGAGGAACAGCACGCGGCAACGGGCGAGATCGCGCGAAGCGTTGCGCAGGCTGCCCAAGGCACGCAAGCGGTGAGCAGCACCATCGCCGAGGTCGAGACTGCAGCTGAGCATTCCGGAAGTGCTGCCGATGATGTGCTTCGAGCAGCAAACAAGCTGTCCTTGGAAGCGGCGACGCTGACGAGCGAAGTACGCGCTTTTCTCGCGGGCGTGCGGGCGGCCTGACCGCAGAAGATCGGCCGGTCCTCCTCTAAACGAACGCTTGCGCGCTCCCGACCCGCGGAGGATTGCTGCTTCGTCGATCCCACGGCAGAGTCGCCGACATGCCTAGCAATCAAGCGGATGTCATCGTTATCGGGCTCGGAGCGATGGGCAGCGCCGTTCTCTACCAGCTGGCGCGCGGTGGCGCGCGCGTGCTCGGCATCGATCGGTTCAGCCCTCCTCACCCGTACGGGTCGAGCCACGGAGAAACGCGGATCACGCGTTTGGGCGTCGGCGAAGGCGGCAGCTATGCGCCGCTCGTCCGCAACTCGCACCGGATTTGGCGAGATCTGGAGGCTGAGACCGGAGAGACCCTGTTCACCGCGTGCGGCGCGCTCGTCATGGCGTCCAGCCGCGGAACGACATCGCACCACGGCACGCCGGATTTCGTTGGGCGTTCGATCGCGGTCGCGAAAGAGTTCGGGGTTCCTCACGAAGTGCTCGACGGCGTCGAGATCGGCCGTCGCTTCACGCAATTTCTGAATCTTTCCGGTGACGCGAGGGCCTATTTCGAACCTGGCGGCGGCTACCTCCGGCCGGAGCTATGCATCGCCGCACAGCTGCGACGCGCCTCCGACCTTGGCGCCCAGATTCGCCGCGAGACGGAGGTCGTCGCCCTCGAGCAAGACGCCACGGGCGTGACCGTGCGAACGCCATCGGGAAATATCCGTGCGCCGCGCGTAATCGTCGCGGCGGGTGCCTGGAGTGCGTCCCTGCTCAAAGCGCCGTTCGACGCCCTGCTCACCGTCACGCGCCAGACCCTGCATTGGTACAGACTCGACGATCTCTCGGCCTATCCTCCGGATGCGCCGGTTTTCATCTGGATGCATGGCGCAACCGATGTCGATTACCTCTACGGTTTTCCGCCGATGGCCGGGGAGCGCCGCCTCAAGCTCGCCACCGAGCAGTACGCCACGGCGACGGCGGCCAACGCGGTCGACCGCACCGTGACGCCGGCTGAATCTGCCGAGATGTATCGCCGCCATGTCGCGGGACGCTTGGCCGGTGTCACCGCGCACGCGGCCCAGGCTGCGGCATGCCTCTACACGACGACGCCGGATCGCGGCTTCATCATCGACAGACATCCGGACATGGACCGCGTCCATGTTGTTTCCGCTTGTTCGGGCCATGGCTTCAAGCACTCAGCCGGTATCGGGGAGAGCGTCGCGGAGATGATGATCCAGGGCCGGAGTTCGGTCGATCTGTCGCCTTTCGCTCTCGCACGATTGCAGTGACGCGACAACGCCGTCTGGCGTACGGATTGCCAGAGCGCAATGAGGCGCTGCCGGACGGTGCGGTTCATCACGAAACATGTCGCGAGCGGTCTTCGCCGGCTGCGCTGACCACCTCGAACGCGAAGCAGGATTTTTCTCATGCGAACTAAAGCTGCTTTGCTCCTTGCCGCAATGATCGCTGGCGCCGCGGCAAGCGCCCAAGCTGCCAGCGACATCGACGCCATCAAGCAGCGCGGGACCCTCATCGTCGGCACGAAAGCCGATTACAAGCCTTTTGGCTTTCGTGATCCGACCGGCGCGATCGTCGGCATCGAGCCGGATTTGGCGGCCGACGTCGCAAAAAAGCTTGGTGTGAAGCTCGAGCTCGTCCCGGTCGTCTCGTCCAACCGAATCGAGTTTTTGCAGCAGGGTAAGGTCGACCTGCTGATCGCGACCATCTCCGACAAACCGGAGCGCCGGCGCGTCGTGCAAGCGATCGATCCGCCTTACTACTCGGACTTCGTCAATGTCCTCCTGCCCAAGAAGTCCGGGATCAAGGATTGGGCCGAGCTGAAAGGCAAGCCCGTCTGCGCGACATCGGGAGCGTGGTACAACAAGGACATCGCACGCACTTACGGCTCCGAGATCGTGGCCTTCGACGGGTCCGAAAAGCCGCTGTTCGCGCTCAAGCAGGGCAGCTGCGTCGGGTATCTTTACGATCAGTCGTTTATTCAGGGAAAGCTGACCGACGACGACTGGAAGTCGGAGTACGCTATGCCGCTCAAGGGCGTTCTGGAGGCACCCTGGATCATGGCCGTCGCTCCGGGCAACACGAGCATGAAGACCTTGCTCGAGGGCATGACCAAGGACTGGATGAAGACAGGGTTCGTCGTGTCGGAAGAGAACAAGTGGGGGATCACACCGACGGACTACTCCAAAGCCATGCACGAGAAGTACAAAGGCGCGACGAATTAAGCAGGCCAGATCGGACCTGCGATCTGCCGCGTCGAGGCGGCGATCGAGGCAATAGCTTGAGGGTTGCAGGCCGCGGGCCCGTGTCACGGATGCCGTGCCGCTTCGCGGCTCTGGTCCGGTCACGCGCAACGTGCGGGATCGCGTCGGAACGGGCCGGGCCGAAAGAATGAATACGTTCCAAACCTGGTTCCAGAAGCTCTACGAGACGACGGGACTGAACTTCACGATCTTCTACGATCCCTATGATTGGGGCCGCTACACCAACGGTCTCAGGACGACGCTGCTGCTCGGCATCGTATCGATCCTGCTCAGTCTCGTGATCGGCGCTGTCGGCGCGCTCGCTCAGAGTTCGCCGTCGCGCCTCTTGCGCTCGGTCGTCAACGGGTTCGTCGTCACGTTCCGCAACACGCCGCCGCTGGTGCAGATCTTCTTCTTCTATTTCGGCCTTGGCA
>CAXTFG010000103.1:0-11068 GCA_964243415.1 uncultured Beijerinckiaceae bacterium | reverse complement strand
TTCGGATGAGGTCAGCTGCTCGTAGCCGCCCCTCCGAACGGGATCAAGGAAGCGGCATGTCGCGCGGTGCTCGTACCGCTCTCAGCGTGGCGAGGGCGGCTTCGAGGTCGAAATCTTCGGTCAGCACGTCATTCAGCGTGAAAGGACACGTATCCGTCAGGTCGCTCGCGACGCCGAGGTCTTCGAGGAGACGGCCGGCCAGTTTCAAGCCGCTCACCCAGATCGGCGCGACATCGAGCAGTTGCCGCATGCTTTCCGTGTAGGGCTCCCAGGCGAGGACTGCAAAAGTTCGAGCTTCGCTACGCCAGTGAAGCACCTCGACAGAGCCGGGGCAGGCGTCGATGTTGATCAGGTGCTCGAAGAGCCGCTTGAGAAATGATCTCACCTCCCGAAGATCACGTTTTCCCAAATCCTCGATCTCCTCGGCAACGTGCTCGATATCGATCGCGTTGTCGACCACACGGCTCGGGGCCCGCCGCAGGGCCGCAGCCTGCTGCTGGGTCCAGGCGTAAAAGTCGTCGTCATATGATGCGGGAGAACCGATATCGGTCATGCTGTTGCCGCGGAAAGATGCCAAACCCTAGCACGCTGGCCGGATTGCGCCGAATCGACTGAGTGCCCGGGCCAAATTGCCGGACCGGTCCGCTTCCGCTAAGACGACCCGACATCCCATGTCCCTAAGATCGCGATGACAACCCGCATCACCCGCCGCTTCGCCGCGCTGAAGGCCGAGGAGCGCGCCGGTCTCGTGACCTTCACGATGTCCGGCGACCCGGACGGCGCGACGGCGCTCGACATTCTCAAAGCACTGCCGGCGGCCGGCGCCGACCTGATCGAACTCGGGATGCCCTTCACGGATCCGATGGCCGACGGTCCGGCGATCCAGGCCGCAGGGTTGCGCGCGCTGAAGAGCGGCACCACTCTCGCCGGAACGCTGGCCGCCGTACGCGCCTTCCGCCGCGACGACGACGCGACCCCGATCGTCCTGATGGGCTACTTCAACCCAATCTACATCTACGGCGTGTGGCGTTTCCTCGATGAGGCCAAGGCGGCCGGCGTCGATGGCCTCATCGTCGTCGACCTCCCTCCCGAGGAGGACGAAGAATTGTGCGTTCCGGCGCGTGAGGCCGGGCTCGACTTCATCCGCCTCGCGACACCGACGACGGATGCGGCACGCCTGCCGGCGGTTCTCGCCAACACGTCGGGCTTCCTCTACTACGTGTCGATCGCGGGAATTACCGGAACCGCCGCGCCGAACCGCGACGCCGTCACCGCCGCCGTCTCCCGCCTCAAGGACCATACCGGCCTGCCGATCGCCGTCGGGTTCGGCGTCAAAACGGCGGAAACGGCTGCCGCCATCGCCGGGTCCGGCGCCGATGCCGTGGTCGTCGGCTCGGCCATCGTCGAAGCGCTGCGCGGTTCGCTTGACCACGACGGCAGGGCGACGCCGGCGAGCCTCGCCGCTGTCACGGCGCTTGTAGGCGAACTCGCTGCCGGCGTTCGCTCGGCGGGTCGGGCGCCGGTGACTATCGAAATGGAACGCGCATGAACTGGATCTCCAACGTCGTTCCACCGAAGATCCGCTCTTTCCTGCGTCGGGAGACGCCGGAAAATCTCTGGGTCAAATGCCCCGATTCGGGTGAGCTCGTCTTCCACAAGGACCTGGAGAGCAACCTGCACGTCGTGCCCAGCTCCGGCTACCACATGCGCATGCCGGTCAAGCAGCGGCTCGAGTCGCTTTTCGACGGCGCGCGATGGGAAGACCTCGCGACTCCCGATGCGCCCCACGACCCGTTGAAATTCCGCGACGTCAAACGCTATGCCGACCGCTTGAAGGAGTACCGCGCCAAAACCGGGGCGCCGGATGCCGTGCGTCTCGCCGGCGGCACGATCGAAGGCGTCGAGGTCGTCGTTGCCGTGCAGAACTTCGATTTTCTCGGCGGCTCGCTCGGACTGGCTGCGGGGGAGGCCATCATCACCGGCATGACGGCGGCGATCGACCGCCACGTGCCTTTCATCATCTTCACCGCATCGGGCGGCGCGCGCATGCAGGAGGGTATCTTTTCTCTGATGCAGATGCCGCGCACGACGCTGCTCGTGCAGCGCCTACGCGCCGCAAAGCTCCCCTACATCGTCGTGCTGACCAACCCGACGACGGGTGGCGTCACCGCGTCTTACGCGATGCTCGGCGACGTGCATCTCGCCGAACCCGGCGCGGTGATCGGTTTCGCCGGTGCCCGAGTCATCGAGCAGACAATCCGCGAAAAGCTTCCGCCCGGTTTCCAGCGCGCCGAGTACCTTCAGGAGCACGGCATGGTCGATATCGTGGTGCCCCGCAAGGACATGCGCGCCACTTTGGCGCGTCTCTGCGGCCTGCTGCTGCACAAACCGGCTCCGGCCCTGGCCAATGGCTTGATGTCCCCGCCGCAGGCCGACGCGGCTTGAGGTGAAACTCAAGCCGCAGGACTCCGGCTCGGACGCGATCCTCGATCGTCTCACGGCGCTGCATCCGAAAAAGATCGACCTCTCGCTCGACCGCATTCTCGCGCTTCTGGATCGGCTCGGGCGTCCGCAGGACCGCCTGCCACCGGTGATCCACGTCGGCGGCACTAACGGCAAGGGATCGACGATCGCCTTTCTGCGCGCCATGATCGAAGCGGAGGGCCGACGCGTCCACGTCTACACGTCGCCGCACCTCGTGCGTTTCCACGAACGCATCCGCCTCGCAGCCGACGGCGGCGGCCGTTTCGTCGACGAGCCCGAGCTGGCTGCAGCCTTGGAGCATTGCGAGAGCGTCAACGCCGGCGCGCCCATCACCTTCTTCGAGATGACGACAGCGGCGGCGTTTCATCTCTTCGCCGAGCGGCCCGCCGACATCCTGCTTCTCGAGGTCGGGCTCGGGGGCCGTTTCGACGCGACCAACGTGGTGGACCGCCCACTTGCCAGCGTGGTGACGCCGGTGTCGATGGATCATGTCGAGTTCCTCGGCGACACGATCGAGAAGATCGCGCGGGAAAAGGCCGGTATCTTCAAGCGTGGCTGCCCGGCGGTGCTCGGCCTCCAGAGCGATGCCGCGCGCGACGTGCTCGAGCGCGAAGCGCGGCGGGCCGGGGCGCCGATCCTCGTCGCCAACCGGGACTTCTCCGTGCGCGAAGAACACGGGCGCCTTCTGTTCGAGGACGAGGACGGTCTCCTCGACCTGCCATTGCCTCGCCTCGTCGGCCGTCACCAGCACGGCAACGCCGCTGCGGCGATCGCGACGCTCCGACGCGTCATGCCGCTGAGCAGCGGCGCCATCGAGCGCGGCTTGCAGACGGCGGACTGGCCGGCTCGACTGCAACGCCTCGGCAAGGGCAGGCTTGCCGCGACGGCTCCCATCGGGGCCGAGCTCTGGCTCGACGGCGGCCACAACGAGGACGGTGGTCGCGCCCTCGGCCAGGCGATGGCCGATCTCGAGGAGAAGACGCCGCGTCCGCTCATCGTCGTGTGCGGCACGCTGACGACGAAGGACACGACCGGGTTTCTTCGGGCCTTCGCCGGACTCGCGCAGGAGGTGATCGCCGTCCCCGTCGAGGGCGAGCACGCCGGCCGTCCGGCGCGCGATGTCGCCGCCTGCGCGCTCGCCGCCGGTCTGCCCGCCGCGGCATGTCAAAGTGTGCCCGAGGCCCTGGCTTATCTCAGCGCTCGCGCGTGGCTCGCGCCTCCGCGGGTGTTGATCGCCGGCAGCCTTCATCTCGCCGGCTCGGTCCTGGCGATGAACGGCACACCGCCCGGGTAGTCCGCGCCCCAGGGCTCCAGCGTCAATCAAATTGATCGCCGTTTTGACTACCTAGCTCGCTCTCACGGGCGGTGACTACCGCTCGAGGGCAGACCAACCGAAGCGGAGCAGTGGCGCCGCCTCGTCTGCGAAGGCAGCCAGCGTTTCAGCCAGACGCGCTTGTCCCATCAGGGCTTGCGACAGGTCGCGCTTGACGTGCCACGACTTCAGCTTCAGCGCGGCTTCGACATCGGGCGCCGCCGGGCCGAACCCTTTGGGAAGGCGTACCAACGCGTCGTCGTTTTCGAGCGTTAATCCAGCAGAGTCCAACGCCGCTCTCATCTCGTCCCAGCCGTCCTCGTCGTCGACGATGCCGCGCCGGAGGCGATGCAGCACGTCCGGCTCGGGATGAAAGAACCCGGCGGCGGCGAACGAACCCGCCGGGTCGACGTGGACGTAGAAGACGCCTGGCGCGCCCTTGTCGCCGCCGGCGTTCAAGACCGCGCTCGCGTGAGTCTTGTACGGCCGCTTGTCCTTCGAGAAACGGACGTCACGATTCAGACGGAATACCGCGCGCTTGGGGTCACCGTGCAAGGGCAGCCCCGCTTCGGCGAACCGGCCGGACAGGTCCGCGACAAGGGCCGACAGCGGCAGGCGCAACGCTCGTTCGTAGGTCGCCTTGTTCGCGGCAACCCAGTCTCGATCCTGATTTCGGGTCAGGCGCTCAAGGAAGGCGAAACCCTCCTGCGGGAAGCCGGTGAACGGTGGCGGTGGGAAGTCCTCATCCATGACTGGGATGCGTCGGATCGATCCAGAGAACCTGTTCAGGTTTCTCGACCGGCTCGATGTCGATGTTGACGGCGACCGCCTCGCCGTCGGAGCGGACCAGGACGCATTCCAAAAGCTCGTCGCGGCTGGCGTTGATCTCCTGATGTGGCACGTAGGGTGGGATGTAGATGAAATCGCCTGGGCCGGCCTCGGCGACGAACTGCAGCTTGTCGCCCCAGCGCATCCGCGCGCGCCCTTTCAGGACGTAGATAATACTTTCGAGATGGCCGTGATGGTGCGCTCCCGTCTTGGCGTCGGGATGGATCGTCACCGTGCCCGCCCAGATTTTCTGCGCGCCGACGCGGGCGAAGTTGATCGCCGCCTTGCGATCCATGCCGGGCGTTTGCGCGGTGTTGGGATCGAGCGCTCCCGCCGGGATCACGCGGACGCCGTCGTTTTTCCAGTCGGTCTCAGACATTGTGTTCTCCACATCAGGCGAGTTCGCGGACGGACAGCGATTGCTCGACCCACCTTGCCATCCGCGCGAATTGGGTCCATATAGGGCTCATCGATCTAGGCCGGATAGTTTGGCCCCGCGTGCACGTCACGCTTGCTGAAGACGCTTCCTCCATTTCGAAGTTTGGTTCCTCGCTGCGTCGTAGCGAGCACCCAGATGCATGCAGAGAGGCCTCGTCATGAGCACGGGCAAAGTCAAATGGTTCAACGCCCAGAAGGGCTTCGGCTTCATCGAACCGCAAGACGGTGGTCCGGACGTTTTCGTCCATATCAGCGCCGTCGAGCGGGCAGGCATGCGTGACCTTCAGGAAGGTCAGCAGCTGAACTACGAGATCGTCAAGGATCGCCGCAGCGGCAAATCTGCCGCTGACCAGCTTCAGGCGGTCTGACGCGTTCCCGCTCGCCACCACGGATGTACTGGGGCGGGCTCCGTTTCTTCACCGACGAGAGGGTTAGGCTGTCCGGCCTGACCCTCTTTACGTTCGACGATCACTCCGGGAGGTGACCACTTGCAGGTTCTGGTTCGCGACAACAACGTCGATCAAGCCCTGAAGGTCTTGAAGAAGAAGATGCAGCGCGAAGGCTTGTTTCGCGAGCTGAAGCGGCGGAAGGCGTACGAAAAGCCGTCCGAGGAAAAGACGCGTAAGCGGGCCGAAGCCATTCGGAGGGCACGCAAGCTGGCGCGCAAGCAGGCTCAGCGCGACGGTCTTCTTCCCGCACCCAAGCCGCGACCTGGTTTCGGTGGTCCCGGTGGCAGAACCCCCATCCGGCCGCCGTCCGCCTCGCAAGGCTGAGAACGGCACCGGATAATGTGACCCGAACGAGGGTCCGCCAAAGGTGTCATGCGAGGGAGACCGCAGGCAAGTTTGCCTAATATTCAAGCTCAATGAGCCTTGATTAGGCAATCATCAGCGACGATATCGCATGTTCGATGACGCCAGCGGGCGTCGAACAAGCAAAAGGAGCTCACGATGGCTCGTGGCTCTCATGGTGTGCGTGGGGACGTCCTTAAGGACAATGTCGTCGTCAGTCTTGATGCCGCCAGGCGGCGTCGACAGGCTGCTCAGCCTCCCGTTATCGTAGGCGGCAGCGGCTGGTATCACGACGCCGCGATCGCGGAAGAGAACAAAGGCGCGCGCAAGCCCGTGCACTAGGTCGAGACCTTGACCTCCTCTGTGCCTCTGCGCATTTGTCCGATCTTCGACGTTGCCGAATATCCGGCAGCGCGGCACCGCTCGACGACATCATGGGCGCGGTCCGCCCGCACGGCGACGAGCAGGCCGCCCGAGGTTTGCGGATCGCAAAGGAGATCGCGATGCCAGTTCGGCGTGCTCTCCGGCATCGCGACTGCCGCGCCATAGCTCGCCCAGTTGCGGGCGGCGGCCCCCGTGACGAAGCCGGCTCGGGAGAGGGCTTCTGCCCCGGGTAGGATCGGAATGGCATCGATGTTCACGGTCGCCGCGAGCCCGGCGCCGCGACACATTTCGAGCAGGTGGCCGAGCAGGCCGAAGCCGGTCACGTCGGTCATCGCATGCACCGCATCGAGATCGGCGAGTTCCACGCCGATCGTATTGAGCTTGGTGGTCGAGGCGAGCATCGTCGCGTAGTCGGCGTTGGAGATTTCGCCTCGCTTCATTGCGGCGGAGAAGATCCCGATGCCCAATCCCTTGGTTAGAATCAGCGCGTCGCCGGCTCTTGCGGTCGCGTTCTTCTTCACCTTGTCCGGATGAACGAGGCCGATCGCGACGAGACCGTAGATCGGCTCCGGCGTATCAATGGAGTGGCCGCCGACGACGGGGATGCCGGCCGCCGTGCACACGGCCGCCCCCCCGGCCAGGATGTCCTGCGCCACGGCGAGCGGCATGGTGGCGATCGGCATACCGACAAGCGCGAGGGCGAACAGCGGGCGCCCTCCCATGGCGTAGACGTCGGAAAGAGCGTTCGTCGCGGCGATGCGGCCGAAGTCGAAAGCGTCATCGACGATTGGGGTGAAGAAGTCCGTGGTGGCGATAATCGCCTGGCTTTCATTGAGCATGTAGACCGCCGCGTCGTCGGACGTCTCCGTACCGACGAGCAGGTCGGCGCACGGGACAGGCAGCGGCATTTTCGCAAGGATGTCCCGCAAGACCGCCGGCGCGAGCTTGCAGCCGCAGCCGCCGCCATGCGCCGTCGCGGTCAATCGTACCCGGTCGCCGTTCATCCCTGACCCGCTCTCGAGGCCTCCACGTCTGACGCCCTCGGCACTTCCAAGTCTGCCATGCATCTAATCCGGCGGATAGGAATGAAAGACGCCGGTGTAGTCGCGTACGCGCGTCAGACCCTCGTCGAGGTAGCCGGGCCCGATCGGCGATTTGCCGTGCCCGCCGGGAATGTCGAGCATGTAAGCCGGCTGACACAAACCGGATATCTTTCCGCGCAATGCGCCCACGAGCGCCTGCCCTTGCGCGATGCTCAGCCGAAAATGCGACGTGCCCGGCGCGAGGTCGGGGTGGTGCAGGTAATACGGCTTGATCCGCGCTTCGACGAACCCGCGCATCAGGGCCGCGAGCGTGTCCGCGTCGTCGTTGACGCCGCGCAACAGTACACTCTGGCTGACGAGCACAAAGCCGGCGTCGGCGAGCCGCGCGCAGGCCGCGCGGGCGTTCGCCGTCAGTTCGCGCGGGTGATTGGCGTGGACGGCGATGTACACCGTCTTCTTCGAGGCCTTCAGCGCGTCAATCATCGGCGCCGCGATTCGCGCCGGCGCGACCACAGGCAACCGCGTATGCACGCGGAGGATCCTGACATGAGCGATCGCGGCAAGCCCGGCGCAGGCGCTGGCGAGGCGGCGCGGCGCCATCGCGAGGGGATCGCCGCCGGTCAAGATCACTTCCCAAATACCGGGGTGATCCGAGACGTAGGCCAAAGCCGTCGACAACGCCTCGCGAGAGAGGGCGGCTGTATCGCTTCGTCCGACGGTCTCCCGGCGGAAGCAGAACCGACAATAAACCGCGCACACGGTCACGAGCTTGAGCAGCACTCGGTCGGGGTAGCGATGGACGATCCCTTCGCACGGCGAGTGCAGATCGTCGCCGATCGGGTCGACGCGCTCGTCCGGCGTGGTGACGAGTTCGCGCGCGTCGGGCACGAACTGCCGCGCGATCGGGTCGGCCGGATTCTCGCGATCGATCAGCCGCGCCACGTCCGGCGTCACGGCAACGGCGTAGCGCCGGGAGACGCCCGATACCGCGTCGACGGCCTCTGGCGCCAGAAGGCCGCGCGCGGCGAGGGCTTGAGCATCGCGCAGCGTCGTGGGGCTCATTCGCAGGCGGTTTCGCCTGCGGAGACGGGCGCCCACAGCACCTCCTCGATGGTGTCGGCGCCTGTCGCGAGCATGACGAGACGATCGAAGCCGAGTGCGATCCCGCACGCATCCGGCATGACGTCCAGCGCCGCGAGGAACTCCTCGTCGAGCGGGTGGGTCTCTCCGTAGATACGGGTTCGCTCCGCTTCGTCCCGCATGAAGCGTCGGCGCTGTTCGACGGGATCGGTGAGTTCGGCGAAGGCATTGGCGAGTTCGACGCCGCAGCAATACAGTTCGAAGCGCTGGGCGAAGCGCGGGTCGTCGGGGCAGAGCCGCGCCAGCGCCGCCTCGCTCGCGGGATAGCGGGTCAGAACCGTCGGGCGGCCGAGCCCGAGCTGTGGCTCCACGAAGGCCGAGAGCAGCTTGCTGAACAGATCGGACCAGGTGTCGTCCGCGGCCACACGCAGGCCGCGCCGGGCGGTCGCTTCCGCAAGACCGGTGAAACCACCCGTCCCCAGAGTGGCCGCGAGGTCGAGATCGAGGTGGCGGCTAAACGCCTCGGCAACTGTCAGCATCTCGGCCGCGGCGAACGGATCGGCGGTGGCGCCGCGATAGCGCAGCATCCTCGTCCCGGCGCCCTCGGCGGCACGGCGCAGCAGAGCCACAGCATCTGCGACGAGCGTGTCGAGAGAGGCGTAAGCTCGGTACCATTCGAGCATGGTGAACTCGGGATGGTGAAGGCGGCCCCGCTCGCGGTTGCGGAACACGGGAGAGAGCGTGAACAGCCGCTCCACACCGGCTGCCAGCAGCTTCTTGCACGCGAACTCCGGCGACGTGTGCAGAAACATGCGCTTTCGCTCGCCGTCGGCATCGATCATGACCGTGTCGAAGGCCGAGACATGCGTTTCATGACCCGGCGAGACCTGAAGCACGGGCGTGTCTACCTCTGCGAAACCGTCGTCGAGAAAATAGCGCCGGACCGATTCCTTGATCCGGCTGCGTGCCGCGAGGTTGGGCGCGCGGGCGGCGAACACGTCGGGGCGCCACCGCGGCGGCGAGCGTGAGCAGGGGACGGACATCAGGATTTCACTTGATCGGCGGCTGCCTCATGGCTAGCCAAAGGCCAAAGCCGTCCGCGCCTCATACGCCGGCAGCCGCCCTCCCCTCGCTGCTTCTACAAAGGCTTCCCGTGAAAGTCATCGCCAGTTCGATCCGCAAAGGCAACATCATCGAGCGCGACGACGGCCAGCTATACGTCGTGCTGACGGCGGAAAGCTTTCATCCCGGCAAAGGCACGCCAACGACACAGATCGACATGAGGCGGCTCAGCGACGGCGTGAAGACGACGGACCGCTACAAGACAACCGAGCAGGTCGAACGCGCCTTCGTCGAGGACTCGAACTTCTCCTACCTGTACCGGGATGCCGACGGCTACACCTTCATGAATCAGGAGAACTACGACCAGGTTATCGTTCCCGATGAAGTGCTCGGCACACAGGCGGTGTACCTTCAGGAAGGCATGATCTGCGTGCTGTCCGTGTTCAACGAAACGCCGGTGGGCATCCAGCTCCCGGCCCGTGTCACCCTAGAGATCGTCGAGACCGAGCCGGCGATGAAGGGGCAAACCGCGTCGTCATCCTACAAGCCGGCCAAGCTCTCGAACGGCGCCCGCATCATGGTGCCGCCGCACATCGCAACGGGCACGCGGGTGGTGGTGCAGACGGAGGACGGATCCTACGTCGAACGCGCGAAGGACTGACGAGACTATCCAGCCCTGTCGAACTTGCGGTCGATCACCTGGATGAGCTGGCCGATATCGCTCGGCATGTCCGCTGGAGGATTGTACAGCCGGCCGAGTTTGCGCCCGATCATGCTGGACGATGACATCCCCGCCCGGAAGCCGCTCATGGCAGGAGTCTCGAGGCGGAAAGCTTCTGATTTGGCGTCCATGGCGTAATCCCTGCTGCGCATGTCTCTTGACTCGCGTTTCCCGCTTCGAGCGGGACCCTCGCGGCGCCGATGCTGCTCCCCACAGCCCAGGACCGTTCTTGCAAACCAGGAAAAGACACATTCGTTCCGGGGGGGCTTGACTTTTGGTGAAGGTTTTGCGCGCGTCGTCGAAACAGAGCTGATTTCGTTGGGCTATCGCCGCCAAATATTTCACCACCGATAGCGGCTTGCCGCGTCATCGCCGAAACCTTAACTATTTCAGCGAGGGTTGGCGGGTGGCGCGACCTATTCCAGGTTCTTGAGGATACCTTCAACGGTCTTCTTCGCGTCGCCGAACAGCATCATCGTGTTGTCGCGGAAGAACAGCTCGTTCTCGACGCCGGCATAGCCCGACCCCATCCCGCGTTTAAGGAACAGCACCGTCTTCGCCTTCTCGACGTCGAGGATCGGCATGCCATAGATGGCCGACGTCTTGTCGGTCTTTGCGGCGGGGTTGGTGACGTCGTTGGCGCCGATGACGAAAGCGACGTCGGCCTGACCGAAGGCCGAGTTGATATCCTCGAGCTCGAAGACCTCATCGTAGGGCACGTTGGCTTCGGCGAGCAGCACGTTCATGTGGCCGGGCATGCGGCCGGCCACGGGATGAATGGCGTATTTGACGTCGACGCCTTCCTTCTTCAGATCGTCCGCCATCTCGCGCAACGCGTGCTGCGCCTGAGCCACCGCCATGCCGTATCCCGGCACGATGATGACGGATGAGGCGTTCTGCATGATGTAGGCGGCGTCTTCCGCCG
>CAXTFG010000102.1:0-11170 GCA_964243415.1 uncultured Beijerinckiaceae bacterium | reverse complement strand
ACCACCTCAACACGAACATGATGCCGGTCACGATGCACGACATGCGCAACATGCCCTGACGTGCTGCGGCAGCGGCACAGGCAAGTCGCCACGGACATGGATCAAGGGCGCGCCCGCCCGGTGTTGCGGGCGCTGACCGGCGCCGCGGTTCTGGTGGTCATCGCGGGCCTGGTCGGCCTAGGAGTTTGGCAGGTCCGCCGGCTTTCGTGGAAGCTCGACCTTATCGCCCGGGTGGATCGTAGAATTCACGCGTCGCCGCTTCCTATGCCCGGTCCGGCCGAATGGCCAGCCATCACCGCCACCGCCGACGAGTACCGTCATGTCGAAGTCGGCGGCCTTCTTCTGAACGATCGCGAGACGCTTGTTCAGGCGGTAAGCGAGTACGGCGCGGGGTTCTGGATCCTCACGCCGCTGCGAACAGCTTCGGGCGACACGGTTCTCATCAACCGCGGTTTTATTCCGCCGGATCGCCGGGCGCCCTCGAGCCGGGCCGCGAGCGAGATCGTCGGGCCGACCACTGTCGAAGGGCTGCTGCGGATGAGCGAACCGCGTGGCGGTTTCCTACGCAGCAACGATGCCGGAGCCGACCGATGGTTCTCCCGAGACGTCGCGGCCATCGCCGCTCGGCGTGGCCTAGAGCGTGTCGCGCCTTTCTTCATCGACGCGGATGCCGTGCCGAACCCGGGCGGCCTGCCCATCGGCGGCCTGACCGTCATCGCCTTCCCCAACAACCATCTCGTCTACGCGATCACCTGGTTCACGCTTGCCGCAATGCTGACGGGTGCGATGATCTGGGTTGTGCGTGAGAACCTTCGCCGGCGCCGCCGACTTCCAGATCTGGATGTAAGCGCGCAACGGAGCTGTGACGAGACTTCGGCGCCTAGCAAACATGGTCTGTTGCGACGCGAATACCGTGTCTAAATCGACGCATACACGAATTAGTCGCGTTAGGCGTATTGCATCGCCGCAATGAAGGCGCACCAATTGCGTATGTTGCGTCGCACGTCCTGAAACCAGTCGCTGGGGGTTCTGCCCGACGACCAAGCATGGACACTCGTCGTCGATGGATGAACTTTTCGACTCCTTCACGCGGTCCTACGACTCCCGCCGCGCCACCGAGATGTCGCTGGTCCAGTACCTAAGCGACTGCCGCGGCAACCCGATGATGTATGCCAACGCGCCGGAGCGCATTCTCGCTGCGATCGGCGAGCCGACGGTGGTCGATACCGCGAAAGACGCGCGTCTCGGCCGCATCTTCATGAACCGGACTATCCGCCTCTACCCCGCCTTCTCGGACTTCTTCGGAATGGAGGAGACGGTGGAGCGAATTGTGAGCTTCTTCCGCCACGCTGCGCAAGGCCTGGAAGAGCGCAAGCAGATCCTTTACCTGCTCGGCCCGGTCGGCGGCGGCAAGTCGTCTCTCGCCGAGCGATTGAAGGCGCTGATGGAGCGCCATCCCGTCTACATTCTCAAGGCTGGTGACGAACTCAGTCCCGTCTTCGAGAGCCCGCTCGGTCTCTTCGATCCGGAGACAACAGGTGCGCAGCTGGAAGAGCGGTACGGCATTCCGCGCCGGCGCCTGACCGGGTTGATGAGCCCTTGGTGCGTGAAGCGCCTCGACGAGTTCGGCGGCGACCTCACCCGCTTCAAGGTCGTCAAGCTCAGCCCGTCGCGCCTGCGCCAGATCGCGATCTCGAAGACGGAGCCAGGCGACGAGAACAACCAAGACATCTCGTCGCTCGTCGGAAAGGTCGATATTCGGCGGCTCGAAACCCTCTCGCAGAGCGACCCCGACGCCTACAGCTATTCCGGCGGCCTCAACCGCGCCAACCAGGGCATGCTCGAGTTCGTCGAGATGTTCAAGGCGCCGATCAAGATGCTGCATCCGCTGCTGACCGCGACGCAGGAAGGCAATTACGTCGGCACGGAGAATATCGGCGCGATCCCGTTCACCGGGATCATCATGGCCCATTCCAACGAGTCGGAATGGCAGACCTTCCGGTCAAACAAGAACAACGAAGCGTTCATCGACCGCATCTACGTAATCAAGGTTCCCTATTGCGTCCGGGTTACCGAGGAAGAGCAGATCTACAGCAAGCTGATTTCGTCTTCGGAGCTCGCGGGGGCGCCCTGTGCACCGGGCACCCTTGAAATGCTCGCTCGCTTTTCCGTGCTCTCGCGCATGCGCGAGCACGAAAACTCGAACCTCTACGCGAAAATGCGGGTTTACGACGGAGAGAGCCTTCGCGAGGTCGACCCACGCGCGCGCAGCATGCAGGAATACAAGGATGCCGCCGGCGTCGACGAGGGCATGGACGGCATCTCGACGCGGTTCGCCTTCAAGGTGCTTGCGGCGACCTTCAACCACGATATGCTCGAAGTGGTCGCCGACCCGGTCCACCTGATGTACGTGCTCGAGCAGTCGATCAAGCGCGAACAGCTCGGCGACGAACGCGAAAAACGCTATCTCGAGTTCATCAAGGCCGAGCTGGCGCCGCGGTACGCCGAATTCATTGGGCACGAGATCCAGAAGGCCTATCTCGAATCCTACCAGGATTACGGGCAAAACATGTTTGATCGATACGTCGACTACGCCGACGCGTGGATCGAGGATCAGGATTTCAAGGACCCCGACACCGGGCAGCTTCTCAATCGCGAGCTCCTGAACCAGGAACTCACAAAGATCGAGAAGCCGGCGGGGATCGCCAATCCCAAGGACTTTCGCAACGAGGTCGTCAAGTTCTCATTGCGCGCACGGGCGCAAAATGCGGGTCGTAACCCGTCTTGGACGAGTTACGAGAAGGTGCGCGAAGTCATCGAGCGGCGTATGTTCAGCCAGGTCGAGGACCTTCTTCCCGTCATCAGCTTCACCTCGAAACGAGATAGCGAGACTGAGAAGAAACATACCGACTTCGTCGAACGTATGATGACACGAGGCTACACAGAACGTCAGGTTCGCAGGCTTGTCGAGTGGTACATGAGGGCGAAAAAGGCCGGGTAAGTAGCTGACCGCAACGGCGGAACATTATGAATCTGATCGATCGCCGTCTCAATTCCAGCGGAAAGAGCCTTGCCAATCGGCAGCGCTTCCTTCGCCGCGCCAAGGCCTTGGTCAAACAGGCTGTACGGGAAAGTTCGAAAGGTCGCGGTGTCCGGGACATCGACCAAGGCGGTGAGGTCAGCATTCCCGTCGACGGTCTACGCGAACCGCGACTGCATCGGGCGTCCACCGGCGGCCATCGCGAGGTCGTGCTTCCAGGCAATAAAAAGTACCTGCAAGGCGACGCCATTCCCAAACAGAAGAGCGGCGGTGGCGGAAGTGGCTCCGAGGGCAGCACGGATGCCGAAGGACAGGACGACTTCCGCTTCGCGTTGTCCCAGGACGAGTACCTCGACCTCTTCTTCGAGGATCTCGAACTCCCCGATCTCGCCAAAAAGACGCTGGCGCGATCCGACAACGTCAGCCTTCAGCGCGCGGGTTATTCCGTCTCGGGCTCGCCGTCGAATTTGTCGTTGACGCTCACGATGCGCAACAGCATGTCGCGCCGGATCGCCTTAAGGCGACCTACGCCCGACGAGATGCGCCGCATCCAGGAGGAGATCGCTCTGCTCGAAAGCGACGAGGGCGATGCCTCGAGAATCGCCGAGCTGAAGGAAAAACTCGATTTCCTCTTCAGGCGCAGCCGCCGCGTGCCCTACATCGATCCGCGCGACATCCGCTACAGACGTTTCCAACAGGTGCCGAAACCCGTGGCTCAGGCAGTGATGTTCTGTCTGATGGACACGTCCGCCTCGATGACGGAGCACATGAAGGACGTCGCCAAGCGCTTCTTCACGCTCCTCTACATTTTTCTCAAACGCCGGTATCGCCACGTCGATATCGTGTTCATCCGCCATACGCATGAAGCCGAAGAGGTGGACGAGGATACCTTCTTCCATTCGCCAGACACGGGCGGAACGCTGGTCTCGAGCGCGCTTGAGGAGATGATGCGTATCGTCGCCCAGAGGTATCCGCGCGAGAACTGGAACATATATGCAGCGCAGGCGTCCGACGGCGACAATAGTTCGCGCGATGGCGAAAAAGCGGCTGCGCTCTTGCGCGAGGGCATCCTGCCCCTCTGCCAATACTTCGCCTATCTCGAAGTCGGGCCTGAGAGCGAACGAGGCTCGATCGGCTTCGTGTCGCGCAAGACGGAGCTGTGGCGCACCTATGAACTCGTCCTTGAGCGCGGCGCGCAATTCACGATGCGCAAGGTCAGCCACCGTGCGGATATCTACCCGGTTTTCCGCGAACTCTTTGAGCGCAAGCCTAAGGGCGCGGTGCAAGGCTTGCCATGACGCGATCGAAGGATGAGCTTCTCTTCGCCGGCGCCGATTGGGATGTCAGCCTGATCCAGCGCATCCACGATTCCTGCGAGGAAATCGCTTGCGGCGAGTTCGGCCTCGACGTCTACCCGAACCAGATCGAGATCATCACTGCGGAGCAGATGCTGGACGCCTATTCGTCCGTCGGCATGCCGCTCTACTACAACCATTGGTCCTTCGGAAAACAGTTCGTCACCCACGAAGTCCATTACAAGAAGGGTCTGCGCGGACTCGCCTACGAGATCGTCATCAACTCGAACCCGTGCATCAGCTACATCATGGAGGAGAACACCGCCACGATGCAGACCCTGGTGATCGCGCACGCGGCGTTCGGGCACAATCACTTCTTCAAAAACAACTATCTATTCAAGCAGTGGACGGATGCTCACGGCATCCTGGAGTATCTCGACTTCGCCAAGAGCTACATCGCGCGGTGCGAAGAACGTCACGGCAAGCTCGCGGTCGAACGGTTGCTCGATGCCGCGCACAGCCTGATGAATCATGGAATTCATCGCTATCCCCGCAAACGGAAACCCGACCTTTTGTCGGAAGAGCGCCGCGAGCGTGAACGCCGCATCCACGGCGAGCAGGTCTTCAACGACCTATGGCGGACGGTGCCGGCGAAAGGCGGTGCGAAGGCCGGCGTCGATCTCGATTTACGCCGCCGTGCCCTGCTTGAGCTGCCACAGGAAAATATCTTGTATTTCCTTGAGAAGACGGCGCCCCGCCTGGCTCCGTGGCAGCGCGAGATCATCCGCATCGTTCGCCTCATCTCGCAATATTTCTACCCGCAAGGGCAGACTAAGATGATGAATGAGGGCTGTGCCACTTACTGCCACCATCGCATCATGACGCGTCTGCACGAGACGGGGCAAATCAGCGACGGATCATTTCTCGAATTTCTAGCCTCGCACACCAATGTGGTCATGCAGCCCGGCCACGACGACCCACGCTATAACGGCATCAATCCCTACGCCCTCGGCTTCGCCATGATGAGCGACATCGAGCGCATCGTCACCGAGCCGACCGAGGAGGATCGCGCCTGGTTTCCCGACGTCGCCGGCATCGGTGATCCTTTCGCAGTTCTGAAGGACGTCTGGGCGAATTACCGGGATGAAAGCTTCGTGTCGCAGTTTCTCAGTCCCAACCTGATGCGGCGCTGGCGCATGTTCCATATCCTCGACAAGGGAGAGGATGCGGCGGAGGTCAACGTGGATGCGATCCACGATGAGCGCGGCTATCGGCAAATCCGGCGTGCGCTGTCCCGGCAATATGATGTCGCTCAACTCGATGCAGATATCCAGGTCGTCGACGTGGATCTCGCGGGGGATCGGCGTCTCGTTCTTCAGCACACGATGCTACACGCCATGCCGCTCGACGAGCGTGCGACGAAGGAGGTGCTCCAGCATCTGGCCGATCTTTGGAGCTATGACGTGGTCCTCCGCGAGGTCGATATCGGAGGCACGGTGACGAAGGAGCATGCGGCGAGCGCGCGGACCTCTCACGTCGGGAAGGCCTAGACGTCCTATTGCAGAAGGTCGATCGCGTAGAGGTGCGTTTCGGCCGTGATGAAGAGGCGCTTACCTCCGGCACCGCCGATTGCGAGGTTGGACGCCGTGGTCGGTACCGAGATCGAGCCAAGCCGCATACCGTCCGGTTCGTAGATGTGGATGCCATCCCCAGCGGTCGTCCAAAGCCAGCCTCGCGCGTCGACGAGGAAGCCATCGGGAACACCGTATTCGGTCTGGCAGAAGAGGCGTCGCTTCGAAAGAGCGCCGCCGGTTCCGACCTCGAAGGCAATGACGTCATGCGTCGGTCCGCCGATCGAGCGCGACGTATCGGAGACGTAGAGCGTTCTGCCGTCCGGCGCAAAGGCGAGCCCGTTCGGCTGGTCGAAATCAGCCATGCGGCGCAACTCGCCGCTGCTCGGTTCGTAGCGGTAGAGACTGCGATGGTCGAGTTCGGGTTCGGCAAGGCATCCCTGTTTCGGGAACATCAGGCCGAACACGGGGTCGGTGAACCAGATCGCACCGTCGGCGGTCGTGGTGAGATCGTTTGGCGTATTGAGCCGCTTGCCCTCGAAGTGGGTCGCGATCGGCTGCGGCGTGCCGTTCGCGTCGGAGCGGCTGATGCAGCGCCGACCGTGTTCGCAATGGATCAGCCGCCCATCGGCGTCGAGAGCGTTGCCGTTGATGAAAGGCACGGCGTCGATGGCGACCTCGACGCGGCCGTCCGGGTACCATGCCAACACCCGCCGAGCCGGGATATCCGAAAAGACGAGACGGTGCCGATCGGGCTCCCAAACCGGACCTTCGCTATGCAGAAGTTGGTCGTAGAGGACGAGGAGCGGTGTGGTCGGATCGATGATCTCCGCGAGGGCAGGGTCGACGATCTTGATGCACAGCGTCAGGGCCTGCGCGGGCGGTCCGGCGCGGCGGAGGAGGCAACCTGTCGTTTGCAGCGAAGAGGCTCTCTCGTCGATCACATTTTTCCCGCGGCTTCGGTCTAATCGAGGAAGAGTCCCGCAACCTGCACCAGCAGCGGACGTGAACCAACGAGAGCAGGTTGGTTGCCGTTCACGCCATCGCGGGAAATACCGCCGAGTGCCGCCGCGTCTTGTCTAGGCCTCGCGTCTCGTCTCCCACCAACGACCTCGTTGGAAGGCGGCACGGCGCACCGGGTCGGATGGCATCGACTTTCCCACAGCTGATCGCGATCGGCCCTGAGCTCGTCCTGATGCTTTCTCTGATCGAAGCTGCTAAGCACGCTCTTCAGCAACATATTGAACGTTCGTGATCTGCTTGCGGTCGGCAGCGGGTTCGGACGAGGCAGATCGGCAGGCGACCCGTGCTTTCGGCGCGGATCGTCTCTCGGAGTGCGGCGCGTAGGGCTGCGATCAGCAGTGAACGCCGAGGCAACGGCTGGACCGGACAACGAGCGCGCGTGAGGCGCTCGCGGGTCATCGACGAAGCAGCGGTGGTTGATCGGTCGGCGTTGAAGGCTAGAGGAGGTCATCGCATGACAACTACGACCACGCTGGAGCTTCTTGCCTTCAAACTGAAGCTGTTGGGCCAGAAGACGCGCAAGAGCGTCCTCATCAGCGCAGGAAAGATCGAGGACAAGCGCCGGATCAAGCCCTCGATCCGCCGGCTGCTCGAGCTGAACGTCGACCTCTACGCGACGCCCGGGACTCACCAATATTTCAAGGACCACGGGATCGAGAGCAACCAGATCTACAAGATCACCGACCGGCGGTCGCCCAACATCATCAGCTTCCTCAAGACCAATCGCTTCGATCTGGTCGTCAACGTGCTTCGCGAGGACAACGACTACGATGAGGCTTCGGATGCCAAGCTCATCCGCAAGCTCTCGATCGAGAACGGCATTCCCCTCATTACCGACTGTGATGTCGCGATCGCGACCATCGAGCAGATTTTCGTCGACAGCGAACGTGGCACCTACCGCTACAAGCTCGCAGACGATTCGGAGCCGTGGAACCTGCGGCTCCGTTTCCTCGATGCCGCGGAGCGCTTCGGCGGTCTCGCCAATCACCACGCCCATTTCGACAAGGCATACCTGATCAACAAGGACAACCTGCTGCTCAGCCAAGTCGACATGCAGAAGAAGTGGGAGATCTACAAACACCTGAAAGAAAACTACACCTACGACGACCTCGTCGAGAGGATCAGCCGTGGCGTCGAGACCATGATCGGCCAGGGCGTCGTCTATTGCCGCACGATGGTCGATGCCGACAGCACGGTCGGGTTATTGCCGATCCGTGCGGCACTGGACGTCAAGAAACGCTACGCGAAATCGATACGGTTCGAAATCGGCGTGCAACCGCTGCAAGGTGTCCTCGACCCTGCCTCCTACGAGCAATATGCGGAAGCCTGCAAGCTGGCCGACTATTGCGGAGGTTTGCCCTCGCGCGACAATCCCCGGCCGGAGCAGCATCTGGATCTGGTCCTGGACCTGGCCAAGCGACTCGGAAAACCTGTCGATGTCCACGTCGACCAGGAAAACAATCCTTTCGAGAACGAAACGGAACTGCTGGCGCTGAAGACGATCGAGCACGGCATGCAGGGACGGGTGTTCGGCGTCCATGCGATCTCGCTCAGCGCCAAGGAAGACCGGGAGCAGGACAGGATCATCGACAAGATCGTCGAAGCGGACCTCGGCATCATCATCTGCCCGTCGGCCGCCATCAGCATGAAACAATTGCCGTTCCAGGCCCCCCTCCACAATTCGATCGCGCCGTTCACCAAGCTCGCGGCGCGTGGCGTGAAATGCTATCTCGGCGTCGACAACGTGCACGACCTTTTCATGCCAATGGTCGATGGAGACATCTGGACGGAGTGCCGGATGCTGATGGAGGCGTGCCGCTTCTATAACGTCGAGGCGGTCGCGCGCCTCGCCTGCGCTGCACCGTTGCCCGCGATCTCGGCCCAAACAGCCGAAAAGAGCTACGCGGCCGCCTGATCGAAGGAATCCGGGCTCGAAGCGCTAGCCGCGGGCCGCCATCGCGGGCTCGGCACCCGACCGGGCGAGGGCGGACCTCAGCAGGTTTGGCACCTCGCCAGGCGTGTCGGCCACCACCACGCGTGCGGCTTCGAGCGCTCTTCGCTTGCCGGCATACGTGCCGACGTTGCCCGACACGATGGCGCCGGCGTGCCCCATTCTCTTGCCCGGCGGCGACGCCCGCCCGGCGATGAACGACACGATGGGTTTACGCATGCCGGCCGCGTAATCCGCGGCGGCTTCCTCCATGGCGCCCCCGATCTCGCCGACCATCACGACCGCGCGCGTGCGCTCGTCGCCATCGAGCGCCATCAAGGCATCGCGCGTGGTGGTGCCGATCATCGGATCGCCGCCGATGCCGAGGAAGGCGGATTGTCCCAGACCCGCTCGCGTCAGGTTGAGGCAGATCAGCGTGCCGAGGCTGCCGCTGCGGGAGATCACCCCAATCTGGCCGGGCTGAAAGATGTTGACGTTGTCGCCGGGCATGATGCCGACGAAGCCTTCGCCAGGGGTGACCACGCCAGCCGTGTTCGGCCCGACGATCCGCGTGCCGTGCCGCGCCGCCGCGTGGTGGATGGCGATGACGTCGCGGGCCGGGATGTGTTCGGTGAGGATGACGACAGTTTTCGCGCCGGCCTCGATGGCGTCGAGCGCCGCCTCGCGTGCGGCAGCGGGCGGGATGAACATGACGGCCCAATCGAACGGCGTTTCCGCCATGGCCGCCCGCGCCGTCGCATAGACCGGCAGGTCGAGGTGCTGTTCTCCGGCGCGTTTCGGGTTGACGCCGGCGACGATTTGCGTCCCGCACGCGATCATCTTCTCGCTCCAGAAGCTTCCCTGCTTGCCGGTGAGGCCTTGAACGAGGACCCTGACGTTTCGGCGATAGATGATCATCGCGCGGCCTCCACCGCGGCCTGCACCGCATCTTCCATCAAGTCGTAGGGCTCGAGGCCGAGCCCGTCGCGGACGAGGCGAACGGCCTCATCTTCCCCGGTGCCATGGATGGAGAAGAACACGGGCACGTCGGGTTGCAGTTTCTTCCAAGCCGCGACCACGCCTTTGGCCATAATGTCCGTACGGGCGAAGGCGCCGCAGAAGTTCACGACGAGGCTTTTCACGCCCGGGTTCGCGAGCACGAGCCGCAGGGCGGCTTCCGATTTCGTGTAGGCTTCGCCGCCGATCTCCAGGAAGTTGGCCGGGCGCCCTCCGCAATGGCTGATGACGTCCATCGTCGTCATGGTAAGCCCTGCGCCATTGGCGAGCACGCCGACGTTGCCGTCGAGCTGGATGAACTTGAGGCCGCTCTCGGAAGCCGCTTTTTCGAGATCGGTGGCCGGCTCGGCAGCGGCGGCGCTCGCCAGGTCGCTCTGCCGGAAGGCCGCGGCATCGTCGAGGGTCAGCTTGCAGTCGAGCGCGACGAGGCGGCCATCGGCAAGGAGCGCGAGCGGGTTGATCTCAATGAGTTCGGCATCGATCGTACCGCTGACCTCGTAAAGCTTGGCGAGGATGTCGCAGACCTGGGTTTCCGCTTCGGCGAGGTCCAGCCCCGCGATCATGTCGCGTGCCATCCCTCGATCGAAGCCGCGGTCGAGATCGACCTGGTGGCTTCGCAGGGCGTCGGGGCGCGTCGCCGCGACTTCCTCAATGTCCATGCCGCCCTCCGTGGAAAAGAGCACCAGGGGGCAGCGGTGCGTAGTATCGAGGAGAACCGCGGCGTAGAACTCGAGAGCGATGGCAGCGCGTTCTTCGAGCAGGACGGCACCGACATCATGCCCGTCGATCGTCATGCCCAGGATGCGATCCGCGACCTGATGCGCTTCCGCCGCCGACATCGCCGACTTGATGCCGCCGGCCTTGCCCCGCTTGCCGGTTGGCACCTGTGCCTTGACCATGCAGGGGCCGACGGTCGCGAACGCTTCTGCGGCCGCTTCCGGCGTCGTGCACAGCGCGGCGAGTGGAACCGGGACGCCGGCAGGCGCGAGGACACGCGCTTTCGCCACATGCTCCAGGAAGTTCATCGCGCCACCTCGTGGCCGATCTTGCGCCATAGCGGGCCGAACAGCTCCGCTTCGGACGGCTTGTCTTCCGCAATCGGCGTCACGAGGTGGGTGATGTTGAGGAAGTGCCTGTAGCTGAGGTTCTCCGAGATGCTGTTCTTCTGCCAGGAGCCGCAGCCCATGCTCAGGGTGAAGTTGAGGCCCGAGTTGAAGCCGCCGCCGTTGCCGAACGTGTGGGCGAAATTGACCAGCACGCGCACGACATCGAGGTCTTCGGCGAGTTCGCGCGC
>CAXTFG010000101.1:0-11221 GCA_964243415.1 uncultured Beijerinckiaceae bacterium | reverse complement strand
TTTCAGGTACCAGTGGTGAAAGCCGTGGAGGTTCGAGTCCTCTCCTGGGCACCATGCAGTTCTCGCGGATCGTCATCAGTCATCGTCACCCGGCAGCGTAGTGGCGTTCGCCTTGACCCGGCGCCTGTCCTGCAACCGGTACTTCTATGGAGCTCGCCGTTTCGACCCTCATCGAAGATCTGAAGAGGCATTCGGGCCATCCTACCGAGCGCATGCGATGTCGTCAGCATGCAGCGAACGGTCCTGTCGTCAGGCGGTCCGCATCGAGCTGACGAAGGACGGCGGCGCCGGGCACGAGACGGAAAAAGCGGATGGCGGAGCGGATAGTCCCCTATCGTGTTCAGACGATCGATCATCCCAATCCGATCGCCCGCTATGCGCACCAGGCGCGGTATCGCACTTCTCTCGATCTGATCAGCGAGCTGCTCCCCGCGAATGGCGTGATATTGGATTTCGGTGCCGGCGAGGGAGAGCTTCTGAGAAGGGTGTCAGCCCTGCGCCCGGACGTCCGTTTGATCGCGTTCGAGCCCTACATGACCGTGACCGGTCCAAATATTGAGCTTTGTACGGCGTGGGATCAGGTACAGGACCGGTCTGTTGATCTGCTTTGTGCCTTCGAGACGCTGGAGCACGTGGACGACAACCTAGTTGCCTTGTTTTTGTTGGAGGCGAACCGCGTTTGCCGGGCCGGCGCGGCGATGGTCATCTCCGTTCCCATAATGCAGGGCATGGCTCTTCCGCTGAAAGAAGCATCCCGCTCGTTCCTTTTCAGGCGTTCAAGCGACCACAGCCTCGTCGAACTGGCGGTGGCGCTATTTGGCGGACGAGTTCCAAGGGCGAAGAATGTCCTCCTCTCGCACAAGGGCTTCGATCACCGCGTCTTGAAAAAGCTCCTGCTGTCGAAATTCAATATGACCGCAACGCGCCACAGCCCGTTTGCGCGACTTCCTTGGTGGTGCAATTCGCAGGTCTTCTACATCCTGAAAGTCTGACTCTGCCACCCATGCTTGACCCGATTGCGGAGACGATCTCCGTCTCCTCGGGCACGTCGCGCCCCGCAGAAGATCGGCGTAGCGAAATCTCCGTCGTTGTTCCCTCCTTCAACCGCGGCGGAGTGATCAGGAGGGCCCTCTCATCCATCCTCGACCAGACCCTATGCCCCGCCGAGATCATCGTCGTCGACGACTGCTCGACGGACGACACGCGTCGGAACGTCCTGGCTTACGGGTGCGAGCTGCCCTTGATCTACATTCGGCTGCGCCGCAACAGCGGCGGCGGCGTGGCGCGCAACATCGGGGTTGCGGCCGCGCGTGGCGGTCTGATCGCTTTCCTCGACTCGGACGACGAATGGCATCCCGATCACCTGCGTGCCCTGCTCACGGAAAGCAAAGGTCGCTCGGGAGATTACCTTGTCGGTGCTTCCGCGCTCAGGTTGGGACATAACCCTCGGGTGCTGCCGGGCCGGCGTCTGTCACGTTCCGCAAGCCCTCAACAACACCTTGATTTCATTCTGCGGGAAGCGCTCGCGTTTCAAACGTCGACGCTCCTTTTGCCATCCCAAACAGCCCGAAGGTTCGCATTCGACACGTCGTTGCGAAGGCACCAGGATTGGGATCTCCTGTTCTGCCTCGTCGGCGCGGGCGTGCCCTTGACGTTGCTGCCGCGCGCGACGGTCCGTTACCACCCGCCAACCTTCAGCAATGTCGGTGTCTCGCCCTCAATACGTCCCTCTCTGCGCTTCCTGATCAAACATCGCGCACGAATGGACCGGAAACTCCGCACAAGGTTCGTCGTGCTTCAGATCTATCGGCGGCAAGCCAAGACAGGTCGTCTCCTTGTTGCACTTCTTATCAGTATGGTTCTGGGAGCCTTAAGCCCGAAAGAATGCGTTTTTTACCTTTGGGAGATGCTGCGAACGCGCCGTTGCTAGCTTCTGTACAAGCTTGAGGCTCTCAGCGATTAACGGAAGGTAAATGTTAATTATTCCTTAACCATTCGTGGGCGAGCTTGAGGTCGCCACACCGGCATCTCGATCAACAACTAGACAGAGGCCGAGACATGGACCTCAGGCTGCTCGTTCCACCCGCGGCAGTATACCTTCTGGGCATCATTAGGACACTGAGGCAAGTCTTTCAGCCGCAGTTTGATCTGCCCCGAGAGATGGTTTCCTCGCTCGACATCATCGATCTCAACGATCAGCAAGTGTTGACGAGATTGGCGATTTTGGCGAGATCGCGAGCTGTCACCTCCACGAACTGGTAACGGCACAATATTCGCCAGCGAGGACTGCGATCATCTTGCGGGTGACGGCTCCGTTCACGACGGATTGCCTCCCGCGAGGGGGAGTCTCGAGTAACCCGTACCTTGCGGAAAAGCCGGCGTCGCCGCGGCGCAACCGCTCCGCTTCACTTCGTCGTGAAGGCATCGATGAAAGCGCGGAGAGCAGGCCGCATCTGCCGGCGGCTTGGGTAGTATAAAGAGAACCCTGGAAAAGTTGGGCACCAATCCTCCAACATGCGCACGACGTCGCCTTTCGCGAGCGCTGTCGCGGCCATGCTTTCCATCACGAAAGCGACGCCCAGGCCCGCGACAGCGGCATCGAGCGCGAGGCGTGTGTCGTTCGCGATGAACGGGCCGCGCACGGCGACCGTGACCGCCTCGCCATCCTTCTCGAACTCCCAATCGTAAAGAGCTCCGCCCGGAAAGCGCGTGGCGACGCAGGGAAACGCGGCAAGGTCGCGTGGGAGAACAGGTGCTTTTCGAACAGCCAGAAGGCTTGGCGCCACGAGTGCCACCATCCTCTGTGGCGGTCCGACCCGTACGGCGATCATGTCCTTTTGCAGGCTTTCGCCGAGGCGAATGCCCGCGTCGAAACCTTCAGCGACGATATCGACGAACGCGTCGTCAGCGCGAATCTCGATCGTCACATCGGGGTATGTTGCCGCGAAGAGTGCCAAGCGCGGGAGCAGAAGATAGTGGGTGACCGAGCGCGGCACCGACAGTCGCAAGAGGCCGGATGGCACGGAGCGGTCTTCGCTGGCACCGGTGAGGGCGCGATCGATGTCGCGCAGGGCCGGTTGCAATTGCTCGAGCAATCTTCGCCCGGCATCCGTTAGAGCGACGCTGCGTGTTGTTCGCGAAAGAAGCCGTACGCCGAGGCGATCTTCAAGAGCGTTGATTGCGTGACTGACCGCCGACGGGGACAGCCCAAGGTCGCGAGCACCCCCTCTGAACGTTCCATTGGTCGCCACCGCCACAAAGACAGCCAGGCTGGAAAGAGGCGGGCGCAGCGGCATTGGTGAGCAGAATGAGACAAGTCGTGCAGGATTGCACCAGTTCTCTTAGCTTGCCGGCGTTCCATCTCCTTGGTTCTCAAGGAGCAGACAATATGCCGAAACGTCATCTCGGTAAAAAGCTGAGCGTGTCCTCGATCGGCCTCGGGTGCATGGGCTTGACCGGTGTCTATGGCCGTCAAGGCGAAGCGGAGTCCCTCGAGACGCTGCGCCGCGCGGTCGACATCGGTGTCACCCTTTTCGACACGGCGGAAGTCTACGGGCCCTATGAAAACGAGAGCCTCGTCGGCAAGGCGTTGAAGAACGCGCGCGACAAAGTGGTAATCGCCACCAAGTTCGGCTTCACCATCTCAGAAAAGGGCGAGGGGCTGGCCCGCATCGTCGGCGTCGACAGTCGACCGGACCACCTCAAGGCGGTCGCCGAAGGATCGTTGAAGCGCCTCGGGATCGAGACTATCGATCTGCTCTACCAGCACAGGGTCGATCCGAAGGTGCCGATCGAGGACACCGTTGGCGCCATGGCCGATCTCGTGCGCGAGGGCAAGGTTCGCGCACTTGGTCTTTCGGAAGCCAGCGCGTCCACCATCCGGCGCGCCCACGCGGTACATCCGATCAGCGCCGTCCAGAGTGAATATTCGCTTTGGACCCGCGATCCGGAAGCGGAGGTGCTTCCGACCTGTCGCGAGCTCGGCATCGGGTTCGTGCCTTACAGCCCACTCGGGCGGGGCTTTCTCACCGGTGCGATCCGGCGCCGCGACAGCTTGGATGCCGACGACTACCGCCGCACCTCGCCACGCTTCGCCGACGGCGCCTTCGACGCCAACCTCAGTCTGGTAAGGGTGCTCGAGGAGCTCGCGGCGAGCAAGGGTGTCACGGCCGCTCAACTTGCCCTCGCCTGGGTGCTGCACCAGGGCGACTTCATCGTCCCGATTCCAGGGACCCGCAAGATCAGCAGGCTCGAGGAGAATGCGGCATCTGCCGCGATTGTCCTTTCGCAACACGACCTCGACTCGATCGAGGCCGCAGTTCCGCGTGACGCGGTCGTCGGCGCTCGCTATCACGAAGCCGGTTTGGCGATGGTGAACGGCTGACGACGCCGGAAGCGGCATCTCGATCGGTCAACCGGGCCTCGCGCCTCGCTTCGCGAGCTCGCAGGCGCCGGGACCCTCACGACGAGGAATGTGCCGCGGCCGTGGCTCCGGTCCCATTGCTCCGGCGCCGGCTCAATCGTCGCCCTCGTCGTGATCGGGCCTGTTGGCGTCCGGTCTCGCCTGTCGATAGTTTTGCCGCTCGCGGGCGTTGTCTGCCCCAAAACGACGCCCGAGTTCAAAATTGCGGTGATCGGCGGAGCCATCCGGGTAGGGATTTAACAGCTCCGCTCCTCCAACCTCTGCGCCGGCCTTTTTGCCCTGATCGAACGCCGACATGTCTGCGCGCGGCTTCAGCCCCGCCTCCTCTGACGCCACCTCTTTGCGTATGCAACAGACGACGGCAAGCGCCGCATCGTCAGACTTTGCGGCCGTCTCCGGGGCCCGGCGTCCCGTGAATGCCGCCATAGGTGTTCGTGTCGTTTTCGGTGTCGCCCTCGAGCGTCGCTTCGCCTTCGGCATCCTCGAGTTCATCAGGGGTCGTGCCTGCCGCCGTCGTTCCCTTGGAGCCGCCGATCAGTGGGTTTCCTTTAAGGTCCGCATCGCTCGGAACGCTCGTCTTCGGTTGCTTGCTCATGCTTGATCTCCGTTCCCGTCCGCCTCGGCATCGCGCGCCGGGCTTCCCCGTGCTGAAGCGAACCTAATTGGCATCGGCGGCGAGCGTTCCGCGTACTCCTGCGATGAAGCGCTCGCCATTTGATCTCGCGACCGCGTGGTGCAAAGGAAAGCGCGCACCTCGCCAAAGCCCGCAAACGATACCGAACCTTGCGCGATCTTCTGACCGGCATAGCCATTGTCCTCATCGTCGCGCTCACGACGATGCTGGTGGCGCCTTACTTCGTCGATTGGAACGGCCAGCGCTCATTTCTCGAAGCGCAACTGGCGCGCGGACTCGGCCAGAAAGTCACGATCGGCGGCAATATCGATCTCAAGCTGCTGCCGACGCCATATTTGCGCCTGAACCAGACCGTCATCGGCAGCGACGACGCTGCGGTCAGGATCGGCATTCGCTATCTCGACCTCGAACTCGCCATCGCTCCCCTGCTGCATGGCGAGATCGACATCGTGGAAGGGCGCCTCGACGAGCCGACCATCAGATTGACGCTTCAGCCGGACCGGACGCTGCCTGCCCTGCCCGATACGCCGGCGTTTCGCGCCGACATACGCCTCGAACGGATCAGGATCATCGATGGCACGCTCGCCGTCGCAGATCCGCAGAGCGGCCGGACTTTCGTGGCGGATCACCTCGACTTCAGTGCCGAGGCTCCGAACCTTGCCGGTCCGTTCAAGGGCAGCGGCAGCGCGGGAGCGGACCCGTCCCGCACCAAATTCCGCTTTTCGACGACAGAGGCGAAGAAGGGCAAGACGCGTCTTCACCTCGCCCTGGACGAGACCCTCACTCACCCGAGCGTCGACCTCGACGGCGCATTGGCCCTTGATGCGTCGGGAAGCGCCTTGCGGCAAAGCTTTGATGGAATGTTCATCGCCGCGGGCCACCTCACGGATGTCGCGAACCCGATTTCGTGGCGACTGTCGGGCCCCCTCAAGGCCGATCCGCAGAACGCCGCGTTTGGCGAGGGCGAACTCCGCGTCAGTGGCCTGGCCGACGAGGGGGGCTTGGCCTTCAGGGCAAGCGGCGAGGGGAGCTTCGGCGAGCAGACCGAACTCCGTCTCAAGCTGCAGGCCAAGCAACTCGACATCGATCGCCTCTCAGGAGCGCCGGTGAACGCGGAGCGGCCGCCGCCCCCGAAACTGCCGCGCCTTGCCGATCTGCGCCGGATCTTCACCGCGATGACACCATCGGTCCCAACGACCGTCGATGTCGGCGTCGGCACCGCCATCTGGGGCGGCGAGACACTGAGCGGCTTCTCCGCCCATCTGGCGCTCGCCGGTCCCGCCCCGCGTGCGTGGAGCGTTGCCGGCGATGGGCCGGGTGGCACCCGTATCGATGTCCACGGCACGATCGCGGACAAGGAAGTCCTCCAAGGCCGTCTGGAAGCCGCGGCCGACGATCTGCCTCTCGCGCTTCGCTGGCTGGCCATCGTGGCGCCGGAGCTCAAGGTGCCGTCGACGACCCCCTTCCGAGCGGCGGAAGTCGCGACGGGCTTCAGGACCGAGCCCGGCGGCATCACTTTCGATGATGTGACACTGGGCTTCGACCGCTCGCGGCTGAGTGGATCGGCCTCAGTCGCGTTTGGCGGGATACGGCCCAAAGTCACCGCCGATCTGAAGGCTGGATCGCTGAACTTTGAGGAGCTGCCCGATTTGCGCGCCGTCGGCAGCGACGCGCTCGATGTCGCCCTGAAGCTCGATGCCGGCGCAGTCCGGATCGCGCGCGTCGGCAACGGCTCGCTCGACGTCGGCCACCTCAAGCTCGATGTCGCCTCAACCGGGCGGCACGTATCGCTGGCGAGCTTCGAAGCGAATAATTTGGGCGGTGCGACGATCGAGCTGCGGGGCGACGCCGACGAGACATCGACGACATTCACCATGAACTTGACGGCCGCGCGGCTCGACGGCGTCGCCGCGCTCGCGAAGCAGCTCGCGCCGGGCCCAGGATCCGACGCACTCGCCTCACGTGCCGGAGAGCTCGCGCCCGCCGACCTGAAGGTGGAGGCGTCGATCGTCAACGGCGGACCGCAAATCCTTCCTTCGCGCTTCGAGATGACGGGTCACGTCGCGGCGACGCGTCTCGACGTGCATCTCGCGCCTGCACCGGGCGTGGGCAACGTCGTAGTGAAGGTAGATGCCCAGTCGGACCATGGCACCGCGTTGTTGCGTCAGCTCGGTCTAGCGACCGTCCCTCTGGAGCTGATCGGCCCGAGCCACCTCGCCTTGGTCTCGAGCGGGCCGGTCGACCGACCGACCGAGACCAAGATCGAAGCGGCTTTCGGCTCCGTCCAGATTGCGGGCGACGGTCGCGTCAACCTGTTCGGCGCGGATCACGGCGGTTCCGGCACGCTCACGCTCAAGTCGCCGGACGCAATGCCGCTGCTACAGTCTCTCGCGATCGCACAGCTCGACACAACGAGCCGGCTGCCCATCGATGCCACGACCGGCGTCGCTTTTGACTCGACCGGAATCAAGTTCAGCGACATCACGGCTCGTGTCGACGAGGTCGCGACCGCCGGCACGCTCTTTTGGCGGACGTCCGCCGGCACCGGTCCGGCCCTCACCGGTTCACTCGTTCTCGACCACTTCGCCCCCAAAACTCTTTTTGGCCTCGTGCTCGGCCCGGACAGAGTGCCCGTGACGGGGGCGACCTGGTCGAACGAACGATTCTCGGGCAGCCTTTCCGATCCGCCGCGCGGCGCGGTGGCCCTGCGCGCCAAGACGCTCGACCTGGGATTCGGCCTCACCGCACGGGATGCCGCCTTCGATCTCGGCACGGACCGGAACTTCGTGACGATGAGACATGGCTCCGCCGGGCTCGCGGGTGGCCGGGTCGGGTTCGACATCAGCTTGCGGCGGGATGGGCCGCAAGCCGCTCTCGAGGGATCGTTTACGGGCCAAGCCGTGAGGCTCGACCTGCCCGCCATCAAGGGTGAGCTTTCGGGCAAGCTCGACGTCGCAGGGGCCGGCCAGTCCGCGCTTGCCCTCGTGTCGAGCCTGGCGGGGACGGGTCAGGCGACGCTTGCCAAAGCGACCGTCACGGGCGTCAGCGTGCGCGCCCTACCCGAGATCTTCGCCGAAGTCGAGAGCGATGCGCTGGCCGTCGACGAAGAATCGATCCGCCGCGCCTTCGAAGAGAACAGCAGAGGCTTCCTCGCTTCCGGGACGCGGCTTTTCGGCGCGAGCTTGGCAGCGGGCATGCTGGCCCTGACCGCACAAGACAAGCCCATCGTCACTGGACCCGTCGCCACGACGCTGGAAGGCAGCTTCGACCTGCGGCGTTTCCGTAGCGCAGTCCGGGTCGGCGAACAGCTGCGGGACCTTCCGCGAAACTGGACAGGATCCGCACCGAGCATCGGCCTGACCGAAGAGGGAGGGATGTCCGGTGTCCCGGAGCGAACCTTCGATGTCAGCAATTTCGTCAACGCGGTAGCCGCGAGGGCCATCACGCGCGAGAGCGCGCGCATCGAAGCCTACGAATTCGACATACGGGAACGCGCCTTGTTCAACGCGAGGCTTCAAGCCGACCGCCGCCGCGAACAGGATCGATTGAAAGCCGAGGCGGATGCCAAAGCGGCCGTCGAAGCTGCACGGCAGGCGGAAGCTGATCGTCGCGCGAAGGCCGAAGCGGCACGGCTCGAGAAGCAGCGCGCCGATCAAGAGCAGCGGGACGAACCTCCTGCGCGCGCGCCGCCCGAGTAAGACGGCGGTGGGCGGTCTGGACCGCGGGCTCAGCCAAACATCGAGGCGCCGTCGTCTGACAGCAATGCTGCTCCCTCAGCCGCTGGGCGGTACGAGCTCGGCCTGGAAAGCCGCCTCAAGGAGGTAGACCCTTATCGCCGATGACAGATTGGCGGTGCCGCGCTCTTCGTCGATTTCGGCAACGAGTGCCGAAATGGACTGGCCGCGTCCGTCGGCAATCTGCTTCAGGCGCCGCCAGAACGCGTCTTCCAGCGAAATGCTCGTCGAGTGCCCGGCGATCGCCAGCGAGTGCTTGACGACGGCCCTCTGATCCAACGTCATCTTCTATGATCGGTCTTGCCCATGATCGGTGTTCGTCCGCTCTCGGACGACGGTTTCATCGTCAGCCGCATTTTGACCCAAATGCGCTCCGTCGAGAACACGAGCCGCGCGAATTTTCATCGCCTCCTGTTCCATTTGCTCGCCGCGCGTACGGCCGTAGCGAGCACGGTTCGCGGCAGCTTCGGCTTCTCGCTCCGCCCGCCGCTTCCGCTTGCGAACAGAGCGAAGGTTCACGAGAGCGGTCACGGCTTCTTCCGGAACGCGTCGATGGACACCACCTTGGCTGCCTCACTCGACGCGGGAGCGTCGGCATCGTCCGACCCGACATCGTCGTTCTCGGACGCCGCCGGCGGTGCTTTTTCGACCCTGACGAGCTTCGCCGGCTTGGGTCCAGACGCACGCGGTAGCGAGGTCACCGGCGCCGGTAACGACTCCGGATGCGAGGACGGCACAGCCACCGGTCCCGACGCGGCCGCGCTCGCCCCGTCGTCCGACTCGGACTGTGGCTCGAATTTCAAGCTGAATTGGACGGAAGGGTCGAAAAACCCGGTCATCGCATCAAAGGGGATTAGCAGGAGTTCGGGGATCCCCTTGAACGATAAGCCGACTTCGAAGCCGTGATCGGTGACCTTCAGGTCTTCGAACTGATGCTGGAGAATGATCGTCATCTCTTCGGGATATAATTCGCGCATGCGGGTGGAAAGCCTCACCCCGGGAGCATGCGTCCGGAAGGTGATATAGAAATGGTGGTCGCCGGGCAGGCCATGTCGCGCGACGTCGGACAGCACCTTGCTCACGACGCCGCACAAGGCTTCCTGCACGAGCAAGTCGTAGCGGATCATGTCGTTAGGCATCAGCTGTTCCAAGGCGGTGGCGCGTGCAGGCGGTCGGAAGCTGCGGGTCGGCTAGAAGGATGCGAAGACCGGACGGCGCGCCGATTATGCACCGGCTTCCGGGAATTAAAAGGCGGCGCTTTCGCTTTTTCTGCAGCGTGCCGGCACTGTCACGCGGCAGGCTAAAGTGGAGGCTTCTGTTGCCAGGTGCCTCCGAACCCCGCCTTCAAGTGCTACCCTGAAGGGCTTTAGATCGGTACCATCACCGCATTACGCGGCGAGGGCCACCGGAGCATAGTTGTCATTGGCAACTATAAGTTTAGCCCGATAACGGCGGTACAATGCCGAGCAAAAGAACATCCTTTACACTTCCCGTCGAACCTATTTCGCCCCCGCCGAAAAGTACCTGCTTCTCTCGGTCCTCCGGACCGACTGCTGCGCGTGCCCTTGGGTGGAGGCGCCGGGTACTGCCCCCGGGTCCGAAAAGCTTATTTCGATGCCGTTTATCACCATATCCACCTCTCGGCGGCACATTCGATATAAGCGAGATCGCGGCGCTAAGGAAGGGCGCGGTCCGGCGACGACGGTGAAACAACATTTGCACATGCTAGGGCCGTCAACGGGTCAAGCTCCTTGGATCCGAACCACCGCAACCCTGGCCTCCTGCGGGCGCTCGGCTTGGCGCGGGAGCAGCATCGAGCCGACCGTTGTTCCTTCGCCGGCTCTCAGCCCATCTTCACGACCGTGGGCGACCTGGCAGCCGGCAAAACAGCTTGAGCTTTGACCAAGACTGGCTGAGAAGCATGACGGTTTCACTCGGAGCGTTCCGTGCCGCCAGCGACGAGATATGCCGCCGACACGCCGGCGGTGCGGCCCTATGGCCTTGTCGGTCTCGTCGTCAGCACCGTGATCATTCTCGTCGCGGCCGCTTGTACTCTGCTGCTCCTTGCTGCGGCAGCCTTCGGTCTTGTCGCGGCGAATGTCGGCTGGCACGACGCGATCCAGAAGATTGTTGCCCTCGCACCGGCCACCGCACCGAGCGAGGACATCGCTGACCGCATCAACATCGTCGTGGGCGGGATCGCCTACCTGGTCACGGCCGGTTCGGTTCTCCTCGTCGCGCGCTTCCGCGGCGGCAGCAGATGGGCCGATCTCATCGGCTGGCACAGTTGGGACATGGCTCGCAGCCTCAAGCTCGTCGCGTCGCTGCTCGCGGCGACGCTCTGTTACAGTCTGGTCGCCAGTTCCGTGATCGAGCGCTTCTATCCCCAGGCCAAGGATTGGGTGCCGACGCCGACGGGGACGCCCTGGA
>CAXTFG010000100.1:1476-11340 GCA_964243415.1 uncultured Beijerinckiaceae bacterium | reverse complement strand
GTGAACCCCTGGAAGCGGGACGAACGGCGCACGATGACGATGCCGAGCGTGTCTTCCAGGTGCTTCAGCCCGGCCGACATTGTCGGCTGGGTCACGCCGCAGGCTTCCGCCGCCCGCCCGAAGTGCTGTTCGCGGGCCAGCGCCAGAACGAATCTGAGCTTGTCGATCACCGGAGCGCGTCCGGCAGCAGGGGTGCGCCGAGACCAGATCGATCCTCAGTCGAGCGAGCTGCCCTTGGTTTCCGGCATGAAAAGCGCCGCGATGGTCCCGAGCACGCTGAAGGCGACGAGGTAGTAGGCTGGCGCAAGTCGGTCCCCGGTCAGAGCGATCAGCTTGTTGACGACATAGTTGGTGCTCCCGCCGAAGATCGAGACGGACAGGGCATAGACGATGGAGAGGCCAGCGCTGCGCACGGCGCGCGGAAGCGACTCCGGAATGCCGACGATGATGGCGGCCGCGTTGACCGATGACAATGCCGACAACAGGAAGGTGACGGCGTAGACCGATGCCGCCGTCCGCGCCTGCGCCAGCCAGAAAAAGGCGGGGACGGCGATGACGACGATGGCTGCGCGGGGCCAAATGATCACCGGCCGCCGCCCGAACCGGTCGGCGAGCCAGCCGCCGAGCAGCGGGAACACGATCGACGCCAACCCCAGGGCGATCGGCACGGCGGTGGAGATCGTTTCGGTGAGGCCCAGCGTCGATTTGGCATAGACCGGCATGTTGGTGCCGATGGAATTCGACACCGTCGACGCCGCGATGACGACGAAGGTGACGAGCAGCAGCCGGCCGTGGTCGCTGACGAGCCGGCGCAGCACGTCCAGCGCGGACGATGGTGCCTCGTCGTCCTTCTCTTCTCCCGCCGTTTCTGGCAGATGACTGCGGATCACCAAGCCGACCGGCACGACGGAGATGCCGAGCAGGAACATCACGCGCCAGCCCCAGTCCCCCATCGCGCCTTCGCCGACGATCAGGGCGAGCAGCGTGGCGACGATGCCGGCGAACAGCGCGGCGCAGCCCTGGCTGGCGATCTGCCAGCTGGCGATGAAGCCGCGATGCGGGGGTGGCGCCGCTTCGAGCAGGTAGGCGGTCGAGGGCCCGACCTCGCCGCCAAGCGCGAAGCCTTGGATGAGGCGGCCGACGATCACGAGCACCTGCGCCCATAGGCCGATGGCGGCGTAGCTCGGCGTCAGCGCCAGCATGAGCATGCCGACCGCCATCAAGGCGATGGTGATCAGCATCGCCGGCTTGCGGCCGGCCCTGTCGGCCAGGGCCCCGATCACCACGCCGCCGATCGGGCGCATGACGTAGCCGATCCCGAACAGGGCAAGCGAGGCGAGCAGGCTTTGGATCGGGTCCTTGGACGGAAAGAAGGCCTTGCCGATCGGCTCGGCGAAGAAAGCGTAGATCGTGAAGTCGTAGAACTCGAGGGCGTTGCCGAGGATGACGGCGGCAACGGCCTTGCGCTCGAGCGGCGGGTGGTCGGCGGCGGGCGTCGCGGGCTCGATGGTCATGGGAGTTTCTAGCTTGCGCCCTCGGCCGCCGCCAACGCGCTTCTTGCGTAAAGCTGCGGCGCCCGGTTTGATGATCGCGACGTGACCCGTGCGAGGCTCCATGGCCGACGATCTGCCCTCCGACGATCCGCCGCCCGACTCCAAGCTGACCCGCTCGAAGCGCCGCTGGGCCGAGGAAGGCAAGTTCCTGACCGGGCACGCGACACGGCCCGACCACGAGCGCCTCCCGCCGGGCCAGCATCTGGTCCGCGACTGGCCCGTGCTCGATCTCGGCGTCACGCCCAACGTGCCGCGCGAGCGCTGGACGCTCGACGTCGGCGGCGCGGTCGCCACCAGGCTTCACTGGGACTGGGCGGCGTTCCAGGCGCAGAAGCAGGATACGCTCGTTACCGACATTCACTGCGTGACGACCTGGTCGCGCTACGACAATAAGTGGCAGGGTCTGACGACACGACGCCTGCTCGACATCGTGCAACCGACCGACGCCGCCCGCTTCGTCGTCCTGCAATCCTCCGACGGTTACACGACCAATCTGCCGCTCGAAGATTTCGCCGCGCCCGACGCGATGGTCGTCCATTCGTGGGACGGCAAGCCGCTGAGCCGCGACCACGGCGGCCCGGTCCGCCTGATCGTGCCGCACCTCTATCTCTGGAAAAGCGCCAAATGGCTGAACGCCATCACCTTCAAGACCGCCGACGAACCCGGGTTCTGGGAGACGCGCGGCTACCACGACCGTGGCGACCCCTGGACCGAGCAGCGCTACTCGGACGATTGATCGCGCGCTTGACGAAGGCGCCCACGCCCGCCATCTTGGCCCAAAGCCAAGGGGATCCCCGTCAGGGGGCTGAGAGGCTGGCATCACCGCACGCTCGTCGAGCGAAGAGCGGTGGCCCGGCGACCCTTCGAACCTGATCCAGTTTGCGCTGGCGGAGGGATGGCGTCGGGCTCGCGCCCTTCCCTCCCTCGCCCGCCGCTGATCTCCGCCACGAAAGGGCGAGGCATTGCGCATCAGCGTTTTCGGCGCCGGGATCGCCGGCCTGACCGCCTCCTACGAATTCGTGCGCGCCGGCTGCCGTGTGACGCTCCACGAACGCGCGGATCAGCCCGGCCGCGGCTGTTCGTTCTACGCCGGCGGCATGATCGCCCCCTGGTGCGAGGCGGAATCGTCCGAGCCCGAGATCGTCAACCTCGGCCGCGAGGCGCTGGCCTACTGGCGCGAGATCGTGCCGGTCGCCGCCACCAACGGCAGCCTGCTCGTCGCGCCGGCGCGCGACGTTCCCGAACTCGCGCGCTTCGGACGGCGCACCAGCCATTTCGAGACGCTGGACGGCGACGGACTCGCCGCGCTCGAGCCCGACCTCGCCGGCCGCTTTTCGCGCGCATTGTTCTTCAAGGACGAGGCCCACCTCGATCCCCGCGCGGCCGTCGCCGAGCTATGGCGACGGCTGCGCGAAAGCCCGCTCGTCAGCTTCCGCTTCGGCACGGAGGCGACGGACGACCCCGAGGCCGATTGGGTGGTCGATTGCCGCGGCCTCGCCGCCCGCGACCGCCTGCCGGACCTGCGCGGCGTCAAGGGCGAGATGCTGGTGCTGCGGACCCGCGACATCGCTTTCTCGCGGCCGGTGCAGCTCCTCCATCCCCGCAATCCTGTCTACATCGTACCGCGCGGCGACGGGCGCTTCATGGTCGGCGCCACCATGATCGAGAACGAGGAGCGCGGCCGGGTGCGGGCTCGCGCCTTGCTCGACCTGATCGGCGCCGCCTACACGATCCATCCCGCTTTCGGCGAGGCCGAGGTCGTCGAGATGGGCTGCGACCTCCGTCCCGCCTTCCCCGACAACATGCCGCTCGTCCGTCGGGACGGCCGGCGGATCTTCATCAACGGGCTGTTCCGCCACGGCTTCCTGGTCTCGCCGGCACTCGCCGCGCAAGCGCGCCGGATCGTGTGCGACGGCGCCCGCCCTCGGGAGCAGCACGATGCAAATCTGCGTCAACGGCAAACCGCATGAGGTCGCGGCGACGACGCTCGCCGCTCTCCTCGACGAACTGGACTATGGCGACGCGACCGTGGCGACGGCGCTGAACCAGGCCTTCGTGCGCGCCGTCGATCGCCGGCAGACGCCCTTGCAGGCCGGCGATGCCGTCGAGATCCTCACGCCACGGCAGGGCGGCTGACCATGCTGGCAAGCCGTAGCGCATCCTCCTCTACGTGGAGCGCGAGACTGGAATCGTCCCATCCCGGATTGACGCCATGACCGACCACCTCACCTTCTACGACGTGCCGTTCGCCTCGCGCCTCCTGTGCGGCACCGCTCTGTTTCCCTCGCCGGTAACGATGGCCGACAGCGTTCGGGCGTCGGGCGCCGAGATCGTCACCGTGTCGCTGCGTCGGGAATCGGGTGCCGGTCGCGCGGGCGAAAGTTTCTGGTCGCTCATCCGCGAACTCGGCGTCCGCGTCCTCCCCAACACCGCCGGGTGCCACACCGTGAAAGAGGCCGTCGCCACCGCGCAGATGGCGCGCGAGGTGTTCGGCACGTCCTGGGTCAAACTCGAGGTGATCGGGGACGCCGACACGCTGCAGCCCGACGTTTTCGGACTGGTCGAGGCGGCCGGCATCCTCGCCCGCGACGGTTTCCAGGTTTTCCCTTACACGACCGAGGATCTCGTCGTGGCGGAACGCCTTCTCGGGGCCGGCTGCGAAGTCCTGATGCCATGGGGCGCGCCGATCGGGTCGGGACGCGGCCTCAACAACCGCTACGGCCTGAAAGCGCTCCGCGCCCACTTCCCCGGCGTTCCCTTGGTGGTCGATGCCGGCATCGGAACGCCGTCACACGCGGCCGACGCCATGGAGCTCGGCTACGACGCCGTTCTACTCAACACGGCCATCGCCAAAGCCGTCGACCCCGTGGCCATGGCGAAGGCGTTCGCCCTCGCGCTCGCGGCCGGCCGCCTCGCCTTCCACGCCGGCGCGATGGAGCCGCGCGACATGGCGGCCCCGTCGACGCCGGTAATCGGGCGCGCCTTCAGTTGAACCCGGCGCTCGACCCGTTCTACCCCATCCTCGATTCGGCGGATTGGATCGAACGCTTGCTGCCGCACGGGGTCCGGCTCGTGCAGTTGCGAGTCAAGGATCGGCCCACCGCTGTCGTCCACAACGAAATCGCGCGGGCGAAGCGGCTCTGCGACGCGGCCGGGGCATTGCTCGTGGTCAACGATTACTGGCGCGAGGCGATCGACCTCTGCTGCACCTACGTGCATCTCGGGCAGGAGGACCTCGAGACGGCCGACATTCCCGCGCTGCGCCGCGCCGGCATCCGGCTCGGCTTGTCGACCCACGACGAGGCGGAACTCGAGCGCGCCTTGAGGTTCGAGCCGGATTACGTCGCGCTCGGGCCGATCTACTTCACGCGGCTGAAGGCGATGCGCTTCGAGCCGCAAGGCCTCGACCGGTTGGCGATCTGGAAGGCGCGGATCGGTGCGACCCCGCTCGTCGGCATCGGCGGCGTCTCGCTGGAGCGGGCCGCGGGCGTGCTCCAGGCCGGAGCCGACGTCGCGGCCGTGGTGACGGACATCACTCTTCATTCCGACCCGGAAGCGCGCACGCGCGACTGGGTGGCGCAGACGGCGCCGTTCCGCCCCGTCTGATCGTCACGGCTGGCCGCGCCGGCCGCCGTCTTCCCATTGATAATAAGCGACGCTATAGAGGGCTGGTGCGACGGGTCTGCCCCAAGATGTGGGGCGCATTGGTGTGAGGTGCCGGTTTGACGGTCCACTTCCAGCCGTTGGTCTCGCCAGATGCCTGTCCGGCTCTGGTGCTCAACGCAGATTTTCGTCCGCTCAGCTATTACCCGCTCTCCCTGTGGTCCTGGCAAGACGCCATCAAGGCGGTCTTCCTTGACCGCGTGAACATCGTGTCGAACTACGACCGGTATGTCCGCTCGCCGACGTTCGAGATGCAACTGCCCTCCGTCGTGTCGCTGAAGACCTACATCAAGGCTTCACGGCACCCGGCCTTCACGCGGTTCAACGTCTTCCTGCGCGACCGTTTCACCTGCCAATACTGCGGCGAACGCGAGGACTTGACGTTCGACCACGTCGTTCCCCGCTCCAAAGGCGGCACGACGACCTGGGAGAACGTGGTCGCCGCCTGCTCGCCGTGCAACCTGCGCAAGGGCGACAAGCTGTGCCGCGACGCCGACATGTGGCCGGCGGCGAAACCCTACCAGCCCACGATCAACGACCTGCATTCCAATGGGCGGGCATTTCCGCCGAACTATCTGCACGAAAGCTGGATGGATTATCTGTACTGGGATACCGAGCTCGAACCATAGCCATGGCTCATCAACTCCGCCCGACCAACGGGCCCGGGTCGTCGAACTGGGATGACGCCGATCCCGACGCTCTCCGCCGCGCCCGCGTCGACCTCGCGGCCTGCTTCCGCATGGCGGCCCGGCTCGGGCTGGAAGAGGGGATCTGCAACCACTTCTCGGCCGTGGTGCCGGGCCGCGACGACCTTTTCCTCGTCAATCCCTACGGCTTGGCCTTTTGCGAGATCTCGGCCTCGAGCCTCCTCGTCTGCGATTTCGCCGGCCGCGTTCTCGAAGGCGAGGGTCGCCCCGAGGCGACGGCCTTTCATATCCACGCGCGCCTGCACAAGCGACTGCCCCGCGCCCGGGCTGCGTTTCACACGCACATGCCCTACGCCACCGCACTCAGCATGGTCGAGGGGGAGCCGCTGGCGTGGGCCGGGCAGACGGCGCTGAAGTTCTACGGCCGCACCGCGGTGGACGACAGCTATAACGGCCTCGCCCTCGACGAGGCCGAGGGCGACAGGATCGCCGCGACGCTCGGCAACGCCGACATCGTGTTCCTGCGCAATCACGGCGTGATCGTCACCGGGCCGTCGGTCGCGGAGGCCTGGGACGACCTCTACTATCTGGAGCGGGTCGCGGAAGTGCAGGTCAAGGCGCTCGCAACAGGCCGGGCGCTCCGCCCGGTCGACCCCGCCGTCGCCGGGCGCACCGCGGCGCAGATGCGCGAGGGCGATCCGGAAAGCGCCCGGCTTCACCTCGAGAGCGTCAAACGCGTGCTGGCGCGGCACGAGCCGGATTTCGCGACCTGACCAAGGGTCCGCCTCGAAGCCGTCAGCCGTTGCGGAAGGTGTAGCCGTAGCCGTTCAGGGCCGGCGCCCCGCCGAGATGGGCGTAGAGCACCTTTGATCCCCGTGGAAAGAAGCCCTTCGTCACGAGGTCGACCATGCCCTGCATCGATTTGCCCTCGTAGACCGGGTCCGTGATCATCCCCTCGAGCCGCGCCGACAGCCGGATCGCCTCGACAGTCTCCTTCGAGGGAATGCCGTAGACGGGGTAGGCGTAGTCCTCCAGCAGCACGACGTCCTCGTCGGTCACAGCGTCGGCGCCGACGAGGTCTGCGGTCTTCTGCGCGATGTCGAGCACCTGCGCCCTGGTCTGCGCCGGCGTGAAGGAGGCATCGATGCCGATGACGTTGCGGGCGCGGCCGTCCGCCGCGAAGCCGACCACCATCCCGGCGTGGGTCGACCCGGTGACGGTGCACACGACGATGTAGTCGAAGCGCAGGCCCATCTCGGCCTCCTGGACCCGCACCTCTTCGGCGAACCCGACGTAGCCGAGGCCGCCGTACTTGTGCACGGAGGCGCCGGCGGGGATCGCGTAGGGCTTGCCGCCCTTGGCCTTCACGTCCTCCAGCGCCGCCGTCCAGCTGTCGCGAATGCCGATATCGAAGCCCTCGTCGACGAGCTGGGTCTCCGCGCCCATCAAGCGCGAGAGCAGGATGTTGCCGACACGGTCGTAGACCGCGTCCTCGTGCGGCACCCACGATTCCTGGATGAGTCGGCACTTCATGCCGAGCTTGGCGGCGACGGCCGCGACCATGCGGGTGTGGTTCGACTGGACCCCGCCGATCGAGACCAGCGTATCGGCGCCGCTCGCGATCGCGTCCGGCACGATGTACTCGAGCTTGCGCAGCTTGTTGCCGCCGAAGGCGAGACCCGAATTGCAGTCGTCGCGCTTGGCCCAGATCTCGACGCCGCCGCCGAGATGCCCGCTCAGCCGCCGCAGCGGCTCGATCGGGCTCGGGCCGAAGGTCAGGGGATAGCGCTCGAACTTGGACAGCACCGATGTCTCCATGACGATGGCGGGGAGATACCCGCAATCGCCGTGCTTAACCAGATGGCGCGGCCGGGCGAAGGCCTTTAACTTGGCCGGCGACGAAGATGCCCGGGAGCGGTCGATGAGCCGGCAGGATGCGATCGCCAGAGCCCTGGAGCATTACGACAGCGAAGCCTTCCTCGCCGTCCTCCGGCGCCGGGTGGCGCACAAGTCGGTGAGCCAGGAAACCGGCACGATCCCGGAGCTGACGGCCTATCTCGAAGACGAGATCGTGCCGAGCCTCGAGCCGCTCGGCTTCACGTCGACGATCCACCTCAACAGTCGGCCAAGCTTCGGTCCCTTTCTCGTGGCGGAACGGCACGAGGCCGACGCGCTGCCGACCGTGCTAATCTATGGGCATGGCGACACCGTGCTGGGACAGGACGCCTCGTGGCGGGACGGGCTGAGCCCGTGGGCGGTGACCGTCGAGGGCGACCGCTGGTACGGCCGCGGCACCGCCGACAACAAGGGCCAGCACACGATCAACCTCGCCGCGTTGGAGCAAGTGTGTCACGCCCGGAATGGCCGGCTCGGCTTCAACGTCAAGCTGCTGATCGAGATGGGCGAGGAGACGGGATCGCCGGGTCTCAATGCGTTCTGCGCGGCGCACCGCGCGGCGCTCGGCGCCGATCTCTTGATCGCCTCGGATGGTCCGCGCCTCACGGCGGAGCGGCCGACGCTGTTCCTCGGCTCGCGCGGCCTCTGCAATTTCGAGCTCATCTGCGACCAGCGCGAAGGGGCGCATCATTCGGGCAATTGGGGCGGCCTGCTCCGCAACGCCGGCACGGTGCTCGCCAACGCCATCGCCACCCTGGTCGACGCGCGCGGGCGCCTTCTCGTCGAGAAGCTGCGGCCGCCGCCGATCCCGGCCTCGGTGCGCGCCGCCCTCGCCGACCTCACCGTCGGCGGCGGCCCGAGCGATCCCGAGCTCAGCGCAGGGTGGGGCGAGCCCGGTCTGACCAACGAGGAACGGGTGTTCGCCTGGAACACGCTGGAGGTGCTGGCCTTCCGCACCGGCGTGCCCGACGGGCCGCAGAACGCCATTCCCGGCACCGCCAAGGCGACGATGCAGCTGCGCTTCGTCGTCGGCACCGACTGGCGGAACCTCATCCAGAACGTCCGCGACCACCTCGTTTGCCGTTGTCTCCCTGAGATCGAGGTCAGGCCGACCCGCGCGGAGGTGATGGCGGCGACGCGGCTCGACCCGGACGACCCGTGGGTCGATTGGGCGATCGCCTCGATCCAACGAACGACGGGCAAGAAGCCGGCGCTGCTCCCCAACCTCGGTGGTTCGCTTCCCAACGACGTCTTCGCGGACACCCTCGCCATGCCGACGTTGTGGGTGCCTCATTCCTACCCCGCCTGCTCGCAGCACGCGCCCGACGAGCACTTGCTCGCGTCGGTCGTCCGGGAAGGTCTGGCGATGATGGCCGGCCTGTTCTGGGATCTCGGCGAGCAGGGTGCGGCCGTGAAGGCGAAGCGCGCTGGCCTCGCGCCTCGCGCGTCGTCCTGATCAACCCCTCGGCGTGCAAACGACGCGGAAGCGAACCTCCGGCCGGCCCTCTCGTTGAGCGGCACCTGCTCGCGAAGGATCAGCATGACATCGGGCGCTGTCGACGAGTCCCGTTCCGCGATCGGACCGCGCCTCCGGCATTTCGTCGCCGTCTTCGGGCCGGGCGTCCTCGTCATGCTCGCCGACACCGATGCTGGCTCGATCGTCACCGCAGCGCAGAGTGGCGCGCAGTACGGTTACAAGCTCCTGCTCTTCCAGGTCTTGCTGGTTCCGGTCCTCTATTTCGTGCAGGAGCTGACCGTCCGGCTCGGCATCGTCACCGGCAAGGGCCATGCGGTGCTCATCCGCGAGCACTACGGCGCGGTCTGGGCGTGGCTCTCGACGGGGACGCTTGTCGTCGCGTGCATCGGCGCGCTGCTGACCGAGTTCGGCGGTATCGCCGCCGTCGGCTCGATGCTGCACCTGCCGATCTGGCTCAGCATGCTCGTCACCGTCGCCATCCTGTCGGCGATGGCGGTGACCGGCTCCTACAGGAGCGTGGAGCGGATCGCCCTGGCGATCGGCGCCTTCGAGGTCGCTTTCGTGCTCGTCGCGATCCTCGCGCATCCGAGCTGGAGCCAGTTCGCCAGCGACGCCCGCAGCATCCCGC
>CAXTFG010000100.1:0-1376 GCA_964243415.1 uncultured Beijerinckiaceae bacterium | reverse complement strand
ATCCTCGCGCATCCGAGCTGGAGCCAGTTCGCCAGCGACGCCCGCAGCATCCCGCTCACCGATACGAAGTACCTGACGCTGCTCTCCGCCAACATCGGGGCGGTGATCATGCCGTGGATGGTGTTCTACCAGCAGTCGTCGGTCGTCGAGAAAGGTTTGAAGACGGAGGACCTGCGCGCGGCGCGCATCGATACGCTGCTCGGCTCGGTCGTCACCCAGATCGTGATGGCCTCCGTCCTCGTAGCGGCCGCGAGCGCCCTGACGCGCGAGGGCGGGAAGTCGTTCGACGACGTCGGGCAGATCGCGAGCGCCCTCACTCACGTCCTCGGCCCTCTCGTCGGCCATCTCTGCTTTGGGTGCGGCGTACTCGGTGCGTCGTTCGTCGCCACGGTGGTCGTGACGCTGACGGCGGCGCGCACGCTCGGCGAACTCACCGGCTACGGGCATTCGCTCGACCGCGCGCCGAGCCGGGAACCGCTGTTCTATGGCGTCTACATCGCCGTGCTGGCAGGGGCCGGCATCGTCGTTACGGCCGGCGCGCCGATCGTTAGGCTGTCGGTCGGCGTGCAGGTCATGAACGCCATGCTGCTGCCCATCGTCGTCGGCTTCCTGTTCCTGCTCGCGCGGCGGTTGCCAGACCCCTACCGCCTGCGAGGCTGGCGCGCCTGGATCACCGGAACCTTGATGGCGCTCGTCGTCGCGCTCGGCCTCATCTCCGGGATCACCGGCGGCGCCTGATCGATCGTGTCGAGCTTCCGGCGTCGTCCTTGCGAGCGGAAGCGAAGCAGTGACGTACCCGACGACCGTTAAACGAGCAGGCGGTCGAGCGTGATTGGTAGGTCGCGGACGCGCACGCCCGTGGCATGCCACACCGCGTTGGCGATGGCGCCGACCGTGCCGGTGATGCCGATCTCGCCCACGCCCTTGATGCCGAGGGCGTTCACATGCGGGTCGCGTTCTTCGACGAGGATCGCCTCGACCGAGGGAATGTCGGCGCTGACCGGCACATGGTACTCGGCGAGGTTGGGGTTCATCGGACGCCCCGACCTGGCATCGAAGATCGCATGCTCGTGCAGGGCGAAAGACACGCCCCAGATCATGCCGCCATACAACTGGCTGCGGACCAGGCGCGGGTTGATGATGCGGCCGGCCGCGAAGGCGCCGACGAGGCGCGTGACGCGCACCTGCCCAAGGTCGGGATCGACCTTGACCTCGGCATACACCGCGCCGTGCGCATGCATCGCGTAGGTCTGCGCCAGCGCCTGGTCGGCCGCGGCGCTGCCCTGGCCTTCAATCTTGTCCTTGCCGGCGCGGGCGAGGATGGCGGTGGCGGCCTCGCCGCGGCTCTCGTCGTCCTCGCGCACGAGCCGTCCCTC
>CAXTFG010000099.1:0-11421 GCA_964243415.1 uncultured Beijerinckiaceae bacterium | reverse complement strand
TCAGGCGCCGGTCTGCTTGTCGAGCTTCTTGGCGCCGCCGACGAGGCGCGCCCACCCGTCCTGCACGTCGGTGGAAAGTTCGCGCATGTTGTCGCCGACGACATCCCAGTTGACCATCCGCCGCGCTTCCTTCTGATCGGGACCAGGGGCGCTGTGGAACATGTCGATGACGTAGGCGGCCCCGACGGTCAGAAGAATGCCGAGAATCAAACCGTTCGCGAAACGCATGACAACCTCCGGCATTGCGTAAAAAGCAACGCTTGCCACAAAGCGGCGTTCCTGCCCCGTCGCCCCGCGCGATCGAATTGTTCTCCCAGCTTTGAGATCCGCACCTGACATGTCGCTGAAGATCGAGGATTACGCCATCATCGGCGATTGTCAGACCGCGGCGCTCGTCGGACGCGACGGCTCGATCGATTGGCTGTGCTGGCCGCGGTTCGATTCGCCGTCCTGTTTCACGCGCTTGCTCGGCGACGAGGACAATGGGCGCTGGCTGCTGGCGCCGTCCGATGCCGCGGCGAAGGTCGAGCGGACCTACCTCGATCAGACAATGATCCTCGAGAGCCGTTACGAGACGTCCGAAGGAACGGCGGTCGTCCTCGACTTCCTGCCCGACACGCGTCCGCAGTGCCATCTCGTGCGCATCGTCCGCGGCCTGCGCGGCACCATGCGGTTCTCGACCGAGCTCGTCATCCGCCCAAACTACGGCGTGGCGATGCCGTGGGTGCGCCGCGATGCGGAGAACAACCTGCGGGCGGTAGTCGGCGTGGACGCGCTGATCCTCAGGTCGGACGTCGATCTCGCCCCGAACGGGAAACGCCATTGCGCGGACTTCACAGTCTCGGCAGGCGACACGCAAAGCTTCGTCTTGAGCTACCACCTCTCCTTCGACGAGCCGACGGAGCCCATCGACGCCGCCGCGGCGCTGAAGCGGACCGAGGCGCGCTGGAAGGAATGGACCGGCGTCTTCAAAGAAAAGGGGCCCTACGAGGACGTCGTGAGACGCTCGCTCATGGTGTTGCGGGCGCTCATCTACCAGCCGTCGGGAGCGATCGTCGCCGCGCCGACGACCTCGCTACCGGAGGAGCTGGGCGGCGAGCGGAACTGGGACTACCGGTACTGCTGGCTGCGCGACGCGACGCTCACGCTCCTGGCGCTGATGAACGGCGGCTACGTTTTCGAGGCCAAGCGGTGGCGCCGCTGGCTGTTGAACTCGATCGGCGGCGATCCCTCGCAGATCCAGATCATGTATGGGATCGGCGGGGAGCAACGCATTCCCGAGATGGAGATCGACACGCTCGCCGGGTACGAGAACTCGCGGCCGGTTCGCGTCGGCAACGCTGCCGCGGGCCAGTTGCAGATCGATATCTTCGGCGAGCTTCTCGATGCGCTGTATCAGGCGCGCAAGCGAGGGCTGACTGAGGATGACGACGATTGGACCGTCCAGTGCGAGCTCCTGAAACACCTCGAGAAGGTCTGGACCGAGAAGGACGAGGGGATCTGGGAAGTGCGCGGCGGCCCGCAGCACTTCACCTATTCCAAGGTGATGGCCTGGGTCGCCTTTGATCGGGCGATCAAGACCGTCGAGGATTTCGGCCTCGCCGGCCCGGTCGACCACTGGCGCAAGCTGCGCGACACCATCCACGACGACGTCTGCGCCAAGGGCTGGAACGAGAAGATCGGCGCCTTCACGCAAAGCTACGGGTCCGACAAGCTCGATGCCTCGATCCTGCTGGTCTCGCTGACCGGATTTCTGGCGCCGGAGGACCCGCGCATCCAGCGGACAGTCGACGCGGTGGAAAAGCACCTGATGAAGGACGGCTTCATCCAGCGCTACATCACGGAGGGCAGCGACGGCCTGCGCGGCAACGAGGGTGCCTTCATCGCCTGCTCGTTCTGGTTCGTCGACAATCTCGTGCTGATCGGTCGCCGCGACGACGCGCGGGCCATGTTCGAGCGGCTTATCGCGATCCGGACCGACCTCGGCCTGTTGTCGGAGGAATACGATGTCGGAAAGCGCCGCCTGATCGGCAACTTCCCGCAGGCCTTCTCGCACATCGCCCTGATCAACTCGGCGTTCAATCTCGACAAGGACCGCGCCCCGGCCGAAGAGCGATCCGGTCACGCCGCCCAGGACGAGGTGCCCGCGGTATAGGGCGCCTGCAACGGGGGGCGAGATTTGGTGGACCGGCGGACGGTCGGTGCGTTGACAGCCCTCGCCGCCTACGAGCATCTGGCGCCCTCATGAACGCCCTCGACGTGAACAGCCCCGATTCCATCGTCCACGTTATCACGTTGTCGCTGTCGCCGATTTTCCTGCTGACCGCCGTGTCGAGCCTGCTTGGTGTCTTCACGACCCGGCTCGCCCGCATCTCCGACCAGGTGAAGCTGCTGGTTGGCGAGGTCGACGCGACGGTGGCGCAGGATCAGGCCACCAAGCTCCGGCTCGCCTATCTCAAGCGCCGCACCCATGCGCTGGACGTCGCCGTGATCCTGGCCGCCTTGGCGGGCGCCTGCACCTGCGGCACCGTGCTGGCGTTGTTCCTCGCGTTCCTCCGCTCGCGCGCGACGACGGGCGTGCTCTTCGGCCTGTTCGGTGCCGCGATCCTGTGCACGATTGGCGCGCTCGCTGCCTTCCTGGTCGAGGTGCTCGTCGCGAGCCGCGGCATCCGGGCGAACGTCGCGCTCCGCATTGGCCGCTTCGACTGGTGAGCTGGCGACCCGGTGAAGGTGGCGGAACCGCCGTCTTTCCCTGCGCCGTCGGCCGGCTTATGTCGTAATCCGGTGTGCTGATCGCGAAAGGATGTGAGGACAAGGCATGGCGGGGCATAGTCAGTTCAAGAACATCATGCACAAGAAGGGCAGGCAGGACGCGATCCGCTCCAAGCTCTTCTCGAAGCTCGCCCGCGAGATCACCGTCGCCGCCAAGATGGGCCTGCCCGATCCGGCGATGAACGCGCGGCTGCGCGCCGCCATGCTCGCCGCCCGCGCCGAGAACATGCCGAAGGACAATATCGAGCGCGCCATCAAGAAGGCATCCGGCGCCGACGCTGAGAACTACGACGAAGTGCGCTACGAAGGATACGCGCCTGGAGGCGTCGCCGTGATCGTCGAGGCCTTGACCGACAATCGCAACCGCACCGCGGGCGAGGTGCGCTCATATTTCACCAAGGCCGGCGGCGCGCTGGCCGAGACCGGCGCCGTCGCCTTCATGTTCGACCACGTCGGGCTGATCGAGTTCGATCGGAAGGCGGCCTCCGAAGACCAGATGATGGAAGCGGCCATCGAAGCCGGCGCCGACGATGTCGCGACGAGCGAGGAGGGCCATGAGGTGACCACCACCCTCGCCGACCTGCGCGACGTGGCGCAAACGCTGGAGAGCCGCTTTGGCGAGCCGCGCAAGGCGACGCTGGTGTGGAAGCCGCAGAACACCATTCTGGTCGAGGACGAGGTGGGCGAAAAGATCCTGAAGCTCGTGGACGCGCTGGAAGAGAACGACGACGTCCAGACCGTCTATGCCAACTTCGAGGTATCGGACGCCCTCGTGGCGAAGCTGGGCGCCTAGCGTCTTTTCCGCTGAGGTTGCGTCGGGCGTCGCGGAAGTTCGCACCGCCGCCCCCTCACGAGGAGATCTCCGCCAGCGCAAGCAAGGCGACAAAGACGCTGAGCGGCACGAGGTGCGGAAACTCACGGTGACGCAAGACGGTCAAAACCGCTGCCGCCACGATCACCGCACCAAGGATCAGGCCCGCCCCGCGCATGACATCGAGGGCAATCAGAACGGCGCTCACCATCTCGAGGGCGCCCGTCAAACGGCACCACCACGCAGGATAGCCCCAGCGGACAAAGCCGCTTCGCGTCGCGGGCGTCCCGATCGCGTTGAACAGCCCTGCGCCGAAGAACCCGGCGACGAGAACCCAGATCGAGAAGGCATGCAGCATCTCAGGGCACCCCTGTCGTCGTCAGGGGGATCGCCGCCAGGATCATCAGCAACGCCGTGAAACCATGGATGCCGAAGGCTCTCTTGGCCGAGCCTTTCGCGGCAAGGATGAGCAGCATGTCGCCGACAGGGACGATCGCGTCGACCAGCAGGATGATGCCGACTGCCCGAGGTCCGCTCCACGCCATCAAGGCGAGGACGGTCAGTCCCGAGACGATGTCGCGCACACCTTTGAGGCGAAGCCACCAGGCGATGTTCGTGCCCTCTTCGGGAAGCGGCAGGCCGAAGCTGCGCGTCGCGGTCGTCGGGCTTGCCACATACTGGGCACCGATCGCGATGATCGCGAGCGCCAGCAACAGTGCCAGTCCAATTGCAAGCCAATGCATTCGTGCCTCCTACAAGAAGCTACTTAATCTAGCGTTGCTAGATTTTCAAGCTTCCTTACCATGCAGGCGCGACGGCCGTTCGACGGCGGGAGATCGAAGGTTGGGTATCACCGAGCGCAAGGGCAGGCAGCGGGCTGAACGCGAGCAGCGCATCACCGCGGCGGCGCGCCTCATCGCGGAAGGCGAGGGGTGGAATGCCGTCACGATCCGCCGCCTGGCGGAGGAGATCGAATACAGCCAGCCGGTCCTCTATACGCACTTCGAGAGCAGGGAGGCGATCGTGGCGGCAGTCGCAGTGGAGGGGTTTGGGGAGATCGCGACGACGCTTCGGAAGGCAGCGGGAGGTTCGACCGATCGTCGCGATGCGCTGGAGAAGGTCGCCATGGCCTACCTCGCCTTCGCCCGGAGGCATCCGGCTCTTTATGAGGCCATGTTCACCCTGCCGACCGCGTTGCGCTTCGCCGAAGCCGAAACCAGGGTGGAACTCAAGGCTGCCTTCGACGCGCTTGCCGCTGCCGTTACGCCGGCTGACAGCGATGTCGCTACCGCGACCGAGACGTTCTGGGCAGCTCTACACGGGCTCGCCGAGCTCGAGCGCTCGGGCCGGATCAGACGCAACGCGCGCGCCGAACGCGTAGCGCTGGTCGTTCACGGCCTATTCCGGAGCTGAAAGACGGCTGCTCGCAACCTCCGAGCCGCGAATAGCACTCGGCGCATCACCCGGCCGGGAGCCGAGCGAAGCGAGCCAGGGCTACGGCCGCTGCCGCGCCGCTCCGCTCGGGGACGTCTATCGCCATCCTTCCTCCACGGGTCACGTGGGGAAAGAACGGCCTTGCACGTCGGCTCGCCCCAGTGGCGGCGACCTCAGTCGTCGGACGGGGCGCCCTCGTTGAGCTTGGGCGCGTTGGTCGTGACAAGGTCGATGTTGGCGGGCAGCGGTTTCTCGGCATTTGCCGACGATTTGATGGCCTCGTTGAGTTCGTCGAGAGATTCTTTCTTCTCGTTCGGCGGCATCTTCTTGTCCGCTTTCACCTCGTCGATCTGCTTTTGCAGGGCTGCCTTGGCACCGATATACTTGCCGCTTTCGGGGTCGAGCCCCGCGAGGACCACGCCGACGCTGTAGCTGGCGTCGGCGAAGTCGTTCATGGACTTGAAGCCGTTCGCCTTCGCGATCCCGTCGATCTTGGATTCGAGGACTTTGGGATCCGGCGCCTTTTGCCCCTTGGCGGGGGTCAGTTTGGCTTCCGCATCGCGGATCTGTTTCTGCGTCGCGATAAGGCTGTCGATCGTCTTTTGGCTCAGGGCGATCTGCTTGGGTGCGGCCTCCTCAGCCTTGCCCTGTGCCCAGGCGATGCCGCCGGCGCCCGGCCACTCCAATGTGACGCCACCGGCAAATCCGGACAGTCCGGCGATACCCAGGGCGATCCGGAGAACGATTGCACGCATCATAGAACCTCGCTGCTCAACCCGGTCGCCGCGCCAATCGGCAGCAACGGTTTCGCTTGGCATCGCGTCGTGGCGAAAACGAGATCGGTCGGGCGCAGCGGGCGCTCAGGCGGCGGTTTTTTTCGGGCGGCCGCGCTTGGCCTTTCTTGGCGCGTCGGCGGTGTCGGTGTCCGCTTCGCGCTTGATCGTCTTGTCGGCTCCGGCCGCGGCCTTGGGCTCGTCCTCTCCGTCGGCCAACCTGCTGACCTGTCCGAGGCCAGAGTCTTTCGCGAGTTGCGAGCGCGTCGCGGAATAGGCCGGCGCGACCATGGGATAGTCGCTCGGGAGGTTCCACTTGGCCCGGTATTCGTCCGGTGTCAGGTGGTGAAAAGAGCTCAGGTGCCGTCGGAGAGATTTAAACTTCTTCCCGTCTTCGAGGCAGACGATGTAATCTTTGTTCACCGATTTCTTGACCGGGACGGCCGGGTTTTCCGGTTGCTTCGCCTCGACGGGCGGCTGCCGCTTCGCCAGCTGGCGTATGGAGGCGTGAACGGCGCCGATAAATTCGGGAAGATCCGTCGCCCGCATCGAATTGTGGCTGACGTAAGCAGAAACGATACTGACGACCTGATGGATCGCGTCTTCCGCTGCGTCCTGATGTTCCTCGCTCAAGCGCGATCTCCTGAAATTAAGTTCTCAGAATAGCGCTCCATGCTTCCACGACAATCGCTTTTTGCTGTGAAACACAGTAAAACATCGTCGAACCGCGACGCGCGGCGACGACATTATCCTAAAGACGAGCTTTCGAAGCAGTCGGGCTCGCGAAAAGCTTTCCGCATCGACCCGGGACAGCGGGCGGTCGTCGCCGGGCCTCTTTTTTGCGGGACGGCGGGCGGAGACGACCGCGGTCCACGACCGATCGATCATCGGTGTGGATTTGCGCGCGGTCGAACAGTCGAGCCAAGACCGCGGGAGCCGGCATGACGCGTTCTGGGATGATGCTTTTCGCCGTCCTCTCCGCCGGCCTTGCGTTCGCGCGAGACGCGCCGCCGCCTCCGCAGCAGGTTGCCGACATCGCGGCTTATCCGGCGACCCCGGTGGTCTTTCCCAACGGCGTGAGCGGGGTGCCGGCGATCCCGTTTCTGATCCTGGATGGCTTCCGGCCGCTGACGCTCGATCTGTACCAGCCGATGTCCCGCGCGAAGGCGGCGCCGCTCGTCGTATTCATCCACGGAGGCGGCTGGGTCGGCGGCGATTCGCGCAGGATTGGGCCTTTCTTCCTGGGTGCCCTGGCGGCGCTGGCGGCCCGGGGCTATGTCGTCGCGGCCGTCAACTACCGGCTCAGCGGCGAGGCCCGGTTCCCCGCGCAACTCGAGGACGTGCAGGCCGGCATACGCTTCTTGCGGGAGCATGCCGGGGATTACGGAATCGACCCCTCCCGCGTGGTGGCATGGGGCGTCTCCGCCGGAGGTCATCTGGCGGCGCTCGCCGGCGTCTCCTGCCACGCGTCGCATCCGTCGGAGCGAGCGACGACCGGTGCCGCCGAACCCGCCGCCGGCGCGGCTGCCTCGGATTGCGTCCAGGGGGCGGTCGCCTGGTACGCGCCGTTCGACATGGCGACGATTGCCGACCAGGCGCGCGCGGCCGGCGCCCTGTCGCGCGACGCCGCGGGCGCGCCCGAGTGGCTGTTGCTCGGCTGCGCCGGCGCCCGGTGCCGGCCGGATCAGATCCGACTCGCGAGCCCCGCGGCCTTGGTCGCCCGCAACACGCCGCCCATGCTGCTCATCGCCGGCGATGCCGACACCACCGTGCCCTACCGGCAAACGACGGAGATGGCGGCTCGCCTCGAGGCGGCGGGGATCGTGCACGAGGTGATGATCATGCCGGGGCTGAACCACAGCCTCGTCGGAACGACGCCGCAAGCGACGCGCGAGGCGAACGGCATCGCGCTCGCGGCGACCTTCCGCTTCATCAATCGGACGGTCGGCGAGCAGGAGCCTTGAGACATCGGCGGGCCGAAGACGGGCATCTCGGACCGAGCTGCCTGGCGGGTCGTCAGAGTGCCGCGGCGTAGCGATCGAGAGCCAGGTCGGCCGCGTCGATCTCCGGCGTCCGGCTGCCGACGAGATCGGCGAGCAGGCGGCCGGAGCCGCAGGCCATGGTCCACCCCAGCGTCCCGTGCCCGGTGTTGGTGTAGAGGTTGCGCAGGCGCGTCGCGCCGACGATCGGCGTGCCGTCGGGCGTCATCGGCCGCAGCCCGGTCCAGAACTTCGCCTGGGCGGGGTCCCCGCCGCCGGGGAACAGATCGGACAGCGATCGTTCCAGCGTCGCTCGCCGCGGTTTGCGGAGCGTCGTGCTGAACCCGGCGAGCTCGGCCGTGCCGCCGACGCGGATGCGCTCGCCGAGCCGGGTGATGCCGACCTTGAACGTTTCGTCCATCACGGTCGACACCGGCGCCGCTGCGGGGTCCACAACCGGCAGGGTCAGTGAATAGCCCTTGACGGGGTAGACGGGGAGCTCGATGCCGAGCGGCCGCAGCAGCGCCGGCGTGAAGCTGCCCATCGCGGCGACATAGGCGTCGGCGGTCAAGACCTCGCCCGATCCGGTCGTCACGCCGGTCAAGGCATTGCCGTCGTGTTGCAGCCCGGCGATCGTCACGCCGTAGCGGAACGCGACGCCCATTCCCTCGCAAAGGGTGGCGAGCCCCTTGGTGAAGAGGTGCGCGTCGCCCGTCTCGTCGCCGGGCAGCCGTAAGCCGCCGACGAAGGCATCGGGCACGCGCGCGAGCGCCGGCTCGGCCGCGATGCAGCCGGCGGCGTCGAGCACCTCATAGGGAACGCCGTAGCCGTCGAGAACGCGGGTATCGTCGCCGACATGGTCGAGCTGCTTCTGCGCGCGGAACAGCTGCAGCGTGCCCCGCTCGCGGTGATCGTAGGCGATGCCGGTCTCCGCCCTCAGCTCGCGCAGCGAGTCGCGGCTGTATTCGGCGAGCCGGACCATGCGGCTCTTGTTGCGCCGATAGGCTTCCTCCGTGCAATTGGCGAGCATGCGGGCGAGCCAGCCGTAGAGGCGCGGCTCGAGTTGCGGCCAGATCACGAGCGGCCGATGATGCATCATCAGCCACTTCAGCGCCTTGACCGGGATGCCCGGGGCCGCCCAGGGCGCGGAATAGCCGGGCGAGACTTGGCCGGCGTTGGCGAAGCTCGTCTCCATGCCGGCCGACGGTTGCCGATCGAGCACGGTGACGCCATGGCCGGCCTTGGCGAGGTAATAGGCCGAGGCGACGCCGACGACGCCGGCCCCCAGGATCAGAACGCGCACGAGGTGTCTCTCTTTTCGGTTCGTCTTGACAACATGCCAGCTCGTACAAACATACCGATCAGTATAAAAGAGCTTGCCTCCGCGTCGGTCAGCCGATAGCATGCCGATCGGTTTTTGGCTCGTGCCAAATGAGGCTGCGGACAGCGGCGATCGTCGCGGTACGACAGGTCGGGCTCCGCACGCGTTGAACAAGAGGATGATGACATGTCAGGACACATCCAGACCGGGCCCGTCGAGACCAAGTCTGCGCAGACGAAGACGATCAAGGTCCCCGATCAGAACCATCCGATCGTCATCGAACCGAACGAAAAGCGAGTGGTGGTGTCGTTCGCCGGACACGTCATCGCCGAAACGCGTGATGCGCTGACGCTGCGGGAGGCGAACTACCCGGCCGTCCTTTACATCCCGCGCCGCGACGTCAACATGACATTTTTCGACAAGGCGGACCAGTCGACGTATTGCCCCTACAAGGGCGATTGTTCGTATTTCAGCGTTTCGGTTGACGGCAAACGGTCGAAAAGCGTGGCGTGGACGTATGAGGCTCCCTATCCCTCGGTGATCGAGATCCGGGACCACCTCGCCTTCTACCCGGACCGGGTCGAATCGATCGAGGAGATCGCAGCGTCCTGAGCACAGAGCTGCCGGAAGGAACGTAGACATGGGGAGGCCGCGCGAGTTCTGCGTCGAGGAGGCGCTGGAGAAAGCGCTGACAGTCTTCTGGCAGCACGGGTTCGAGGGTGCGTCGCTGAGCGATCTCACGGCGGCGATGGGCATCACGCGGCCGAGCCTCTACGCCACCTACGGCAACAAGGAAGAGCTTTTCCATCAGGCCCTCGACCTCTACGACAGGAAGTACGCCGGCTTCATGCGCGAAGCGCTCGGCGAGGGCTCGTCCCGTGATGTCGTAGCCCGCGTCCTCGACGGGATCGTCGAGGTCGGGACCAACGGCGGGCGGCCGCTTGGCTGCATGATCACCAACGGCGCTCTCGCCTGCTCGACGGCGGCCGATCCGATCAAGGCCGAGGTCCACAAGCGTCGCGCCGCCTTCGAAGCATCGCTGCGGCGACGATTCGAGGCCGCGAAGGCCGCCCATGATCTGCCGAGCGACGCCAAGGCCGCCGACCTCGCGCGCTTCGTGATGGCGATGGCCGCCGGCCTTGCCGTGCAGGCCGCAGGCGGCGCCTCGCGCGCGTCGTTGAAGCGCTCGGCGGAGTTGGCGCTCCGGGTCTGGCCCACCTACGAGGCGCCGGAGGTTTGAATTGTACCGCCCGGTACATTCTGACTTGATCGGTCGCGAACGCGATTATATACCGAACGGTACTTATCAGGCCGGCGGACGGCAACAAAGGCGGCAAGGCGAGTTGATGCAAGCGACGTCGAAACCAATCGAAATCGAAGCTATGCAGCGCGACGCGGCACGCCCCGGGACGCGCCGCAGGGGCCGCGCCACCTTCGGAATCGTCCTCGGGCTCGCCGTCATCGGAGGCGGTGTCTTGCTGGGCCGAAGCTTCTTCCAGCCGCCACCCGCGGTGCCTGTCGCCGCCATGGCGCCGCCGACCGTGACGGTCAGCCCGCCGCTGCAGCGACGCCTCGCGACCTTCACGACGTTCACCGGGCAGTTCTCGGCGGTCGACCGCGTCGAGATCCGCGCGCAGGTCAGCGGCTACCTGACCGAGATCCATTTCAAGGATGGCCAGCTCGTCAAGAAGGGCGACCTGCTGTTCGTGATCGACCCGCGCCCCTACGAGATCGCGCTGCAGAACGCCCGCGCGCAGGTCACCACCGCCGAGGCCAGCCTCAGCCTGTCGGGCAAGCAGCTCGCCCGCACGACCGACCTGCTGCGCAGCGATTTCGCCTCGCGGGAAACGCTCGACCAGCGCACCCAGACGCAGCACGCCGCCGAGGCCGCGCTCGACCAGGCCAAGGCAACGGTCCGCTCGGCCGAGCTCAACATGGAATGGACGCACATCGTGGCGCCGCTGTCGGGCCGCATCAGCACCCATCGCGTCTCCATCGGCAACCTCATCGCCGGTGGTGGCGGTGCCGCGGGGGCGGGCGGCGGCGCGACCACGATGCTGACGACCATCGTGTCGCAGGACCCGATCTATCTCGATTTCGACATGGGTGAAGGAGACTACATCGCCTATCAGCGCTTCCTGCACCGGCCGCGCGAGGGGCGCGAGATCGACCGCACCGTCGACCTCGCGCTGAGCGACGAGACAGGCTGGAAGCGCCGCGGCAGCCTCGACTTTCTCGATAACGAGATCGACCGCTCCAGCGGCACCATTCATGCCCGGGCGACGGTGCCCAACGGCGACCTCTTCATCGCCGCCGGCCAGTTCGCGCGGC
>CAXTFG010000098.1:0-11457 GCA_964243415.1 uncultured Beijerinckiaceae bacterium | reverse complement strand
GCGCCTAACGATCGCAGGAGGCGTCCTCCACCATCCATCGCACCAACTCACCGAAGGAAAGCCCGGCATGGGCCGCCAATTCGGGCACTAGCGACGTCTCGGTCATGCCGGGCTGCGTGTTGACTTCCAAGACGACGAGATCGCCCGTGCCTCCGGGGCGGTCGTCGTAGCGGAAATCGGCACGACTGACGCCGCGACACCCGAGAGCGCGATGCGCCCTTAGGGACAACTCTTGGACCAATTGGTAAATATTTCCTTTAAGATCCGCCGGCAAAACGTGAATAGAGCCGCCCTTGTCGTACTTCGCCCGGTAGTCGTACCAGCCGCCGTCGGCGGCTCGGATGTCGATGATGTCGAGGGCCCGGTCACCGAGGACGGCGCAGGTCAGTTCCCGGCCGGCGATGAATTGCTCGACGAGAACGATGTCGCCGAAGTCCCAGTCGATCCGGGTCAGTTCCTGTGGCGGATGCTCGTGATCCGCGTTGACGATGAGAACGCCGACCGACGACCCCTCGTTGACGGGCTTTATCACGTAGGGCGGTTTCATCGGATGCGCCTTGGCGGCCTCGAGCCGATGCACGGTGAGGCCTTCGGCGACGGGGATGCCGGCCGCCTTCATCACGTCTTTGGCGCGGTCCTTTTGCATCGCCAGCGAAGAGGCGAGTACGCCTGAATGGGTGTATGGAATGGCCAGCATCTCGAGGATGCCTTGCACGATGCCGTCCTCGCCAAAACGGCCGTGTAACGCGTTGAAGACGACATCGGGCCGCAGCTCCGCCAAACGCTGGCCGAGCGTGCGGTCGACGTCGATGCGCGTCACCTTATAGCCCTGGCCCTCGAGCGCGTTGGCGCAGGCCTCGCCCGAGCGGAGCGACACTTCGCGTTCCGCCGACAGCCCGCCGTAGAGCACGGCCACATGCTTCCTCATCGCCATGTCGCCTTACCATCAGAGCCGCGCAAAATCCTCCGCGCAGCGGGGGAGTGGGACCGCGTGCAGCGTGGAGGAGGGGGAGAGCCGCCGCCACTCATGCCGCCAGCTTCCCGACGCGGGCGATTTCCCAATCGAGCGCCACGCCGCTCGCGGCCATGACGCGGGCGCGAACGAGTTCCCCGAGTTCTTCGAGATCTGCCGCCGTCGCCGCGCCGCGGTTGATGAGAAAATTCGTATGCAGCTCCGAGACCTGCGCGTCGCCGTGTACCAGACCGCGGCAGCCCGCTGCATCGACCAGGGCCCAGGCTTTTTCACCCGGCGGATTCTTGAAGGTCGACCCGCCGGTGCGGGTGTTGACCGGCTGGGTCGCCGCGCGTGCGGCGGTGATGGCGGCCATTTCGGCGCGGATCGTCTCGGGCGCGCCTTGCCCGCCGACGAAGCGCGCGCTGGTGAAGATGACGTCGGCGGCAATCCCGCAGTGGCGATAGCCGAAAGCCATGTCGTCCGCGGCGAACTCGTAGAGCCGCCCCGCGCGGTCGACCCCGCGTGCGCTCACGACGATGTCGCTGGTCTCGCGGCCGTAAGCGCCGCCGTTCATCCGCAACGCACCGCCGACGGAACCCGGGATCCCGCGGAGGAAAGCCAGGCCGGACAGACCCGCGTGTGCCGCGCTCGAGGCGAGCTTGACATCCGGAACGGCGGCGCCGGCGCGGACCTCGTGACCCTCGATGGCCAGCGTCGCGAACGGTCGGCCGAGCTGGACGACCACGCCATCGACCCCGCCGTCACGGACCAGGAGGTTCGATCCCGCGCCGATCGTCGTAACGGGCACCTCGGCCGGGCAGCGCGCGAGGAAGTAGGCGAGATCGTCTTCGTCGGCCGGTTCGAACAGGACGTCCGCCGGGCCGCCGGTCTTGAACCACGTTCGTGGTGCCAGGGCGGCGCCGGCCTCGAGTGTTCCCTTGAGGTCGGGCATCGCTGCGGCGAGGTCTGCCGCCAACGTCAAATGCCGCTTCCCGCCGCCAGCTGCCCAGGCAAGGCATAGGCCCATTGCGTGATGTTGCCGGCCCCGAGAAGCACGACGTAGTCGCCCGGTTTGGCGAGCGAGCGGATGATGTAGGGCAGGTCGTCGGGGCTCGCGAGGGCGAGCGGCCTGCGATGACCGTGGGCCTTGATCGCGGCGACGAGCGCGTCGCGATCGATGTCGGGGATCGGCATCTCGCCGGCGGGGTAAACGTCGGCGACAAGCACCGCGTCGGCGTCGTTGAAGCAGGTGGCGAACTCGTGAAAGAGCGACTGCAGCCGCGTGTAGCGGTGCGGTTGCACCACCGCGACCACCTTGCCCTTGGTGGACGCGCGGGCGGCGCGCAAGACGGCCGCGATCTCGACGGGGTGGTGCCCATAGTCGTCGAAGATGGTCACACCGTTCCATTCGCCGGTCTTGGTGAAGCGCCGCTTGACCCCGCCGAAGCTGCCGAGGCCGGCGCGGATCGCCTCCGCGCTGATGCCGAGTTCGTAGGCGACCGCGAGCGCCGCCGTGGCGTTGAGCGTGTTGTGCAGGCCCGGCATCGGCAGTTCGAGGTTGTCGAGGCGCGTCTCGCCGCGGGTCTTCCAGTCACGGATGATCACGGAGAAGCGTGAGCGGCCGCCCGTGAGATCGACGTCGACGAGCTGCACGTCGGCTTGCGGTGTCTCGCCGTAGGTGATGATGCGGCGGTCCTCGATCGTCCCAACGAGCTCCTGCACCGTCGGATGGTCGAGGCACATGACGGAGAACCCGTAGAACGGGATGTTCTCGACGAAGGATCGGAACGCCGCCTTGATCGCGTCGAACGTCCCGAAATGATCGAGGTGCTCGGGGTCGACGTTGGTCACGACAGTGACATCGGCCGGCAGCTTGAGGAACGTGCCGTCGGACTCGTCGGCCTCGACCACCATCCAGCTGCCGCCGCCGAGACGGGCGTTGGTGCCGTAGGCGTTGATGATGCCGCCATTGATCACAGTCGGGTCGAACTTGCCGGCATCGAGCAGCGCGGCGACGAGCGATGTCGTCGTCGTTTTGCCGTGCGTGCCAGCGATCGCCACGCAATGCTTCAGGCGCATGAGCTCGGCGAGCATCTCCGCGCGGCGGACTACCGGCAGTCGAGCGGCGCGCGCCGCCGCGAGTTCCGGATTGTCGCGACGGATCGCCGTCGACACCACGACGACTTCGGCAGTGGTCACATGCGCCGCGTCGTGGCCGATATGGACGGTCGCGCCCTTGTCGCGCAGGCGCTGCACGTTGGCGTTCTCCGACGCGTCCGAGCCCTGCACGGTGTAGCCGAGGTTGAGCAATACCTCGGCGATGCCGGACATGCCGATCCCGCCGATGCCGACGAAATGGATCGGACCAAGCTCGGTCGGGAGCCTCATCGAGTGCTTCCTCTCAATGCTGACCGCAGGCCGCGCCGTCGGAGGGCCGAGAGCGGTCTCGTATCAGATGTCGGTCCGGCGATCTCGCAACGTGAGAATCTCGGTCCGAGACGCGCGGCGCGGTCACCATGCGGGAATCGCGGAGACGGATCAAATGTCGTCCGGCAGCATGATCGACTCGACGAGATCGGCGAGGCGCTCGGCCGCGTCCGCGATCCCGGCCGCCTTCGCCGCATGCGCTCTCGCCTGCAGGCCTTCGCGGTCGACGAGCGCGAGACGGAGCGCGTCTGCCAGCCATTCCGCCGTGAACGCCGGCTGCTTGACGACGAGCGCGGCCCCGGTCTTGGCGAGAAGGGCGGCGTTGGCGGCCTGATCCTGGTCGAGCGCATGCGGAAACGGTACGAGGATCGAGGGTCGGCCGATGACGGCGAGTTCGGACACCGTCGAAGCGCCGGCGCGCGCGATCACGAGATGGGCGCGCGCGATCTGCAGCGGCAGGTCGGCGAAAAACGGCTGCACGTCGGTCACGAGACCCATCGTGTCGTAGGCGCGGCGGACCCGCGCCTCGTCCTCGCCGCGCGCTTGCTGGACGATCGACAGGCGCGCGCGCTCGCTCGGGTCGAGGAGGGCGACGGCTGCGGGAACCACGTCCGACATGACTCGGGCGCCCTGCGAGCCGCCGGTCACCAGGATGCGAAGCAGGCCGCCCGAGAAATCGGGGTAGGGCAAGGCGGCCGCCGCGATCACGCTGGGGCGCACTGGATTACCGATCAACTTCGCCTTGGCGGCGATCCCCGGATTGCGGATCACGAGATTGTCGAAGCCTTTCGCGATCGCTTGCACGCGGCGGGCAAGGAAGCGGTTGGCACGGCCCATGACCGCGTTCTGCTCGTGCAGAATGGTCGGGACCTTCAGCTGCGTGGCGGCGAGCACCGGCGGCACGCTAGGGTAGCCGCCGAAACCGACCATCGCGCGCGGCCTGGTCTGGCGAACGATGCTGCGGGCGGCATGCGTGCCGCGGACCAGCTGAACGATCGCGTTCCCGCGCTTGAGCAGGCCGCCGCCGGTCGGCGTCGCCGCGGCGACGTGGTGGATCGTTCGGGCGGGAAAGTCGGCGCCGAAGCGCAACGCGCGCTCGTCGGTGACGAGTTCGACGGGGATCCCCCGGCGTCCCAGTGCATCGCTCAACGCCTGCGCCGGAAAGAGATGACCCCCCGTGCCGCCGGCCGCGACGAGAACCGGCCGCTGGCTCATGCCGGTTGCTCAAGTCCGAGACGGCGCGCGGAGTCCCGACCCGCGGATGCGAGATCGTAGACGATCTCCGACCGCGGCCGCTTGCGGGTGACGGCGATGAGAAATCCCATGCCGAGCGCCACCGAAACCAGCGACGAACCGCCGTAGGAGATGAATGGCAGCGTCATGCCCTTGGCCGGCATCAAATGCAGGTTGACAGCCATATTGATCGCCGCCTGGATGCCGAAAAGCATCACGAGCCCGGCGCCGGCAAAGGCGCAGAACGGATCCTCGCTGCGGGATGCCTTGAGCAGCCCCCGGATGACGATGAAGGCGAACACGCCGCAGAGCGCCATGCAGGCCAGGATGCCGAACTCCTCGCCGGTGACCGCAAAGATGAAATCGGTGTGCGCGTCGGGCAGCACGCGCTTGACGACCCCCTCGCCGGGGCCCTTGCCGAGCCAATGCCCGGACTTGATCGTTTCGAGAGCCGTGTCGACCTGGAAGGTGTCGGTGACGCCGTTGCCGCTCGAGGGATCGATGAACTTGAGGATGCGGGCGCGCACGTGCGGCACGAACTTGTAGGCCGCGACGACGCCTGTGGCGCCGAAACCGCCGAGTCCGGCGACCCAGAACCAATGCAGCCCGGCCATGAAGAACAGTGCCATCCACACGAGCGACACGAGCATCGTTTGCCCGAAATCGGGCTGGAGCATGAGCGGGACGATCGTCGCCGGCCAGAGCAGGATGGCGATGAGGGTGCCCGGAACGTCGCGCCGCTTCCCGCCTTCTGAGAACGCCCAGGCGATGAGAATCACGAAGGCCGGCTTGAGGAACTCGGACGGTTGCACGCCGAAGATCCAGCGTCGCGACCCCTTCACCTCGTGGCCGAACACCAGGGCGACGATGATCAGGCCCATGGCAACGACGAAGAGGATGACGGCGGCGCGCCGAACCTGGCGCGGGGTCAGAAATGACACGCCCATCATGACGGCAATAGCGGGAAACAGCGCCAGCGCCTGACGGTTGACGAAGTGGAAGGTCGGCAGTCCGATGCGTTCGGCAACCGGCGGGCTCGCCGCCATGGTCAGGATCATGCCGGCGACGATCAGCGTCGTGATGGCGACGAGCAGCCAGCGGTCGACTGTCCACCACCAGTTCGCCAAGGCCGTGCGTTGCGCCCGCGACACCATGCCTGCTCTCCAGCACGCGCCGTTGGAGCGCGATCGGCCGAACGATGTCCGACCCCTTGCTCCATTATGGAAGCGAACGATTAACCTCGCCTTTCACGCCGGACGCTGGAGCAGGCTTTGGACGAGCGCGCGGAAAGCGTCGCCGCGCTTCTCGAAATCAGCGAACTGGTCCTGGGACGCGCAGGCCGGCGATAGGAGCACCACCGCGTCCGTACCGGAGCGCTCGGCCTCCAGGGCGGCATCGGCCGCGGCGCGGCGGGTCGCGACGTCCAGTGTGCCGCAGCGTTCGAAAGGAACGTCGCGGGCTAGCGTGGCGGCGAAGATCTCGCTCGCAGCACCGATGAGATAGGCCTTGGCGACTCGCGCAAAGAGCGGCCGCAGCGGCTCGATACCGCCCGCCTTGGCCTTGCCGCCGATGATCCAGTGCGCGCGGGGAAACGACAGGAGCGCCTTCTCTGCCGCGTCCGCGTTGGTCGCCTTGGAATCGTTGATGAACAGCACGCCATTCCGGTGACCGACCTGCTCCATCCGGTGGGCGAGCCCCGGGAACGAGCGCAGCGCATCCTGCAGCCGCGCGAGATCTTCGGCATCGCGCCCCAGCGCGAGAACCGCCGCGGCGGCATTCTGCCCGTTGTGGGCGCCGCGGAGGGCGGGGATGCCTGCCAGATCGGCTGCTATCGAGGTCACACCGGCTCGATGGCGCATCAGCCGCGTGCCGTCGAGAGAGATGCCGGTCGCGACGGCACCGCCCGTGACGGAGATCGTCTCGACGGGACGGCCCGTGTCTGCGATCCGTTGGGCGATCGCCGCACTGTCGGGATCGTCGACGGAGACGATCGCAACGTCGGCCTGCGCCACGAGCCGCGCCTTGACGGCGGCGTAGTTCTCCATCGTGCCGTGCCGGTCGAGGTGATCGGGCGTGAGATTCATCAGCACGCCCGCGGTCGGCGCGAGCGAGGGCGCGAGGTCGATCTGGTACGACGAGCACTCGACGACATGCACCCGGTCATGCGCGGGAGGCGGCAGCTGGAGGATCGGCGTGCCGATGTTGCCGCCCATCGCCACGTCGTAGCCGAAGCAGCGGAAGAGATGCGCCGTCAGCGCGGTGGTCGTCGATTTGCCGTTGGTGCCGGTGATGGCGACAAGGCGCGCATCGGGCGCGAGCTTTCGGCGTTCCCGGCAAAACAGCTCGATGTCGCCGATGATCTCGATGTTGGCGGCGCGCGCCAGGCCGACGCTCCAGTGCGGCGCGGGGTGCGTCAGCGGCACGCCGGGGGCGAGCACGAACGAATCGAAGCCGTGCCAGTCCGCGTCCCGCAGATCGAGCATCGAGATGCCGGCCGCGGCCGCCCGGTCGCGCGAGACCTCGTTGTCGTCCCATGCCGAGACGTGTGCGCCGCCTTCTGTAAGCGCGCGCGCCGCTTCGATGCCCGAGGCACCCAAGCCGAACAGCGCGACCCGCTTGCCGGCGAAAGAGGTCAGGGGAGTCATCGAGATCGATGCTCTCCCTCTCCCGCATGCGGCAGTAGGAGCGAGGCCAAAGCAGCCCTCACCGCAGCTTCAAAGTCGACAGGCCAACCAGCGCCAGCACGAACGCGATGATCCAGAAGCGGATCACGATCTGCGACTCCGACCAGCCGAGCTGCTCGAAATGGTGGTGGATCGGCGCCATCCTGAACACGCGTTTGCCGGTCAGCTTGAACGAGGCCACCTGGACGATGACGGAAACGGCTTCGAGCACGAACAGGCCGCCGACGATGACAAGGACGATCTCGTGCTTGATCGCCACTGCGATGGTGCCAAGCAGGCCGCCGAGAGCGAGCGATCCCGTGTCGCCCATGAAGATCTGCGCCGGTGGCGCGTTGAACCAGAGAAAGCCGGTGCCGGCGCCGATCACGGCACCGCAGACGACGGCGAGATCTCCGGCGCCGATCACGAAGTTGACGCCGAGGTACCGCGAGAAGATCGCGTTGCCGACGAGCCAGGCGATCAGGCCGAAGGTGAACGAGGCGATGATCACTGGGACGATGGCGAGGCCGTCGAGCCCGTCGGTAAGATTGACCGCGTTCCCAGCCGCGACGATCACGAAAGCGCCAAAGATCGGAAAAAACCAGCCGAGTTCGGCGATGTAGCCGTTGATGACGGGGATGGCGAGACTGCCGGCATGAATGGTCCCGTAGCGGTACATCAGCGTACACGCGACGAGCGCGATCACCGCCTCGATAGCCAGGCGTAAGCGGCCGGAGAAACCGGCGTGCGACTGCCGCGTCACCTTGAGGTAGTCGTCGTAGAAGCCGATGGCGCCGAACCCGACCATCACCAACAGCACGACCCAGACGAAATAGTTGGCGAGGTTGGCCCACAGCAGGGTCGACACGATGAGCCCGGAGAGAATCATGAGGCCGCCCATGGTCGGCGTGCCCTTCTTGGTAAGCAGGTGCGATGCCGGCCCGTCACTGCGGATGGGCTGTCCCTTGCCTTGCTTCAGCCGCAGCGCCGAGATGATGGCCGGCCCGAAGAAGAAGACGAAGAAACCGGCCGTGAACACCGCGCCGACCGCCCGGAAGCTGATGTAGCGGAACACGTTGAGCACCCCGGTATGGGGCGTCAGGTCGGCGAGCCAGGCGAGCATGGATGGTCCTTACCCCGTCGCCCGGAAGGCGTTGCCGCCGGTCTGGTGATCACGCGCGTGGCGCTCTTTAAGTGCGTCGACGATTGGCGCCATGCGGCTGCCGTTCGAGCCCTTGACGACCACGACGTCGCCGTTCCGAACGGCGTCGACGACGGTCGGTTGCAGATCGGCGGCCGCTCGCCGCCATTCAACGGCGACATGGCCTTTGAGCGCGCTGGCGAGCGCTTGCATGAGGGGCCCGGCTGCGAAGACCAAGTCGAACCTGTTCGATTGGACATCCTCGGCCAATGCCGCGTGAAGTTCGCGCGATCGCACTCCAAGTTCCAGCATGTCGCCGAGAACCGCGATGCGGCGACCGCCTTCGCCGGGCGTCATGGTGCCGGCAAGGGCGAGCGCCGCATGCATCGACGCCGGGTTGGCGTTGTAGCTCTCGTCGATCAGGGCAAAGGATCCCTCGGCCGTCTTCACCGTGACCCGCTCGCCGCGGCCCTTCTGCGCTTGAAAGAACGCCAGCGCCGCTGCGGCCTCGTCGAGGTCGGCGCCAACCGCGTGGGCGGCCAGCAGAACGGCGAGCGCGTTCTCGGCGAGGTGCCGGCCCGGCGCCCCGACACGGAATGAAAGGGCGCGGCCGGCGACACGCGCGCGCACCATCGAGTGGGTGGCTGCGGGCGTGAAGTCGACCAGGCGAGCGTCAGCCGCCTCGTGCGTCCCAAACGTCGAGATCAATCCCGCCGGCGAGCGCCGCGCCGCGGCGTCCAGGCGCTCGAAATGTGGGCTGTCGCGATTGATCACCGCTACGCCGCCTGGTTCGAGGCCGGAAAAGATCTCGGCCTTCGCGTCGGCGATGGCCTCGACGGAAGGGAAGAACTCGAGGTGGACGGGGGCCACTGTCGTCACGATGGCGAGGTGCGGGCGCACCATGGCAACGAGCGGCGTGATCTCGCCCGCGTGGTTCATCCCAATCTCGCACACGGCGAACTTGGTCGATTTCGGCATCCGCGCGAGGGTCAGCGGAACGCCCCAATGATTGTTGTAGGAGGCGGCCGACGCGTGGACGCTGCCGCCTGCCGTGGTCAGGGCGAGACGCAACGCTTCCTTGGTCGAGGTCTTTCCGACCGAGCCGGTCACCGCGACGATCCGTGCCTCGGTCCGGGCGCGCGCGGCTCGGCCGAGAGCGCCCATGCTTTCCAGCACGTCGCGCACGATCAGGAGCGGGCCGCTGCCGGCGAGCGCGTCGGCGTGCGCTTCGTCGACCACGGCAGCGGCGGCCCCAGCCGCGAAGGCTTGCGCCACGTAGTCGTGCCCGTCCGAACGGTCGCCTTTGATCGCGAAATAGAGATCCCCGGGCTGCAGCGTCCGGGTGTCGATGGAAATGCCGCTCACCGCCGGTGGCAGGCCGCCGTTGACGCGCGCCTGCAACGGCGCAACGAGGCCGAGCCCGGTCCAGAGCGGTCCTGTCCAGAGGGGGCCCGTCCAAAGCGGATCCGGGCGGGCCGGATCAAGAGGTTGGCTCATCGGAGCCTCATGGCAACCTCATGGTAGCTCCCTGGCGGCGTGGTTCTGCAGAGCGCGCCTTGCGCAGTCAAGGTCCGAGAAGGGGAGCACCGTGCCACCGACGATCTGGCCCGTCTCATGCCCCTTGCCGGCGATCACCAGCACGTCGCCCGCCGCCAACGAAACAACCGCCGCGTTGATGGCGGCGGCGCGATCACCGATCTCGACGACCTCCGCAGCGCCTTCCCGCGCACCGTCGAGGATGGCTCTTCTGATCGTGGCCGGCTGCTCCGAGCGCGGGTTGTCGTCTGTCACGATGACGCGGTCGGCGAGCCGCGACGCGATCGCTCCCATGATTGGTCGCTTGCCCTGATCGCGATCCCCGCCGCACCCCATCACCACCGTGAGCGAGCGCTTTGCCAGCGGCCGCAGCGTGCCCAGGACGTTTTCGAGCGCATCTGGCTTGTGGGCGTAGTCGATGAAGACGGGCGCTCCGCCGAGCGCGCCATCGGCGAACTGCTTTTCGCCGACGAGTTCGAGGCGGCCCGGGGCGCCTTCGAGGCTGGCGAGAGCCTCTAGAACGGCCTCAGCGGGACTGCCGGTCGCGATGCACAGGCCGGCGGCAACGAGCGCATTCGAGACCTGGAAGTCGCCGGCGAGCGGCAGCCGCGCGGCTAGCCGCCGCCCCTCAATCTCGAGGGTCAGCGCAACGGCAAGGTGGTCGGCGCGGGCCTCAAGAAGGCGCAAGCTCGCGCCGCCGCGCCCGACGGTGAAAACATCGTGGCGGTGGGACGTGCAGGCCGCAACCACCGCTTCGGCCACGTCGCTGTCCGCGTTGACGACGGCGGGAGCGCCGGCCGGGAGCAGCGTCGTGAACAGCCGCAGCTTGGCGGCGAGATAGGCCTCGAGCGTGCCGTGATAATCGAGGTGGTCGCGTGACAGATTCGTGAACGCGGCTGCCGCGAGGCGCACGCCGTCGAGCCGCTTCTGTTCGAGGCCGTGGGAAGAGGCTTCCAGGGCGAGGCAGGTCACGCCGTCGCGTGCGAGCTTGTCGAGGCTCTCGTGGAGGCTGATCGGGTCCGGCGTCGTCAGGGACCCGTACACGCTGCCGTTTGGCGCGACGATGCCGATCGTGCCGAGCGAAGCGGCGGGACGGCCGAGCTTCAGCCAGATCTGCCGGCAGAAGGCGGCGACCGAGGTCTTGCCGCTCGTTCCGGTGACGGCCACGATCGTTTCGGGCTGGCGCGGAATCAGGGCAGCGGCGGCGTGGGCGAGGGAACGGCGCACGTCGTCCACCAGAAGAAAAGCGATGCCCGGGACAGCGTGCGCGGGCTGTCGTTCGGCCACGATCGCGATGGCGCCTTTCTCGATCGCTTGCGGGATGAACTCCGATCCGTCCGCTTTCAACCCCGGCACGGCGAAGAATGCGACACCCGGCTTGACCGCCCGGCTGTCCGCGACAATGCCGCAGACCTCGATACAGCCGAGGCCGGACGGGAGACGCGCGTCGGGCAGGAGGGTCGAGAGCCGTGTCAGTGGAGGCCTTCCTTCGAGTGCTGCGG
>CAXTFG010000097.1:0-11462 GCA_964243415.1 uncultured Beijerinckiaceae bacterium | reverse complement strand
CGATCACGCCCGCGGTGTTGAAGCGCCGCCAGAACAGCGACAGCAGGATGACCGGAAAATTGGCGCTCGCCGCAACGGAAATCGCGAGGATAACCAGCACGGCGACGTTGACGCCTTGCGCGAGCAACCCGAGCAGGATCGCGACGGCGCCGACGGCGATCGTCGACACCTTGGCGACGCGCACCTGTGTCTTCTCGTTCACGTCGCCGCGTTTGATGACCATGACGTAGAGGTCGTGCGCGATCGCGCCCGATGTCGACAGCGTCAGCCCCGCCACGACCGCGAGGATGGCGGCGAACGCCGCGGCGGCAACGAAGGCGAGGAAGGCCTGACCGCCGAGGCTGTCAGCACCGCCCCCGAGATATTGCGCCAGCAGCGGCAAGGCGAGATTGCCGCCCTTGTCGGCGGCACGGATCGCGTCCTGGCCGACGAAGGTCGCAGAGGCCAAACCGATCAGTATCGTGACGAAGAAGAAGGTCCCGGCCAGGAACATAAGCCAGACGATCGACTTCCGCGCGGTCCTAGCGTCGGGCACGGTGTAGAAGCGGGTAAGCACGTGCGGAAGACCGGCCGTCCCGAAGGCGTAGCTCAAGCCGAGAGACAATTGATCGAGCGGGTTCTTCAGGTAATTGCCCGGCGCGAGGAAGCGCGCTCCGTATTTCGCTTCGGCCGCCGCGAAGACCGACAAAGGATTGAAGCCGAATTTGGCGAGTATCATGACAACGAGGATCGCCGCGGTGCCGAGCAAAAGCACGGCCTTGACGATCTGCACCCAGGTCGTGGCCAGCATACCGCCGAACATGACGTAGACGATCATCCCGAGACCGACGACGACGATCGACATGCTGTAAGGCACACCGAGCAGGAGCTTGATGAGCACGCCGCCGCCGGCCATCTGCGGGACGAGATAGGCCAAGCTGACGACGATGGTGCCGACGACGGCGGCCAATCGCGCGGCGGGCCGCTGCATGCGAAATGCGATCACGTCGCCGAGCGTGTATTTGCCGGTGTTACGCAGCGGCTCGGCAATGAGCAGGAGAATGGCCAGAAACGCCGCGAGAGCACCTACGGCATAGAGCGATCCGTCGAGCCCGTAGAGTGCGGTCAGCCCGCTGAAACCGAGAAAAGCGGCCGCACTCATCCAGTCGCCCGCCAGAGCGAAGCCGTTTTCGGCCGCTCCCAAACTGCTGTCGGCGGCGTAGAACGAGCTCGCCGTCTTGGTTCTGCTGGCGGCCCAATAGGTGATCGCGAGTGTAATGCCCAAGATCAGCGCGAAGATGAGGAGCGCAAACAGCTTCATTCGGTGACCCTCTCGGAGACGTTCGCACGAAGCGCCTGATCGGCGAGCAACCTGTTTGCGAGAGGATCAAGATAAAACGTCGCGACCAGGTAATAGAAGATCGCCACCGTCCAGCAGACGAGATAGATGCCCACGACAAGACCATAGCCGACGTTGAGGGAGCCGATGAGCTTCTCGGCCATGAATGCGCGGGCAAAACCGGCGAGGAGCATGATGCCGAAGAAGAAGCCGAGCGAGAAGATCAGCATCGGTGCGATCGTCCGCCGCTTCGCCGTTAGCAGGTCTTCAAACGCCTGACTTCGCGAGGCGCTCGCTACCGACGATGCCGCAGGAAACGGGGCGTCTGCGGTTCGCGAAACATCGCCAGCGATCTCGGGGGCGATGTCCGTCATTCTTGCGCCTCGACTTTCGAACTTCGACCTTAAGAGCTTCGAAGACGATCTGCGATACGACCAAACGGACGTTCGAAACCATCGCGGCAGCTTTCGGCCTAGCTGACGGCCGCAGGTCCCGGAGGCCGGCTCACTGCAGCTCTCTATCCCTACGGTGGGGATGTCGTCCTCGTTACATGCATGAGCGCGGAAATCGCCGCCGCCGGCCTTCCCCGCTAAAATCTCGGAGATGCTCGCCTGCATCGAAGGCGTCGATCTCTAGCTGATCGAGCTTGGGGGATCGAAAGACGGGTTTGTGCGGCGCGCGATTTCCGCAAGGATACGAGCCTCGCAGAATCGGAGCACACCCTTGGTCAAGCGTCAGATCATCCTTCTCGGCATGTCGTTGCTCCTTTCATCGTCGCTCCACGTCAACGCTCAGCAACCTGCGCCCGCTCCGGCTCCGGTTGTGCCCGACAAAATGCCTTTCGACGTTCCTTACGGCGCCCCGATCGGCGTCGAGCGCGCGAAGCAGATCGTGGCGGCGGCGGAAGCCGAAGCCAAGAAACGAAACTGGAAGATGAACATCAGCGTCGTCGATACGCATGGCGAACTTGTCGCCTTCGAACGGATGGACGGTGCACAGCTGGCATCGATCACAATCTCGCAGAACAAGGCGCGCACCGCCGCCCGGTTTCGGCGCGAGACTCGGCTGTTTTTTGCGCTTTACGATGCAGGAAAGACCTATATCGGCACGCTCGACCCGCAGCTCACAGCCTCGCCCGGCGGCATTCCGCTCATCGAGGATGGCAAGCTCATCGGCGCGATCGGCTGCAGCGGTGGGACGGGCGACCAGGACGAAGTGATCAGCAAGACGGGGGTCGGCGCGCTCAAGTGAGCTCGCTACCTCACCTGGTAGACGGGCCGGACGTCCGGGGTGAGCGGTTCCTCCAGGAAGCCGAAATCGGTGGCGCGCTCGGTTAGCTGGCGCTCATGGCGCTTCTGGTTGCGGCACACGGCGTAGTCGTGAGTGCCGGGGTCGAGACCGTAGCTCCGGCAGATCGCGTCGTCCTGCGGAAAAGCCGCAAGCGCCGATCCTTTGGGATAGCAATCGCGATGCGCGATGCCGAGCGCGCAGTCGCGCGGGTCGCAGCCGGCGAGCGTCAAAGCCAGCGCCGCTGCCGGAATGGCCACTCTCAAACGCAGCATCGGCTCACCTCACTCGCTATCTCGGGTGCTTGTCTTCCCAGACCTTCATCAGCGCGATCTCCCGTTCCTGATCATTGACGATCGCCTGAGCGAGCACCCTGAGGTCTGCATCTTTGCCGTATTGCAGCTCGGCTTTCGCCATGTCCACGGCCGACTGGTGATGCGGCACCATCATGCGCACGAAATCCCGGTCAGTGTCACCCGTCGGCATATTGCGATGCATGCCGACCATCATGTCGTTCATCGCGTCGATGAAGGCCTTGTCGGCGGGATTGTCCGGCTGATCCTTATGGTGCTGCATCTGCGCCAGGGCGGGCGCCGCAACGCCGAGAGCGACCAGAACGGCAATGAGGACGAAACGCAAGGCGGACTCCTTCGGCATCGTTCGCGAGATAGCATGCGGGACGCCCGCTCGGAAGCGACGACGACGTCAAAAGACGGGGGTGCCGCGGCCGTTCAGCGCCGCTGCGAGATGCTCCAGCGCTCGACCGCGCAATTTATAGAGCGTCGCCGGCGCCCAGCCCTTTTCGCGGCACAGCGCGCGGACCGACCTGCCCCGCGCCGTTCGGAGAGCCCACAAGCTCGTCACAAGCGCCAAGCCTGCATCAACCTCCCGCAGGCCGCGCAGCCAGTCCAACGCGCGATCCATTCGATCGATATCGGCACCGCTCGGGCGCAAGGCGATTTCGTTGCACCGCGTTTCGCGCTCGCGCCGCTCGGCTTCCGGCAATTCGGCCTGGGCCAGTTGGTCCGCCCACTCAAGGCGATGCCGCGGCCAATGATTGCCGGCGGGCCGCGGCCCTTTCACCTTGGGCAGCCGGTCAAGCGTGCGCATCGCCTCGACGAGCCGGCGGCCGACGTGCTCGGGGGTCCAAAGCATCGGGACGACCGTGCCCTCGCTCCGCGCGGCGTCGTCGAGGACGTCAGGCGCCGTCATCGACGATGTTCTCGATGAGGGCCTCAGTGGAGCCCGCGGCGACGAGGAGGGTGCGAATGAAACCGTCACGGGTGACCCCGCGTCGTCGCGCAGCAACGTCGAAGCGGGCGGAAACCTCTTGAGGCAGCCGCAAGCCCGCTGCGTCGCGAAAGGCTAAACCAAAGCGTTGCGCCTGACGGTGAACGTTGTTGGGGGTGGACGCAATTGCTGGATCGTCGGCGACCCGTTTCGCATCCCAGCCTTGGCCGACAAGAAAACCAAGGCGGGCGACCCGCGAAGCTGACCATCGGGTGCGGAGTGAGCGGGAGGTACAATGTGTCATTTCGTGACATTCGGTATCCATACCTTGCATGTCAACGGTTAAATTACCGGGTGACGTAACGTCTTCGTCGGCGTTTCTACCGATATGTCTTTGAAGGATGTCCTATCGCGGATCGAAAGCCGCCTTTTCGAACTCGGGTTGTCGGCTCACGCCGCTTCACTGGCAGCGAAGAAGCCCGATGCGATTCGGAACTTGCGTCGGGCCGTTCAGAACGACGACCGGCGCGGCATCACAACGGAGACACTCGTCGCATTGGCACCCGTCCTCCAGACGACGGCGGCGTGGCTTCTGGAAGGTGTCGGCGAGAGCGCGTCTTCGTCGACCGTCCGCATCCTCGGACGCATCGGCGCCGGCGCCGAGATCCTCCCAGAGTACGAGCAGATCCCGCCGGAAGGTCTCGACGAAGTCGAACTGCCCCTTTCCGTCCCGCCAAATACTATTGCCTTCGAAGTCGAGGGTAACAGCATGTGGCCGCGCTACAATGCCGGCGACGTTGTCATCTGCAGCGAGGCCGAACACGACCCGGCCGCCATCTCTGGGAGAGAGGCCGCGGTGCGAACGGCCGACGGTAAGCGCTTTCTCAAGACGATACGGCGCGGTACGAGCGCTGACACTTTTGATCTCGAGAGCCACAACGCGCCGCCGATCCGCGACGTGGCGATCGTCTGGGCGTCGCCCATCCTCATGATCCTGCCTGGTACGAAAGCAAGCAGTCCACGAACGGTTTTAAGGTAAATATACCTTTACTCTGGTATTTTTACCTAATATTGGTTCCTTCAACGAAAGGAGCTGGTGATGGATGTTGATCCCCGGGAGAACAGCTGGCGAACGGAGACGTCGGTCGCGGCCCGTCGATCCGTACAGTCCCTGATCAAAACGCGTGCACGCCACTATAGTCGCCGGCCCGGCGCGCTCGAGGCGCTTCACCCCGGCCTCTCGATGGCGGAGCCGACGACGCTCGTGGCCATCGCGGAGCACCTAGTCGAGCGGGAACGGCGCTCACCCCGACGCTGGTTCGGCTTCGGCGGAGAGGTCGGACTCGTCAACGCCAAGGCAGCCCTCCTTTTAGGTCGCGCCCAGCGACGGCGGGAACCGATCGAAGATCGCCAACCGGTTCGGCCGCGAAAACACCCCGGCGCGGAACCATAGGCAAAGGCTGATGTTCTGCGACCCACACGCGTCCAGTGTATCGGGAACATCATGACCGCAGGACTTCGCGTTCCGGACGAGGAGTCCTCGCCGCCATTTCGACTAACCCTTGTCCGTCGTCTGTTCGCGACCCGCCGCCACTCCCTCGATCTCGCCGCGCCATTGTCGCCGGAGGATCAAGTCGTGCAGGCAAATGACGACGCCAGCCCGACGAAATGGCATTTGGCGCACGTCACCTGGTTTTTCGAGACTTTCCTGCTGAAGCCCTACCTGCCCTCTTACCGGTTATTCGACCCCCGCTTTCCGTTCTGCTTCAACTCTTATTACGAGGCAGAAGGCGCGCGGCAGCCGCGCAACCTCCGTGGCCTGCTCACGCGACCTTCTCACGATGAGGTCCTCGCCTATCGCGCCCACGTCGACGCAGGGCTTGAGGCATTGGTCGCAGCAAGTACTCTGGAGCGGCCTGAGGTGGCGGCGCTGGTCGAGATCGGAATCAATCACGAACAGCAGCATCAGGAACTCCTGCTCGCCGACATCCTCAGCCTCTTCGCCGGTCAGCCGCTTCGGCCCGCTTACTCCGCCTCGAACACTCCGGCGCGGCCCGCGAGAGAGCCGACCTTCACGGAGTACGACGGCGGTATTCATGAGATCGGCCACGCCGGCGATGCGTTCTCGTTCGACAACGAGGGACCACGCCATCGCGCGCTCCTGCAGCCGTTTACGCTGGCGGACCAGCTGGTGACCAATGGCGAATGGCTGCGTTTCGTCGAGGACGGCGGCTATCGCACCGCGTCGCTCTGGCTCGCCGATGGCTGGGGCGCGGTCCGCACCGGCGCTTGGGGGGCGCCGCTGTATTGGGAGCGCCGCGACGACGCCTGGACGCAAATGGGGCTGTACGGCATGCAGCCGCTCGACCTTGCGACTCCGGTTGCGAATGTCAGCTTCTACGAAGCGGATGCATACGCACGTTGGGCAGGGTCGCGCTTGCCGACCGAGTTCGAGTGGGAGCACGCCGTAGCCACCGGCGGAGAAACCGGAGCAAGCCCGGTAAGACGCTTGGCGCCCGCTGCGCCATCCGACGGCGATCGTCAGATGTTCGGTCAGGTTTGGCAGTGGACGCAAAGCGCCTACCTGCCCTACCCCGGCTACAAAGCGGCGCCCGGCGCCATCGGGGAGTACAACGGGAAATTCATGTGCTCGCAGCAAGTTCTACGCGGGTCGTCCTGCATCACGCCGCCGGAACATGAACGGGCAACCTACCGCAACTTCTTCTACCCGCACCAGCGCTGGCAGTTCACCGGCCTCCGTCTTGCGAGCGACCGATGACGCACGACCTTCGACGACCACCGCCGCCGACCGAGGACGGCTTCGCCGAGGCCGCGTTGCGCGGGCTCAGCGAGCCGCAAAAGACGCTCCCGTGCGAATACCTCTACGACGCGAGAGGGAGCGACCTCTTCGAACAGATCACCGCCCTTCCGGAGTATTATCCGACGCGGACTGAGATCGGCATTTTGCGGGACTGCGTCGGCGACATCGCAGCCGACACGGAGACCGGCTCGGTTTTGATCGAGTTCGGTTCGGGGTCGAGTCGCAAGACCGAGATCCTTCTCGAAGCACTCGACAAGATCGCAGCCTACGTGCCGCTCGACGTCTCTCGGACCGCGCTCGACGATGCGGAGCGTCGGTTGCGCCGGCGCTTCCCGGGATTGCGCGTGCATCCAGTCCTCGGTGACTTTCGCGCCGACCTCATTCTGCCCGACGACCTCGCGGGACGACCGCGGCTCGGCTTCTTCCCGGGATCGACGATCGGCAACTTCAAGCCTGAAGACGCCATAGACCTGCTCGGACGCATGGCGAGCGTGGTCGGAGCCCGCGGTCGTCTCATCATCGGCGTCGATCTCTTTAAAGAAACGTCGATCCTGCTACCGGCCTACAACGACGCGGCCGGGGTTACGGCGGCGTTCAACAAGAACCTTCTCGTTCGTGCCAATCGTGAACTCGGCGCCGATTTCGATCTCGGCGCCTTCACGCACGATTCGGTCTTCGACGGCGCCAAAGGCCGCGTCGAGATGCATCTCGTTAGTGCCCGATCACAGGTCGTCACGCTCCTCGGCCGGCATTTCGCCTTTCGCGAAGGCGAGACGATCCACACCGAGAACTCGCACAAGTACACGCTTGCCGGTTTCGAGTCCTTGGTGCGCCGAGCGAACTGGCGACCAAATCGCACCTGGACGGATATCGGCGGCCTTTTCAGCGTACATGAAATCATCGTCGCCAACTAAAGATCGGTGGCGGACCAACGGCAAGGTAGGACGACACTCTCTCCGCAAAGCGAGCGCGTAGCAACGAATACGGGTCCGGCGAGCTTGGAGGGAGTAAACCTCAGTCGATCGGGCCCAAATGAACGACTTCGACCGATCTCCGAAAAGCGTCTTTCGCTGGGTCTTCGAGGACCGCACCACCGGAAAGATCGTGATCGGCCAGACGCCCAATCTGCCGCTGCTGATCTATGTAGGTGCGCTGGCCGCGCGTCTCGCGCTGAAGCCGCGGGGCTCGATCGAGAGCACAGTGCATTTCGTCGAGACGGGCGCTCTCACGATCTGGTCTCTCGACGAGATCGTCCGAGGCGTGAACCCGTTCCGCCGCATCGGCGGCGCACTCGTGCTCGTTGCCGGGCCTCTCATCTCGCTGCTGCGGTGAACGTTGGGCGGCTATCAAGTCGTCAAGACAAGGCGGCGCTCAAGGCCTTCAAACACCGCGCCACGTCGGCCTCGTTCGCCCAGACGTGAGGGCTCAGGCGCAGCCCGCCCTGCCGCTCGCTGGCGAAGACGCCCGCTGTCTTCAGGCCGTCGACCAAGTCGCTTGGTAGGCCGCCCAATTTGCGGAGAGCCAGAATATGGGGCGATCGCAGCGCTCGCGGCGCCGCGGTCAGGCCCATGGTCGCAGCGCCTTCCGCGAGCGCGTCGGTCAGGACCCGCAGGCGTGCGGCGGTGGCAGGCGCGCCCCAGTGCCCAACCAGCTCCATTCCAACGGCGGCCATCGGTAGCGCAACGGGGTCGTTGCACTCTCCACGGTCGTAGCGCCTGGCACCGGCGGCAGGCTCCCGATTGCCGTTGTTCTCCTCCAGAGGCTGGCCCTGTTGTCTCTCGGGGTCAGCGTACAGAAAGGCCAAGCTGTAGGGGCCAAGCAACCATTTGTATGTCGGAAAGGCGAGGAAATCGGGTCTGAGCGCCGCCACGTCGACCACCATGGCGCCGACGGCCTGTGTGGCATCGATGACCAAGGCACCCCCGGCGGCGCGGACGACGGGAGAAAGGCGCTCAAGGTCGATGATGGTGCCATCCGCCCAGTGCAGGGGCGTCAGCGTGGCCACAGCAAGCGGCGGCGCACCTGGACGGCTGATCGCCTGCAGTAGCGCTGCCGTCCAGTCCCCGTCACCCGGACGCGGCACGATGTCGACAACGAGCCCACGCTCCTCGGCGAGCCGGTCCCATGCGTAGCAGAGGGAGGGAAATTCGCCCGCGACCCGGAGAAGGCGGCCACCCGGCGTCACCGGCAAGTTACGCGCGGCGGTAGCCATCGCATGACTGACCGAGCCGACGATGGCGACGTCGTCCGCCCTAGCCCCGATTAGTCCGGCCGCGGCTGTGCGGGCGCGCTCCGCCCAGACAGCGGCATCGGCGCGGGAATGGGCCCAGGGCTGGCTTTTCGAGATGATCCCTGCTTCGCCGACCGCGCGCACCGCGTGCGGCAACGGCGCCCACGCTGCGGCATCCAGGTAGCTGACGTGGTCGGGCACATCGAAGAGATGGCGCTGGCAGGCCAGCGGTTCCGCCACCTGCCGACTTGCGGTTGCCGTCACGGCAGGCCCCCGCCCTCCGCCGGATCAGAGGGACGCTTGCGGCGCCGGAACAAGCGGCTTCCTAATCGACGATGTACGATCGTTGGTGTCGGCGACTGCCGCGCTCGGGGCCTTGGTCTTGGCGAGGGCCGTCCCATTCGCCGCCTTCTTCGCGGCCATCTTGACGACAGTGGACACGTTCTTCGATTTCGCCGGTTCGACCAGCCAGTCCGTCGGACCGGCGGCCAGCGCTTCCGGACGGCTCACGTCAGCAAGCTGAGCATGGGTGAACTCGGCGTTTTGACCACCGTCGGCGTAGAGCGTGCGCACCGCCGGCGTGGTTACGCTGAGCTGCGCGACCTTGGCATCGTCCTCCGCCGCCTTCGCGGCGACTTCGTTCTCGATGCCGTCGTGCTGCAAGGCCGGGCACGGACCAGACGGATCGAGGTTGCGTGACGTCGTGTTGAACACGTAATGGCGGGAGCACACACCAATCCCGACGTCCTGCTTGGACACCTCGAAATTATCGGCACCTTCCTTCAACTGCTTCCAGAACGCGATATTCGAGTCATTCCGGTATTTCGCCATGTTCTCGGGCGTCATGTGGAACGGGAAGGACTGCATCTGGATGGCTTGCTGGCCGCCGCTGAACGCCTCGCGCGCCACGGCGTAGATCTGGTCGATCTGAGCATCCGTCATCGAGAAACAGCCCGCCGACGAGCAGGCGCCGTGGACGAAGATCGAGCCGCCCGTCGCGCCCTGGGCGCGGTCGTAGGCGTTGGGGTAGCCGACGTTGAACGACAGATAATATTGCGAGGCGGGATTCATCTGGCCCGGCGTGATGCGGTAGAAGCCTTCCGGGACCTGCCGGTCGCCTTCCCGCATCTTGGGGCCGAGTTGGCCGGACCAGCGGCACATCGGGAACGTCTTAATGTGAACGTAACGCCCGTCCGGCTTCATCTTCCAGATCTCGAACTCCGCCTCCTTCTTGTAGGTGCGGATCAGAACGGGGGAGTTCTGGTTGACGCCATTCTTCTCCATGAGCGCCAGCATGTCCGGCGACAGCGGGTGGGACGCGCGCTCCGAACCTCCGATTCCGGCATAGCCCGTCGCCGCCTCATCGCAACCTGCGAGGGTCGCCGAGATCGAAACGGCGAACGCCAATCCAGCGATGGTGCGGAGAACCTGCGTGTGACGCATACGGGCCGAACTCTGTTGGAGGGATCGCACGCAAGCAACCCCGCTTGTCTCGGCTTAGCCAGCCACTGCGGCAGCCGCAAGGCGGGTACCCTCGGCGAGATCCGTAAACGAATGATGAACGCCGGAGCGACGCGCTTTTCCGGCGAGTGTGGCCGGGAAGGCGCTGCCTGCTCAGATCTTGCGACCCATGGCCAAGAATTTCTCCGTGCGGGCCGCCCGGATCGCATCACGACCCATTGGGGCGAGTTCGGACAGCGAGCCGGCGATGGCGTCACCGACGGATCGCATGACGTCTGCATGGTTGCGATGGGCGCCGCCGGGTGGCTCGGCCACGATTTCGTCGATGATGCCGAAGCGCAGCAGATCCTGCGCCGTGATCTTCATATTGGTGGCAGCGTCCTCGGCGCGCCCCGCCTCCCGCCAAAGGATCGAGGACGCACCCTCGGGCGAAATGACGGAGTAGATGGAGTGCTCGAGCATCAGCACGCGGTTGCAGCTGGCGATGGCGATCGCGCCGCCAGACCCGCCCTCGCCGACGATCATCGCGACATTGGGCACCCCGACAGCGAGGCAGACATCAATGGAATGGGCGATGGCTTCGGCCTGCCCCCGCTCCTCGGCCTCGATGCCGGGGAAAGCGCCTGCGGTGTCGACGAGCGAGACCACCGGCACATCGAAGCGATCGGCAAGCCGCATCAGCCGCGCCGCCTTACGATAACCTTCCGGCCGCGCCATCCCGAAGTTGTGCCGGATGCGGCTCTCGGTGTCCGAGCCTTTTTCCTGGCCCAAGATGCAAACCGAAGATCCGCGAAAGCGGCCGAAACCGCCGACGATCGCCTGATCCTCGCCGAACACGCGATCGCCGGCGAGCGGCGTGAAGTCCGTGATGAGGTGACGGATGTAGTCCGAGAAATGCGGACGCTGCGGATGGCGCGCGACCTGGGTTTTCTGCCAAGGGGTAAGCGTGGCGTAGATCTCGGACAGCGTTCGCGCAGCCTTGACCTCGAGTCGCAGCGCTTCCTCGCCGATCGCCACTCCTTCGCCATCGAGAGTGAGCGCTTTCAGCTCGTCGACCTTAGCTTCGAGGTCGGCGACCGGCTTTTCGAAATCGAGGTAGTTGCGCATACGTCCTG
>CAXTFG010000096.1:0-11512 GCA_964243415.1 uncultured Beijerinckiaceae bacterium | reverse complement strand
AGGCCGAGGCGGCGACAGTGCGCCTTATTTTCCAACGCTACCTCGATCTCGGCTCGTTGACGGCGTTGCGGCGCGATCTGCGAGACCGCGGCATCCTCACGCGCCCGCGCCTTCTCGCCTCCGGCACCAAGATCGGCGGCGTGCCCTTAACCAATGGGCCGCTCTCTTACATGCTGCACAACCGGCACTACCTCGGCGAGATCAATCATCGCCGCTCCAGCTACGAGGGCGAGCACCAACCCATTATCGACGTCGAGCAGTTCGCCGCCGTGCAGGGGTTGCTGGCAATCAACCTCAGGCATGCCGACGTTCGTAAGACCAGAACCCGAGCCTTGCTGGAGGGACGGCTTTTCGATGGCCAGGGTATCCGCATGACGCCGACCCACACGAACAAGGGAGGCATTCGCTACCGGTACTACGTCACGACAGCGACAGGGCACGGCGGCAAGGCGGACGCCACAACGATCCGCCGCATGCCCGCCCCCGATGTCGAGACCTGTGTGATCGCCGGGCTGCGCGCCTCCATGGTCGATCGCGGTGACGATGCCAGCGCACTCAATCAAGGGGCGGCGCTGCCGGCGTTCTTCGAAGAAATCGACCTTCGCGTCATCGCGCACGGTGAAACCCTGGAACTTGTCTGGCGTCGTGCGGCCGTCCAGCAAGCCCTGGCATCGCCGCGGGAGGATCGTGAAGCGCCTGCGCCGACGGACGTTGGCTCTGATGACTGGGACGCGGCGGCTGAACCGCAGCGTGTCGTGGTTCCTTTTGTTGCCATACCGCACAAGCGGCATCGTTCGATCATCATGCCGGAAGAAGCGTTGGGTACCATAAGGCCGATCGCTCGCCAGGAGCAGCAAAACCTGTTGCGTTCGATCGCACAGGGGAGGGCTTGGTTGAAGATGATCATGGCCGGAACGACGACGCATGTGCTCGCGGCGCGCGCTGGTAAGACAGAGCGGACGATCCGGCTGACGGTGTCGCTGGCCTTCCTCGATCCGAAGCTTGTGCAAGCTGCGGTGCAGGGGCGTCTGCCGCGCGGTGTCAATGCAACGCGCCTGAGCGATGCACCGGCATCATGGCGCGATCAGTGGGCCGCAATCGGGCTGTCGCGACCAGCCTGAACCGCTGCGGACTATGATTCAGGTGCGGCGCGTTCCGTTCTCTGGCGCGAACCAATTTTTTTGACACCCATTCGACCCAGAGATGGGATTTCCGGCGGAGGGCGAACCTCTCTGTTTTCCTCAGAATCGAACCGGTCTCCGCAACATGATGCACGTGCAATACGGCGATCACGTCGAGAACCGACGCAGATCACTGATATGCGCCAAAACCCCGCCGTTCCAAGCGTTCGATGCAGGTGCTGGGAGCGGTCGTTCGTCTAGCCTCGGAACAGGTGCATCTAGCGCAGCATTATGTACGTGCAGATTAGCAACTTTAAGTCAACTGTGGCGACCAGCAGACAATCGTACCGCACCAACAACAATCCATCAGAAGTTGTCCACGTCTGCTGTCGAGAACTGCCTCTTGAAAATAAAAACGCAATGCCCGTCTTCATCTTCAAACACAGATCGGGTTTTCTGACGCTGTGTCATCCACTTCACCACGATCGCTGCTGCCGAACAGGTAAGGGCGGGCTTCCAAAGCCAGATGTCCTGGATGGGATCGACCTCGTGTACCTCGAATAGGGATTTCCGCGCGTCGAAAGCTCTGCCGATCGACCACTGCGCGAAATCGCCGCCGAACTCCTTCACGTAGCTGATCAACTCGAACTTGATCTGCTGCACGCTTTCGGCCATGTCTAGGCCGGCAGGGGGTTGAGCGTGGAGCCGCCGGAGTTGGTGCTCGATCGCAGCTTGCGGGCCAGCGCTAGGCCGCTCTGTTTTTCCTCGGCGGACATCTGCGAAACGACGGCTTCCAAGGCGTTCAGCGCGGCACCAACACCATGTTGGGCTGCGAGCGATAGCCATGCGAACGCCGAGACACGGTTCTTCTCGATACCGAGCCCATGCGCATAATGATGGCCGAGCCGCGCCTGTGACGGATAATGGCCGGTCTCGGCGGCGAAGCGGTACAGTTCGGTCGCTCGAGCGAGATCCTGCGGCGGGCCGCCGCCCTTTGCGTGGAGGGTGGCGAGATTGTAGCAGGCCATCGGATCGCCCGCCTCCGCGGCCTTTTCGAGCCAGGCAATGCCGCGCTCGAGATCCTGGGGTGTGCCCTGACCCATCGCCAACATGGCACCGACATTTGTTTGAGCCGCAACGTGCCCCTGGTTGGCAGCCTTGATATACCATTTAAAGGCCTCGGCGAGAGAACCGGCGTTGCCGCTGCCATTGGCATAGACGGCGCCGACCCACGCCTGCGCCTCGGCGTCACCGGCCTCCGCGTGCGGGCGGAACAGCGCCAGCGCGGCCGCGTGATCATGGCGCATGTAGGCGGCGACCGCCTCGTTTAGGTGGTCCGTCGTACCAGTCCGCGCCGCACCGCTCATCAAAAGTCTCCTTTGTCTTTTGCTCGATAGAGCGGGCCGCTGCGCTTCTCGTCGTCGAGCGTATCGAAGGCCGCGGCGACTTGGTCTTCGAGCCAGGCACGTGCCGGAGCAGCGTCGCCATCTCGCAGGACGTTCGGCTCGTCGGCCTGCCACGCCTCTGCGCGCTCGCACCGCACCCTGATTTCGCTCAGCGCTTCGCGTTCCAGCAGCGCCGACCCCGCGGTGCCGGTGTCGAAGACACGGGCGCGGCAGAGCGTCCGGTGCAGCCCCGTGGGCTGCAGCACGACAAAGCAGCGCACGCCCGGTCCGTCGAGCACCACGACGTTGGGAAAGTGCGCGGTCGCGCTAAATCCTCCGTCGTTCGCGGCGAAGGCGACCAGCACATGCTTCCAATTCGCCTCGCGCTCCAGCCACAGCGTCTCGCCGTTCGGCCACGGTGTCCCCGCTTCCAGACCGATCCCCGGTTCCGGCCAGTCCAGAGCCGCAGTCGTCAGCGGATCGAGCCTCGCGGCAACCACGGGTCCCCACATCGCCGTGGCGACGGTTAGCAGACGTTCGGGCCGAAGGCCGAGATACTGGTCGAGATGCAGCAGCCGATCCGCATCGCGCATCAGGATCGCGCCGCGGTCGCGGCTATAGCCGCAGGCCGTGAACGAGCACCTGGTCTTCGTGCCGGTCTGGCACTGCAATGGCACGGCTCGGCAGCCGCCGTGCTGGGCCTTGTTGAAGCGACCGACGATCGTGTCGTCGGCCTGCCGCTCGACATGGACACCATGATTGCCGACCGTGGCCGGCAGGATGTCGCCCGCCTGCGAGATGTCCGTGGCAAAGCCGAGCCCGACCCATGTCCGCGTCCAGATCGCCGCGTCCTCCCTGGCCTGGAAGGCGAGCGACCGGTAGGCCGAGGGAGGCAACCGGAAGACCGGCTTCATCGAGCCCGCCTCCCCGGTACGACGCGTTGCGAGATGCATGCGCTCAGGCCGGCAAGGGCTCGCCGCGCGCCGTGCGGCTGCGATGCTCCATCGGCTCGGGATCGTAATCGGCGCGCCCGCGATGCTTGATCGCGTCGGCCGCCGGTGCCGGGAGGGGCCCGTCGGCGGCGAAGCGGTCGAGCACATTCCCCACCAGCTTCGAGATGTTGTTGTCGCATTTGTTCCAGGGCAGCGAGCCGCAGAAAGCGATCGACGAGAAGGCGAAGCAGCCCCCGCCGTTCGGTGTCTCGTGGAACGCGATGTCGCCGCGAACGCGCGGATGCGTCGTCCCGTCGAGACCCTGCTGGTTGAAGCCGAAGTCCTCCATGACGAGCAGGTAGGCCTCGGTGTGGCGCCCCGCCGACGTCGCGACGGCGAGCGTGTGCGGCGGCGAGCCCAGCATCGTATCGACGATGTCGAGCTCGAGTCCGGCGGCACCGCCACCCACGAGGCCGAAGTTGCCGAGCTTCTCGTCGTAGCCGATGCCTTCAAAGGCCCAGGCGACGCGCGGGTCCAGGCTGTCCGGCGTGCGCGAGAAGTAGCTCGACACGTCGAACCCCTCCGATGACATGCCGACGCCGGCCACCGAATGAAGGAAGCGCCCTCGGTAGCGCCACATGCCGCCGAGCTCGCCGGTGCCCTGGTGGTAATACTCGCCGGGCTCGGCGCGCCATGTCCTGATGCCGGACTCGCAACGTCGCATCTCGGTGACGACGCCGCGCCCCTTGCCCTCGTAGGCCGGGTGGTACGAATGCACCCAGTACCAGGCGTCGGCGCCCATATACATCAAGCGGCCGCCGCGCTGGGTGTAGTTGTGGAGCGCATCGAGCTGCGGCCCGCTGTTGTGTTCCGGATGCGAGCCGGTGATGATCACGTTGTAGTTCTCGATGCGGGCCAACCCGTCGTAGGTGATGTCCTCGTCGGTGAAGACGTCATACTCGTAGCCCATCGTCTCGAGCCAGTAGATGAGATGGAGATCGGCCGGGTATTGCCACGGCGCCTGCGCCAGGAAGTGGTCGTACTTCGGACGGATCGAGAGGATCGGCCGCAGGCGCGACGAGATCGAGATGCCGGTGCCGTCGGTGTGGGTGTCGTAGATCGAACCGCCGTACTCGCGATGCTCCGCAAGGAACATGTTTTGCTGCTGCATGATCGGCACGCGGTAGATGAATAGCTCGGCACCGCCGGCGTTGCAGGCGACGTGCTCGTTGGCATAGGCCATGTAGCTGATCGTCGGCACCATCACCGCGATCTTCGATGTCTCTTCGCCGACGCGGGGAACGACCCAGAACGGGATGAAGTCCTCGTCGCCGTCCGCGGTGGTGAGCTTCGCCGCATAGAAGCGGCTCTTGACGCCGCTCTCCGGCACCGTCCATTCGAAGTCGACGCTCCAGCGCGCATCATCGACGTCGTCGTCATGGAAACTGATCGCGCCGTACTCGTGCGGGGCGTGCTTCCAGTCGAATACCGTGCCGGACCAATTGTAGCCGGTCATGCCGCGGTTCGGGCAATTCACCAGTTTGGCGTCGAAGCAATAGGGTCCCTCGTCCTTGCAGGCGATCGTGTCGATGCCCGAGCCGAAGTTCCACGCGGCGACGATCGTTTCGGACAGGCGCCCCGACGGCCCGCTGTTGCGGCGCTCGGTGAGCCCGGGCTGGGCGCCGAGCTTCATCGTCTCGATGTCCTGGCGCGACAGCGCGGCCTTGCAGATGCGCGGGCTGTCGATCTTCCCGTTGTATTTGCCAGCGAACACGACCCCGGGCGGCATGGACGCCGCCGCGAGAGGATCCTCGGGGGAGAGCGCCTCGACGTATGCCCCCAACGCGGTCGGTACCGGCGCATGGCTGATCGCAACCTTGAGGTTCGCCTTCACCGGCTCGACGATGGGATCCAGCGCGTAGACGACCTGCGGCTCGTGATATAGGACGACGTCGCCCGTCGCGGCATCAAAGGTCGCCGCGCAGAAGTGCCAGGCATGGTCGCGCAGTGGAACGCCCGTCGTGATCCTGTGCTCGTTGATGCGCAGCTCCAGGCAGCCGTCCTCGCCGACGAAGAGCCCGTAGCCGCAGTCCTTCGACCATTTGGTGACGAGACCCTGCGCACCATGCTTCCAGTAGCGTGGGTGGGTCTTCGGCGCCGTCGGCCAGATCCAGCATTGCAGCGTGAAGCTGTCGACGTGAAACGGCTTGGCATCCGGCACGAAGCCGTAGGACCCACCGTGGATGATCTGTTTGCGCCCCTTGTACGTCCCGTTAACGGCGGCCTCGATCGGCTTGTCGATATAGCCCGGGCCCCGCGGGTTGGTATCGCCGTTGATCATCTGCACGATCTCGACCTCGTACTCGGCCGCACCGTCGCAGTTGACGTAGAACTTGATGGGATCGCCGGGATGAACACCGAATTTGTCGGCGTAGCCAGTCAGCCTCATGGATGTCATGTATGGATCGCTCCGCTAACACGTCTCGAACTGGTTTGTCGAAAATCCATCTCGCCGGTCAGGTGACCGGCCAGTTGTCGTCCTTGCGCTTCCAGCCCTCGTGGAAGTCTTCGGGGAAGCCGTATCTCTCAGGCAACTCGTCGAGACGCATGAGGAAGATCTGGTGCTGGATCTCCTGCTCGTCGGTATAGACTTTGTCGTCGACGAGCTCCGGCGGCACTCCGCGGACACCGGACAGGCGGGCGATCCTCCACTCCGCATCGACCTTGGTGCACACGACGATCAGCTTGCCCTTCGGGCTCTCGCCGCGCATGCGCAGGAGTATGCGCTTCAACACCGGGTCCGCATGGACACCGCCGGAGATCTCGGTCGTGTCGCCGGGCGTGCCGCATTTGAGCACGGAGAAGCCGGCGACGCCCTTCATCGAGACGATGCAGGCCTTGTGCTCGTCGATGAGGCGTTGCCGCTCGGGAGTTCCCTTTTTCGGTATCGATTCCATGAGGCTTCCCTTTCGTTTGAGGTCAGATGGTCATGTGGCGCGTGACGAGCGCGTCGGTCATCTCGGCAATCGGGCCCCGTGCGACGATGCGGCCGTTCTCCATCATGAGAAAGGCGTCGCCGAGCTTTCGCGCCACCTTGATGTGCTGCTCGGTCAGGAGCAGCGTGATGCCGAATTCCTTGTTGAGCCGGAGCAGCGTCTGGCCGATCTCGTGGACGATGTTCGGCTGGATGCCTTCGGTCGGTTCGTCCAGAAGCAGGATGCGGGGATTGGTTGCGAGGGCGCGGGCGATCGCGAGTTGCTGCTGCTGACCGCCCGACAGCAGTCCCGCCCTCTTGTCGAGGTTTTCGGCGAGATAGGGAAACAGGCTGAGACAGAGATCGGGAATATCCTGCTTGCCATCGCGTCGGGCGAAGGTGCCCAGCAAGATATTCTCGCGCACGGTGAACTCGGCCAGGATCTGGCGCCCCTGCGGGATCAACCCGAGCCCGTAGGTCGCGCGCTTGTGCGTCGGCGCCTTGCTGATGTCGTCGTCCTCGATGCGGATCTCGCCGGCCATGCGATCGGTGAGACCCATGATCGTGCGGAGCAGCGTCGTCTTTCCGACGCCATTGCGACCGAGCACGCACAAGCACTGACCTTCCGGCAGATCGACGTCGATATCCTTGAGGATCGGCGTCTTGCCGTAGAAAGAGCTCACCTTCTTCATCGAGAGAAGCATGCTTAGTCCTCTGCATCGCCGAGGTACACCTCGCGCACGCGCGGGTCGGCCTCGATCTCGGCGATCGTGCCCTGCGCGAGAAGGCTGCCCATGTGCATGACCGTGACGACGTCGGCGATCTTGCGGACGAAACCCATGTCATGCTCGACGACGATCAGCGTGTTGGTGCGCTTCAGCCTGTTGAAGATCTCGACGGTGTTCTCGATCTCGCCTTCCGTCATTCCGGCGACGGGCTCGTCGAGCAAAAGGATGGACGGGTTCTGCATCAAGACCATGCCGATCTCGAGCCATTGCGTTTCGCCGTGCGAGAGGATGCCGGCCTCCGTCTCGAGGCGCCCCGCGAGGCCGGTGACGCCCAGCACCTCGTCGAGCTTGTCGTCGAAGCCCCGCGGCACCCGCCTCAGCATGTTGCGAAACGGGTTGGTCTCGCGGCTGAAGGCGACTTCGAGGTTGTGGCGCACCGTGAGGTCGCGGAAGACCGCCGGCACCTGAAACTTCCGCCCGATACCGCTGCGCGCGATCGTGTGCTCGTCCAGTCCGGTGATGTCGTTACCGCGCAGGACGATCTTGCCTGACGATGGCTTCTGTCGCCCGGTGATGAGGTCCATCGTCGTGGTCTTGCCCGCGCCGTTCGGACCGACAAGGCAGCAGAGCCAAAACTCCGTCACCTCGAGACTGAAGTCGTTGATCACCTGCGTCCCGCCGAAGTCCTTGCTCAGATGGTGGATGTCGAGCACGCCCATGGTTGGTGTTCCTACTTCCTGGCGAGGTCGGCGGTGCCGGCCGCGTGCGGTCCGTTCCGCGGGTGCCGACGGCGCCCGACAGCTCCAAGCACTGTCTCGAGGAGTCCGGCTAATCCCTTCGGCAGGAAGCGCACCACCAGGATGAAGAAGCCGCCGAGCAGGAGCAGCCAAGTGTTGAGAAACTGGTCGCCGAGATAGCTCTGGCCGCCCTGGATGAGGAGCGCTCCGATCATCGATCCGATCAGCGAGAAGCGGCCACCGATCCCGGCCCAGATCACCATCGTGATCGAGAAGTTGGTGTCGAGTTGCGCCGGCGACACATACTGCACCATCATGACGAAGCAGCAGCCGGCGATGGCGGCGATGAGCCCCGAGGCGGCGTAGATCACCGTCTCGTAAAGCGCGACGTTGTAGCCGAGGAAGCGGACGCGCTCCGGGTCGCCGCGCAGCGCCTGGGTCACCAGACCGAACTTGCTCTGCGTCAAAAGTTTCGAGCCGAAGGTCGTGAGGAGCAGCAGAGCATAGACGACCCAGAAGCTGACAGGACTGTAGGGATCGATGTCGGTCCCGAAGACCTTCAGGGGAGCCGGGGGCGTGATCCCGTTGGAGCCATTCGTGTAGGGCTGCATGTCGACGATGAGCGTGTAGAAGGCACTCAGCAGGGCGAGCGTCATGATCGCGATGAAGGCACCCGAAACGCGCGCCCTGAAGACGATGCTTCCGAACACGACGTAGAAGACCGTCGGTACGAGAAGCGACAGGAGGATGCCGGCCGCCGTGTTCTGGAATGGCACCCACAGCGCAGGCAGATGATCGAGGCTGTTGTTGAGCATGAAGGGCGGCATCGGGTTCGAGACCGGATCTTGCGACTGCATCTGCATGGTCATGCCCATGCCGTAGGCAGCCAGGCCGAAAGCGATCCCCTGTCCGAGGTTGAGGATGCCGCCGAAGCCCCAGCAGAGGCTGATCGAGACGGCAAGCATCGCGTAAACCCCGTATGTCGCGAACTGATTGAGCAGGAACGAGTCGCTCGTCAGCACCGGGATCAGGGCAAGCCCGGCGAACAACACCGCGTAGGCGATCCATTGCGCCCGTCTGGCGTCGTAGATGTTGGCCGGGCCGAGCGTCCTCGGCACTTCGACCCGGAGCGGCGCGTTCATCGGCGTGCCTTCGTGGGAGCGAACAGGCCCTTCGGCTTGAAGCGGAGCAGGACGACGATCAGCACGTAAAGGATAAAGCGGGCGAACGTATCATTGGAGACCAGAGCAAACACTGATTGGAGCTCGCCGGTCAGGCCCGACGCGACGAGACTGCCGACGATCGTGCCACCACCGACGACGACGACGAGGAAAGCCTGGACCACGTAGTTCGCACCCATGTTCGGCAAGACGATAGCCAGCACGCCGAACAGCGAGCCGGCGAGGCCGGCCAAGCCGGCGCCGAGCGCGAAGGTGATCATGTAGATGCGATCGGCATTGATGCCGAAGGCCGCCGCCATCTCCTTGTTCTGCATGACGGCGCGAACCTGCATGCCGAAGCGGGTGCGATAGAACAGCAGGATCAAGGCGACGACGAGCACGATGGCGAAGCCGAACACGACCAGGCGCAACACCGACATGCTGGCAAAGCCGAGCGACAGGTTGCTCTGGAACATGTGTGGGACGGCGAGATATTTTGGATCGCTGCCGAAGATGAGGCGGACCCCCTGGACGAGGACCAGCGAGACGCCCCATGTGGCGAGCAGCGTGTCGAGCGGACGTTTGTAGAGGTAGCGGATCAAGCCTCGTTCCAGCACGAGGCCGACAAGGGCCACGACGATGAACGAGGCCGGGATGCAGAGCACGAACGGCAGGCCGAACGAGGACTGCAACGCGTAGGACGTGTAGGCGCCGAGCATGATCAGCTCGCCGTGCGCCATGTTGATGACGCCGATCGTGCCGTAGATGATCGTCAGACCCAAGGCGGCGACGAGCCAGATGCTCGCGATGCTCAGCCCGAGGATCAAGGCGTTGGCGAAAGATGCGATCTGGAAGGAATGCATGGTCCGTCCTGAGCATTCGGCAATGGAGCGACCGCGAGCTCCTGCTCGCGGTCCGTGGCGCGCCTCAGATCACGTTCTTGCGGATCTTGCCGTCGGGCGCCTTCAATCCATTCGGTGTGCAGACGCCGAGCTTCGGATAGATCGAGTAGGGGTCCGGGCGAACGTTCTCGGGCGCCTCCTTGACGATCTTGAAGCTGCCGTTCGCCTGACATTGACCGATCTTCGGCTTCAGCCAGGAGTTGAAGTTCTGGTCGTCGATCCAGATCGGCCCTTCCGGCGAGACATCCGCCTCGATCCGGATGCCGCCGCTGACGTCGCGGATCATCCGGGACGTGATGCCGTCGATGCTGCCGTTCTGTTTCACCAGGCGCTCGATTCCCTGCTTGAAGACGTAGGCGGAAAGGTAGGTCTCCTCCATGTTGTAATGGGTGACGCCGTTCTTGCCGTACTTGCTCTTCAGAAAGTTCTCGACGAACTTGTGGTTGGTCGGATTGTCGAGCGCCTGGAAGTAGGGAGCTGACAGGAAGTGGCCGGCGCCGTATTCGTTGCCCATGGCGCGGGTCTCGATCTCGCCGGTCGTCAGCGATGCGATCGGCATCGTGTCGACCTTGAAGCCTTCCTGCTTGAATTGCTTATGGAAGGCGATATCAGATGCGCCCACCACGGTGGAGAAGATGAAGTTCGGCTTGGTGCCGCGAATTTTCCCGAGAACGGGCCCGAACTCCGAGCTGCCGAGCGGGATGTACTCCTCGCCGACAAGCTCGCCATTGACGTTCTCCAGCCATACCTTTGCGTTCTTGTTCGACTCCTTCGGCCAGATGTAGTTAGAGCCAACGAAGAAGACCTTTTTGCCGAAGTTCTTGACCATGTAGGGGATCAGGTCCTTCGAATGCTGGTTGGCCAGCGGACCGGTGCAGATGTCGTTTTGCGTGCACTCCGCTCCCTCGTAGCAGGTCGGATAGTACAACAGATTGTTCTGCGCCATCACGGTCGGCAGAATGGCCTTGCGGCTCGCCGAGGTGTAGCATCCAAAAATCGCGATGACCTTGTCGCGAAGGATGAGTTCTTTGGTCTTTTCCGAATAGACGCCGAAGTCCGACTTCGCATCGATGATGATCGGCTGCACTTGGTGGCCGGCGATGCCGCCGTTCTTGTTGATCTCGTCGATCGCGTACTGCATGACGAGGGTGGAATCCTCCTCCGGCACAGCGAGAGCACCCGTCAAGGAAAACAGCAGCCCGATCTTGATCGGCTCACCCTTTTTCAGGGTCGAGGCACGAGCCTCCCCGTCGCCAGGCAAAATCAGGTACGGCGAGGCGATACCGGCGGCTGCGAGGGCGGTGGTATGCAGGAAACGACGACGCGAGACAGTCATGAGACCTCGTTGACCAGTTCGTAGGCAGAGCGCTTGCTGTTTGACACTGAGAAAGCTTTTTTCTGCGGAAGAGATACGCATCCCCCATACGACATAGCAGTGTTTCTCTAAGCAGAAAAAACTTTCTCTTCACGAAAGGCAAGGCATGTGCCAACGACGTGGGTTGGTGCGCGGCCGCATTCGCGGCCTGCTGATACGGCAACCGAAAGGGTTGCGGAAACGGCGCTGCGGAGGCAG
>CAXTFG010000095.1:0-11781 GCA_964243415.1 uncultured Beijerinckiaceae bacterium | reverse complement strand
GGGCACACGGCGAGGCAGTCGTCGCAGCCGTAGACGCGGTTGCCGATCGCGCGGCGGAACTCGACCGGGATCGTGCCCTTGTGCTCGATCGTCAGGTAAGAAATGCAGCGCCGCGGATCGAGCTGGTAGGGCGCCGGAAAGGCCGCCGTCGGGCAGACGTCGAGGCAGGCCCGGCACGAGCCGCAATGGTCGGCCTCGCGCGGATCGGGCGGCAGCGCGAGCGTGGTGAACATCGAGCCGAGGAAGAGCCACGACCCGTGCGTGCGTGAAACGAGGTTCGTGTGCTTGCCCTGCCAACCAAGCCCTGCGGCCTCTGCGAGCGGCTTCTCCATCACCGGCGCGGTATCGACAAAGACCTTGACGTCGGCCGGCTCGCCGTTCCGCCGCGCCGCACCCACGAGCCAGCCGGCAAGCTCCTTCAGCCGGCCTTTGATTACGTCGTGGTAGTCGCGATTGCGCGCGTAGACTGAGAGGTTGGCCACGCTCCGATCCGCGATATTGGCGAGCGGGTCGATCGCCGGCCCGTAATTCATGCCCAGCATGACGATGCTGCGGACGTCGGGCCACAGCACGCGCGGGTCGGCGCGACGCGGTTTCGTGGTCGCGAGCCAGTCCATGTCGCCGGCGCAGCCCGCCTCGATAAAGGCCTGTAGCCGCTCTGGTGCCTGCGGGATGGCATCGGGCGATGCGACCCGGCACAGATCGAAGCCGAGCGCCCCCGCCCTGTTGACGAGTGCTTCTTTCAGTTCCGACGGCGTCAAAAATCGAGGTTGGCGTAGGCCTCGGCCGGCGTCATGCCCGGCACCCTGTCGGCCAGCAGCGCGCGAAACGCCGGGCGTGATTTCACCCGCGCATACCAGCCCTTCGCCATCTCGTCTTCGCCCCATGGCACGTCACCAAGGAAATCCACGCTCGACAGGTGCGCCGCCGCCGCCAGGTCGGCATAGCTCAGATCATCGCCGGCGAGCCAGTTCCGCCGTGCCGCAAGGTAACCGATATAACGCAAATGGTAGCGGATGTTCGAACGCGCCGCGCGCACGAGCTCCATGGTCGGCGCGCCGCCGCCCTGCTCCGCCGCCATGAAACGCTTGTAGATCTTTTCGGTCACGAGCCAATTCGAGACTTCGGCGAAGAACTTGAGATTGAACCAGTCGACGAGCCGGCGCACCTCGACGCGCTCGGCAGGAGCTTCCGGCAGCAAGCGCCGTCCCGGCACCGTATGACCCCGCGTTTCGTCCAGATATTCCGCGATCGGACCAGCGCCGGGCACCACCGCCCCGCCCTCCTCCACCATGACGGGAATGCCGCCGGCCGGATTCATGACCAGGAACTCATGGCGGCGCTCGTAGGCCCGCTCTTCTTCGAGGTCCGGCTCGAGACCATACTCGGCAAGCGCGAGACGGGCGAACCGGCTCATCGGGTCAAGCGGATGATGATAGAGTTTCAACGGCAATCTGGTGTGGGGCGCATCGGCGCGCGAACGGAATCGACCGGGCAAAGGCCTATAGAACGCGGGCGTCGATGACCAGTCGGCAGCTGCGGGCCTTCCAGGCTTGCGCAAGCTCTCCCTTGCGTCGTCACGGCTTCAGGTCGCGGCGGGGCCAGCCAACGTCGCTAGCGGCACCTGACGGGCGTGTGGCCGGGTCGTCAGCATCGCGTCGATTAGGGCGAGCGCCTCGGCACGACCGCTGTTGCGCACCTGCTCGAAGGGCGTCCATGTCTGCCGAAAATCGAGCGGCGCAAAGACGTCGCGGTAGCGGCGCAGCTCATCTGGCGTCAGCGGGACGCCGCGCACGAAGGCCTTATGCGCGGAAATGGTGGTTCCCCGTCGGCGATCATCGGCGGACAGCTCGAATTTCAAGGCGTCGCCGCACAGCAGAAGCCTGCGCGAGCGGTCGAAAAGCACCGTGTGGCCATCGAAGTGGCCGCTGGTGCGGTGGAGTTCGATGCCCGGCAACGGCTCCAGCCGGTCGTCGAAGGGCCAGCTTACCTGCAGCGCAGCCGACCAGGCGAAGTCGCCCGCTGCCAGCGCCAGCTCCGGGTCGAAGCGGTCCTGCAGCTGCCACAGCGCGCCGTAAGCATGCGGATGCGAGGCCGAAAGGACATCGATGCCGCCGAGTTTCCTGATGACGACGAGCGCTTCTTCGCTGAACACGGTGCAGCCTTCGAAGACCACGTTGCCGGCGGGCGTTTGCAGGAGGTAGCTCGACGGTCCGATGCCCTCCACTGGATCGTTCCAGAACCGCCACGCGCCGGGCTCCAGCTCTTCCCATCTGCAGGGGAATGCACTCTGCGCGCCGGCGACGGAGAGGAAGTGCCAGCCGTCCAGCGGGACGACGTGACGCGCATCGAGGCACATCGGGCACTGCCCGGGCTCGGCGAAGTGGCGCTGCCAGAAGCCGCAGTTGGTGCAGACGAAGGCCGGTAACCGGAGCGCATCGACGAAAGGAGACAGACCTGGGGACATTGACTCGTCAGCCGGAGCAATCGGTCTATCGCCTTCCGACGAGCAAAGCTCCCGTGGCAACAAAGAAACGCTTTTTCGATATCGCAGGGATGCGACATTTTTGCCGGTTCAAAAATCGAGCGAACAGCGCGAAGCAGCGCGGACATGCAGTAGCGCGGACATGCAGTAGGGAAGTGCGAGTCGACGACTTGAGCAAGAGCGGATCGCCCGAGCGTGATGACGTACGCCATCGATTCAACAGAGCGCTGACGCGCCGCGGCCTGCCGCAAGACGATGCAGATTTCCTTGGCGCGACAGCTCTACGAGGAGCACTGATCGTCGACGCGCGGACCGACATCGTCAACGAGACGAGCGACGCCGAGACGATCTACATGCTCCTCGAGGGCTGGGCATGCGCGTACCGCGTCCTGAAGGACGGCCGTCGGCAGATCGGCGCCATCTTGCTCGCCGGTGACGTCTGTAATCTCGATTCGCTCGCATCGGGCCCTCTCACGTTCGGAGTCCTCGCCCTGACGCCGTGCCGCGTCGTCGGTGTCGCACGCGATTCGATCGTTGCCGCGATCAGGGAGCGAAGCCCGGTCCGCGACATGTTCATGTCGATGCTGGTGTCGGAAAATCGCGCTTTGATCGATCAAGTCGTCAATCTGGGACGGCGTTCGGCCCGCGAGCGGACGGCATTCCTGCTTTGCGATCTGCTCTCGCGTTTGCAGGACAACGGTGAAGCCCTGGACGGACGTATCCGCTGTCCTCTGACGCAAGCCGACATCGCCGACCACCTCGGCTTGAGCACCGTCCATACCAATCGCGCGTTCAAGGATCTGCGGGCGACGGGTCTGGTCGCAGGCCGGGGCAACCTCTACGTCGTTTCCGACCGTCCGGGGCTGCAAGCGGTGGCGGGTTTCTGACGATTGATTGCCGCGGAGCCGAGGGGACGGTCACTCGCCGCGCGGAACGACATCGACCTTGACGTCGACGTCCTGCTCCTTCGAGCCCAGGATGATCCCGGCGACGGGTGAAATGTCGGCGTAATCGCGTCCCTTGGCGAGAATGATGTGGTCGTCGCCGATCATGATGTCGTTCGTCGGGTCGAGCCCGATCCAGCCGTGGCGACGGCCGCACCAGACCGAGACCCAGGCGTGGGTGGCATCTGCTCCTTCGAGCCGCTTCTTGCCCGGCGGCGGGATCGTGCGGATGTAGCCCGACACGTAGCGGGCCGGCAGTCCCAGGCCGCGCAGGCCCGAGATCATGATGTGGGCAAAATCCTGACACACGCCGTGGCGCTTCTCGAAGGCTTCGGAAAGCGGTGTCGAGACGACCGTCGCCTTTGGGTCATAGCGGAACTCGGAGCGGATGCGACGCATCAGTTCCTTGGCACCCTCGAGCACTGGCCGCCCCGGCGCGAAACTCTCGCTCGCGTAGGCGATTGCCGGCTCATAGGACTGGACGAAACGGCTTTCGTGCAGGTAGTGCACGGGCGAATCGGGGTCGAGGGCGTTCGTCGCGAAGGCGGTATCGCGCACGCTTTCCCAGGCATCCGTCTCGGCACCGTCCGGCGGCGTGTCACGGTGGATCTCGACGGATGTCTTCGTCGACACCGTCAAGGTCCGGTGAGCCGACTCGATGGTGATCCAGGTCACCCGATTGCCGAAAAAGCAGATCCGCTCTGCGGTGAGTTCGGGCTCAGGCTGGATGTCGAGCGCGCTCGCATACACGATCTGGCCCGGTTCCTCGCGGGGCAACAAGCGGAGTGCACAATTCGAATAAGTAACGCTCGATCCGTACTCGTACGCCGTTACATGCTTGATGTCGTAGATCACGCGAGCCCCACCGCCTTGTCGGCCTTCACCGCGGTCGCACCGTGGAGAAAATAACGGGTCCCGACAGCTTCGCTCAACGCGAGCAGGCGCTGCTCAATCTCGAACACGGCGGCATTGTCGAAGGCGGAGGCAACGCGCGTCGAGAGATCGCAATGGATCGCGAGAGCCAGACGCTGCGGTATTTCGAGCATGCCGTCCTGGTTCAATCCCGGCAGCTTCTCGAGGTGCTCGACAATTTTCTCGACCTGGCAGGCGACCGATCGAGGATTGTACGTGTCGAGGAGCGCCATGTCGCGAACCTGCGGCAACGACAGGCCGACGAGGTAGCGGGAACGATACGTGATTTGCGAGTCGATGAGCTCGAGGACCACATTCAGCCCTTCGGCGCGGCCGTCCGGGCAAATCAGCCGTCGCGCGAACCGGCAGGTATTGATGGCACGCTCGACCCGCCGCCCCATATCGAGCAGATGCCAGCCGGCGCCGCGGTTCATGTTCTCTTGCGCGAGCCCCGAGATCGCGGCGAACCGGCGGAGCGCCGCCTCGACCCGGTCGGTGATGTCGACCTCTTCGATGGCGAGGGGAGCATCGCGGTCGAGCACCGCATAGACGTCCTCGATCAGCCGCCACGTGTCGGGCGACAGGCGCTCGCGAATGTAGGAGGCGGCGCGACGAGCGGATTCGAGGAGGCGGAACGCGGAGCCGAACTCGTCCTTGCTGAAGAGCGCCGTTGCGGCCAGCGCCGTTCCGGTCGTCTCCTTCTTTATGTCGATGGCTCCGGCGCTATCGAAGAGGATCTCCAACTGCTTGACTGACCAGGACGCGTCGGCGAGCGGCGAGCTCAGCTCGATCAGCCGCCCGGCATAGGCCCGCGCCAGTCGCAGCACGGCTTCGGCCCGCTCGAGATAGCGGCCGAACCAGTAAAGATTGTCGGCCGCGCGGCTCGGTAGATTGCCGAGGAGGCGTCGGATGCGCAGGCTCGTCTCGCTCGGCAGCAGCGTCGTCTGCGCGACGGGCCGATCGCCTGTCACCCACACGTCCGCCGACACGGTATTGGCGCCCATGCTGACGGCGCGTACGTCCAAGCGATGCGAGACGCGGCAGAAGCCGCCGGGCATCACCGTCCAGCCGTTCGGCGTTCGCGCGGCGAAGGCGCGGAGCGTGAACGGCCGCGGCTGCAACTGGCCGTCGTGCCACACCGGCGTGGTCGACAGCTTGACGACTTCTTGGCCAACATAATCGATGCCGCGCCGCTCGATGGCCCGGCGCAACTCGGCCTTCTGTTCCGGTGACATGCCGGCGCCGATGGTCGACTGGTAGCGTTGAGCTCCCGGCAGCGGATTGCCGTACGCGCCGGCGAGCGCCATGTCGTCCATCCGCTCGAGAACGGCTTTGCGCTCGCGCTCCTGGCCGCACCACCACGTAGCGATGTTCGGCAGTTTGAGCTCCTCGCCGAGCACGCGGCGGCACAGGCCCGGCATGAAGCTCATCATGACCGGCGTCTCCACGACGCCCGACCCTAGCGCGTTGGCGAGCACGACACCGCCGCCGCGCAGCACCTCGGCCAATCCCGGCACGCCGAGTTGCGAGCGGGCGTTGAGTTCGAGCGGGTCGGCGAAATCGGAATCGATGCGGCGCAGGATGACGTCGGCGCGCTTCAGCCCGGCGATGGTGCGCACGTGGACACGGCCGTCGCGCACGGTGAGGTCACCGCCCTCGACGAGCAGGAGCCCGAGATAGCGGGCAAGGTAGGCCTGCTCGAAATAGGTCTCGTTGTAAGCGCCGGGAGTGAGGAGGCAGATGCGCGGATCGCTGCGCGTCGCGCACGAGGTCAAACCGGCGCGAAACGCATCGAAGAACGGCGCGAGCCGCTCGACGTTCAGGTTGCGATACAGCACCGGGAAAGTCCGCGACAGCACCAGCCGGTTGGCGAGCGCATAGCCGGTGCCGGAGGGCGCCTGCGTCCGGTCGCCCAGCACCCACCACTTGCCGTCGGGGCCGCGCCCGAGGTCGGCGGCATAGAGATGGAGGTAGTGCTCGCCGGGGCGGAGCGCTCCCGTCAGCGGCTGGAGATAATCCGGACATCCCGCGATGGCCGACGCCGGCACGGCGCCTTCCTCGATCAGGCGACCATTGCCGTAGATATCCTGCAGCAGGGCCTCGAGCAGCTCGGCGCGCTGGGCGACGCCGTCCGCGATCTCGCGCCATTCGTCGGCTTCGATCAGGAGCGGCAGATGCGCGATGGGCCAGCTTTTCTCGTCGGTATCGCCGTAAGCCCGATATGAAGCGCCGGTATCGCGGATGTGCCGATCCGCAGTGGCGAAGCGCCGCCTCATCTCTTCCGGACCGAGTTCGACGAGCCGGGCGATGAAGGTCAACCAAGCGGGTCGCGGCTGGCCGTTCGCGTCGATGAATTCGTCGGGAACGTCGGGCAGCTTGCGATAACGAGCGACGATCTCGTCGAGCTCCGAAAAGCCCGGCAGCTGCGTCCGCGCCTGTGCCGCCGTCATGATGCCCCTAAGTTTCGAGTCTGCGGCGAAGGTCGAGGGTCAACGGAAACTCTGGGTTGGGCGACTCGGGAGGAACGATGAACGGACCGGGAGTATGCCCGAGCGGCTCGAAACGGGCCAGCCTTCGCGCCTCCGCCTCGTAGGCATTGACCGGGAAGGTTTCATAGTTGCGCCCCCCAGGGTGAGCCGCGTGGTAGGTGCAGCCGCCGAGCGAGCGTTGCGACCACGTGTCATACACGTCGAAGGTCAGCGGCGCGTGCGGCGGAATGGTCGGATGCAAGCCTTCGGCCGGCTGCCACGCCTTGAAGCGGACGCCGGCCACCGCTTGCTGGGCGACGCCCGTCGCTGTCATCGGCAGACGGCGGCCGTTGCAGGTGATGACATGCCGGCCTGGGACGAAAGCATCCACGGCGACCTGGAGGCGCTGCATGGCGGCGTCGACGAACCGGATCGTCCCGCCGATGGCGCCGGTTTCGCCGAGCACGTGCCACGGCTCGAGAGCCTGGCGCAGCTCCATCGTCACGCCGCCGGCCTCGACAGTCCCGCAATACGGAAACCGGAACTCGCGCTGAGCTTCGAACCAGGCCGGATCGAAATCATAGCCGGCGCGCCGGAGGTCGGCGAGGACGCCGGAGAAGTCTTCCCAGACGAAATGCGGCAGCATGAACTTGTCGTGCAGCGTCGTTCCCCAGCGCACGAAACCTCCGCCCTGCGGCTCGCGCCAGAACCAGGCGACGAACGCGCGCAGGAGGAGCTGCTGGGCGAGGCTCATGCGCGCGTCGGGCGGCATCTCGAAAGAGCGGAATTCGATGAGCCCGAGCCGTCCCGTCGGCCCGTCCGGCGAGTACAGCTTGTCGATGCAGATCTCGGAGCGGTGCGTATTGCCGGTGACGTCGACGAGAATGTTGCGAAACAGACGGTCGACGAGCCAGAGCGGGAACGTCTCGCCGGGCTTGGGCACGTAGCCCATCGCGATCTCGAGCTCGTAAAGCCCATCGTGGCGGGCTTCGTCGACACGCGGCGCCTGGCTGGTCGGTCCGATGAAAAGGCCGGAAAACAGATAGGACAGCGAGGGATGGCGCTGCCAGTACAGCACGAAACTCTTCAGAAGGTCCGGCCGGCGCAGGAAGGGCGAGTCGGCCGGCGTGACGCCGCCGAGCACGACGTGATTGCCGCCGCCGGTGCCGGTGTGGCGGCCGTCCGTCATGAACTTGTCGGCGCCGAGCTTGCACTGGCGGGCGTCCTCGTAGATGCCCTTGGTGATCGCCACCGCCTCCTTCCAGCTCTTGGCGGGATGGACGTTGACCTCGATCACACCTGGGTCCGGCGTCACCTTGACGACGTCGAGGCGCGGATCGACCGGCGGCGGATAGCCCTCGACGTGAACAGGTGTTCCGGTATCCTTCGCCGTGGCCTCGACCGCGGCCAACAGCTCGAGGTAGTCCTCGAGTTTCTTGGTCGGCGGCATGAAGACACAGACGATGCCGTCGCGCGGCTCGACGGAGATTGCGGTGCGCACCGCGCCCTCGATGATCTCCTGCTCGATGCGATCTTGCGCCGACGCGCTCCGCTCCACCGCGGCTCGTTCGAACTGCTGACCATGCGGGACCGGTTCGTGAAAAGCCGATGCTGTCCATGGCGATGCACCCTCCGGCAGGGGGCCACGCGCCGCGATCGGATCGGGATCGTTGACGAACGGGTAAGCCGCCGGCGGCACGTATGGCAACGACGCCAGCGGCAGGCGGTACCCGACCGGCGAGTCGCCCGGCACGAGGAAGAGCGTGCCGCGCCGCAGCGCCCAGCGTTCACTCGACCAGCGCGGCACCCGTTCGGCTTGCGTATTCCAGCTCTGCACGGGGAGGACGTACCCCGACGGGTTCGAGAGCCCGCGCGAAAAGGTGCGGATCATCCGATTGCGCTCTTCCGGGTCGTCGATCTTCGGATCAGTCGCGGTCACGTTCGCTGGAAGATTGCTCTCCTTTGCCATCCAGGTCGCTGGGTCTTCGAAAGCCGGAATGACGTTTTCGATCGGAAGGGCGAGATTGCGCGCGACCCCTTCGGCGAAGGCCGCCGCCTGCCTGCGCGACGCTTCGATCTGCGCCTGCGGCGGCGGATCGGCGACCATCTGTTCGGCGGTCTTCGATCGCGGAACGGGCGCGATCAGCGCGGGATCGGTCCAAATCGGCCTACCGTCCTTGCGCCAGTACAGGGCGAAGGCCCAGCGCGGCAGCGTTTCGCCCGGATACCACTTGCCTTGGCCATAATGCAGCATGCCGCCGGGCGCGAAACGGTCGCGCAGCCGGCGGATCAGTTTGTCGGCGAACGGCTGCTTGGTCTCGCCGACGGCGGCGGTGTTCCACTCGGGCGCTTCGATGTGCTCGGTCGAGACGAACGTCGGCTCGCCGCCCATGGTCAGGCGCACGTCCTGGGCCACGAGATCCTCGTCGACCTTGTCGCCCAACGCATCGAGCGCCGCCCAGGCGTCCCCGGAGAACGGCAGCGAAATCCGCGGCGTTTCCGACACGCGCCGGACCTGCATGTCGTAGGCGAAGTCGATGTTCGCCGGGTCGACGAGACCGGAGAGGGGAGCGGCCGACTTGTAGTGCGGGGTGGCGCACACCGGAATGTGACCCTCGGCGCACAGCAGGCCGGACGTGGCATCGAGGCCGATCCACCCGGCGCCGGGCACATACACCTCAGCCCAGGCGTGGAGGTCGGTGAAATCGTGACGCGTGCCCTGGGGGCCCTCCACCGGGTCGATGTCGGCCTTGAGCTGGATGAGGTAGCCCGACACGAACCGCGCGGCGAGCCCGAGATGGCGGAAGATGTGGACCAGCAGCCAGGCCGAGTCGCGGCACGAGCCCGACCGAAGGGCCAACGTTTCCTCCGGCTCCTGCACACCCGGCTCGAGCCGGATGAGGTAGCGGACGATCTGCGCCAGCCGCATGTTGAGGTCGACGAGGAAGTTCGCGGTCCCGACGGGCTCCTTCGGCAAGCCGGCGAGCAAGGCGGCAAGCGCGGGGCCGGCTGGCGGGGTCTCGAGATAGGGGATGAGCTCCTTCGCGAGTTCCGCCTCATAGGTGAACGGGAACTGGCTCGCGTAGTCCTCGACGAAAAAATCGAAAGGGTTGTAGACGTCGAGATCGACCGTGAGATCGACCTCGATTTTCAGTTCCTTCGCCTTGTTCGGGAAGACGAGGCGAGCCACCCAGTTGCCGTGCGGATCCTGCTGCCAATTGATGAAATGGTCGGCCGGCCGCACTTTGAGTGAATAGCTTTTCACCGGTGTCCGGCAATGCGGCGCCGGTCTCAGCCTGATCGTCTGCGGTCCAATATTGATCGGTTTATCGTAGGTGTAGTGCGTAAGGTGATAGATGGCGGCAGAGATGGCCAAGAGGGGCAGGCTCGCAATGTTGATCGGTGGCCGCCGACCTGGGTTGGCGGGACCGGCGAGGCAACGATCGTGCCCGAACAGAAGGCAATCTGGCCGACTGCCGTCTCGACAGATCGCCGCCGCCGGCGACCTTACGCCCCCTTGGGCCGGAACGCGACCATAATAGCCGGATCGGTTTCGAGCCGCGCCGCCCCGATGAGATCGAGGCAGTACGGCACGGCGGCGAAGATCGCGTCGAGGCATGTCGCGATCGAACCGGGTTTGCCCGGCAGGTTGACGATGAGGCAGCGGCCACGCTGCGCCGCGATCTGTCGCGACAGGATCGCGGTGGGCACCTCGCGCAGGCTGACCTGCCGCATGAGTTCGCCGAAGCCGGGGTAGAGGCGCGGCGCCGCGGCCATCGTCGCCTCGGGCGTCAGGTCGCGCTGCGAAGGTCCCGTTCCGCCCGTGGTGAGGATCAGGTCGCAGTCGTCGTCGTCGACGAGTGCGGTCAGCGTGTCGCGGACGCTTTCGAAGCCGTCGGGGATGACCCGGCGCAGGATCGTGAACGGCGTGGTCAGGACGCGAGCGAGATAGGCCTCGATGGCGGGCCCGCTCTCGTCCTTGTAGATGCCGGCGCTCGCCCGGTCGGAGGCTGTGACGACGCCGATGCGCGCCGTCCGCCCGGCCGCGCTCACACGCCTTCCACGATCACGATCTCGCCTGTGGCCGCCGGCAGGCGATGCTCGCGCGCCTGCTGGTAGCTGTCGGATCTGTAGCAATCGATCGCGTGCTGCACGCTGGGGAATTCGATCACGACGTTGCGGGCGCGCGCCGACCCCTCCAGCGCCTCATGGGCGCCTCCGCGCACGAGGTATGTCGCTCCGAACTGCTCCATGGCTGCGCCGGCGCCCTGGGCGTACGTCTTGTAAGCCTCGGGATCCGTGACGTCGAAGCGCACGAGCCAGTAGCCCTTCTTCTCGCCGACGTCCGGTGCGTCGCCCATCGACGTTTCGACCGCCTCCGACATGCCCTGGACAAGGACCATCTCGCCGGTCGCCACGGCGAGACGGTGCCGGCGCGCGGACTTGTAGACGTCCGACCCGAACCATCCGCGCGCCGCCTCCCTGTCGGCGAACTCGATCAGGACATTGCGGCCGCGCGCCGGACCCTCCATCGGGTGTGCGGGTCCGCCACGCACGAGGTAGCGGGCGCCGTACTGCTTCGAGGCTGGCGCGGCTTCCTCGGCGTAGCGGGGGAAAGCGGTCTTGGCGCCCTCCGGGTCCGTCAGATCGAAGCGGGCGATGATGTAGGCCTTCATGGGACGGGATCCGGTGAGCGTTCGAGGGGTCCTAGCGCGTCACTCCCGCCCGGTCGAGGTGTCGTCCGTCCATCGGACGGGACCTGCTCAGCTGATCTTCGCCGCGAACGCCTCGAAGGCGTCGCCGTAGTCATCGTGCCATCGCGACAGCGGCGGGCGGTTCTCGACGATGTCGCCGGCGGCCCACAGGATACGCCGCTCGTCGGTGGCGCGTGGAACGGCGTTGTCGGGACACAGGATGTAGAAGTCGCCGCGCTCCAGGCTTTCCATCATGAAGTCGACGGTCTCCTCGGGCG
>CAXTFG010000094.1:0-11882 GCA_964243415.1 uncultured Beijerinckiaceae bacterium | reverse complement strand
GCTTCGGCGTGTTGAAGATGCGCTCGAAGGCGAGGTCGTCGGCCGGCTGCGCGACGCAGCGCAGGTAGGCGAGCGCGTCGCGGATCTCGAGCCGTTCGTAGAAGCGCGGGCCGCCGATGACGCGGTAGGGGAGACCGAGCGTGATGAAGCGCTCTTCGAACTCGCGCATCTGGAACGAGGCGCGGACCAGGATCGCGATCTCCTCGAGCGAATGCTCCTTGTGCTGAAGCTGCTCGATCTCCTCGCCGATCTGGCGCGCTTCTTCCTCCGAATCCCAGATGCCGGTCACGGTCGGCTTGTCGCCGTCGTCGCCATCGGTGAAGAGCGTCTTGCCGAACCGCCCCTCGTTGTGGCCGATGAGGTGCGCCGCCGTCGCCAGGATGTGCCCGGTCGAGCGATAATTGCGCTCGAGCCGGATTACCTTCGCGCCGGGGAAGTCTTTGTCGAAGCGCAGGATGTTGTCGACCTCGGCGCCGCGCCAGCCGTAGATCGATTGGTCGTCGTCGCCGACGCAGCACACGTTGTGGCGTCTGGCCTTGTCGAGCGACCCGGCGAGCAGCTTGAGCCAAAGGTACTGAACCGTGTTGGTGTCCTGGTACTCGTCGACCAGCATGAAGCGGAACCGCTGCTGATACTGCTCGAGCACGTCCGGGTTCTCGCGAAACAACCGGACGCATTCGAGCAGCAGATCACCGAAATCCGTCGCGTTGAGGATCTTCAGGCGCTCCTGGTAGCGCTCGTAGCAGTCGCGTCCCTTCCCATTAGCATAGGCCATCGCCTCGCCGGGCGGAACGTTCTTGGGGTCGAGGCCGCGGTTCTTCCAGGCATCGATCTGGTGCGCGAGCGAACGCGCCGGCCAGCGCTTCTCGTCGATGTTCTCGGCCTGGATGACCTGCTTCAAAAGCCGGATCTGATCATCGGTGTCGAGGATGGTGAAGCCGGATTTCAGGCCGACGAGTTCGGCGTGACGGCGCAGGATCTTGGTTGAGATCGCGTGGAATGTGCCGAGCCACGGCATGCCCTCGGCAACCGGTCCGGCGAGCACGGCGACGCGCTCCTTCATCTCGCGCGCGGCCTTGTTGGTGAAGGTGACGGCGAGGATCTCCCAGGCCTTGGCACGGCCCGACGCGATGATGTGCGCGATGCGCGTCGTCAGCACGCGCGTCTTGCCGGTGCCCGCTCCGGCGAGGACCAGAACCGGCCCGTCCAAAGCCTCGACCGCCTCGCGCTGCTCCGGGTTCAACCCGTCGAGGTATGTGGTCGAGCCCCGGCGCGCACGGGCCCTATCGGCGATACCTCCTGATCGCGGCGTCGGTTGGTCGGGAACGTTCGGCGCCGGTCTAGGAAGCGCCATGACCGACGATCCGCAAAACAGGAAAATCCAAGGCGTGGAACAAAGAACGAATCATCTCGGCAATGTGGGGGCTGAACAGCGGGATGTCGACCAAGCCGTCTCGATCGGCGGTGCCGTCCTACAATCCTGCGGCCGTCCTGAGCGCCTGGTTGATCCGCCCCTGCCATCCTGGGCCTGCTTCCTGGAAATAGGCCAGGACTTCCTGATCGAGGCGGAGCGAAACGAGTTCGCGGGCGCCGGGAATTAATGCTTCTTTGGGTGCCGGATCGGGAATTTTTACCACCGGCTTGAAGATCGCCTCGGCAGCATCCCGCACGCCGGGCCGCCTCGGTATCCGTTCGTTCGCCATGGCGCTCGCCCTCCTCCGCAACCACACACGCCATCATAGACCTAGGTGGAGGATCCGGAAACCGTCTCGCCGAGGCCGGCTGACGCTTGGATCGAGGCTCGTCTCAGGCGGCCAAGCTCGCAACGACGTGGCCTTCACGCCACAGCTCCATGCGCAGCCGGTCCGGACGATCCTCGATGACGCGCCACTCGCCCTCACCCGGCTCGCCCCGGAAGACGATCGGCATGGAGCGGGTTTTCAATCGGATCGTCGGCAGCGCGTGGGTGTAGCCGGCGTGCGCCAGACCGAGGACCGCGTGGGCGATGGCTTCGGCTTGTCGGCCGATCGGTTCGATGAAACGGCAGGCGACGCCGGCGACGCTGGCGCAGTCGCCGAGCGCGTACACGTGCGGCGCGCTGGTGCGCAGCGTGACGAGATCGACGCTGATGCCGTTGTCGAAACGGAGGCCCGCGCTGCGGACCAAGCGAGATTGCGTCGCCAGCCCCGTCGCAGCGATCACCAAATCGGCCTCGACCACCGTCCCGTCGCCAAGAGTGATGTGCCGCCCCCCGTCCATCGTCGCCGCGACGCCACCGACGTGCGCATCGCCGCGAAAGCTTACGCCGACATCGGCGAGCCTTTCGATGAGCCGCAGCGCCGCGTGCGCCGGCAAGAAGCGCGACAGCGGCAGGGCGGAGCGGGCAAACAGCGTGACCTCATGCCCGGCACGGCCGATGTCCTCGGCAAGCTCGCAGCCGACCATGCCGGCGCCGATCACGGCTACGCGCCTGCGGCCTCCCGCAAGCTGCTTGAACAAACCCGACCAAGACCGGAGGTCGTTGACGCGCCAGCACAGCTCGGGTGGCAAGGTCGCCGGCAGGTCCGGACGCGCACCCTGCGCAAGGACGAGCCTCGTGTAAGGCAGCGTGCCCTTTGTCGTGCGCAGCCGGTGCGTCGCCGTCGACAGGCCGACGGCTTCGGTATGCGCCAGCAATGTCACGCCAAGACGCGCGGCGGCCGCTGCGCCGGTTTCGCGCCGAAGCTCGGCCGGAGAGGTGCCACGTGCGAGGGCCCCTGAAAGCTCCGGCTTGTTGTAGCGGTCGCCATCGCAGGAGGTCACGAGGCTGATCGGCACGGCTCCATCGAGATCGCGAACCGCCTGCGCGACCGCCCATCCGGCTGTCCCGCCGCCGACGACGACGATCCCGGCTTTACGGTGATGCAACGCGGGGGCGCTCGGCATGCGCGGCGCCGGCGGCGCGCGCCGCACATAGGGCTCGAAGTCTGCCTTCTGGACACCGCAGATCGGGCACGTCCAGTCTTCCGGAATATCTGCGAAGCGAGTCCCGGGCGCCAGACCGCTATCGAGGTCGCCATCGGCCTCGTCGTAGATCAGCCCGCACGCGCGGCAGAGGTATTGCTGCCAAGGGCCGCGACCGTCGCGCGGCGCCGCGATGCTCTCCGCCGGCACCGCAGTACTCACACCTGGACCTCGGGCAGCGTCTCGCGCAACAGCCGCGCCATTTCCCAGCGCAAGTGCTTGATCGCCGGGGTCACGATCGCGACAAAATGCGCCTCGCGGATCAGCCGCTGCGGCTTCGACGACATCAGGTAGCCGCGCGCGCCCTGGTGGAGCAGCGCCGATTGCGAGGCGCGCAGCGACAGTTCGCCCACCTGTGCCCGCGCATCGAGGACGTCGATGAGGTAGTCGGTCCCGCCCTCGTAAGGCGTCTGCGCGAGGTTGGCGATGCGCTCGCGCAGCTCGGCGAGTTCGGCACCGATCTCGTCCGGCCGGTCATGGAGGAACTGGTTGACGTGACCGAGCGGCTCCTCGACGGCGAGCATGGCGTCGAGGCTCGCCTGCACGACGCCAAGGCCCATGCCGGTCTGCAGCAGGATGAATGCGGCGCGGATCCGGCCGATGAAGGGCTTCGCAGGGTCCGCGATCAGGACGGCCTCGTCGACGAAGGCGCGGTCGAGGCGAAGACCCCAGGTGCTGGTGCCTTCCATGCCGGAGAACTGCGGACAGTGCCGCAGCTCGACGCCCTCGGCGTCGCAGCGCAGCAGAAACATTATGTCGTGGCTGGCCTCGCCGTCCGGCCCGAGCACTTGCGCGATCGCGCCGCAGTACTGCCCCGGCCCGATGTGACTGACCCACGGCAGCGATCCGCTCACCTCGTAGCCGCCGGAGACCTTGCGCGCGCGCAGCAGCATCGGCTCGATGCCGGCGAAGGCCTTCATCGGGTTCGACAGAGCGGTGCCGCCGAACGAGCGGCCGCTCGCATGGTCGTCGAGCAGGGTCCCGGTCAGGGCGGGATTGCCGGACTGTTCGAGGTAGAGCCCGCAGACGTCGTGCGTCCAGGCGATGAAGCCGGTCGCGCCGCAAGCCCGACTCGTCTCTTCCATCGCGGCGATGGCGAGATCAAAACGGGCGCCGCGGCAGTCGAGGTGAGCCGCCAACGTCCCTGCCTCGCCGAGGCTGCGCAGGAGATCGACGGGGTAATGCCCGGCATCGATCCGCCCCGCCGCGGCGGCGAGCGGGCCCCTCGCCACCCGGGCCGTTGCCGCGAGAACGGTGTCGGCGCTCCCGCCGTTCACGGGCTGATCTGAGCTGTGTATCGGCCCGGAGATGCCGGTTTCGGTCAGCATGGCGGAGACGTCCTCGACGTTTGAGCTCGGCGCCGGCGCGATGTCAGTCCGCGAGCCCGATCTCGAATTTGACGGGATTGCGCATGGTGTTGGCGACGGGAGAATAGTGGTTCGCCTGCCGCACGATCTCGTCCAGTTCCTCGCGGCTCGCGTCACCCTCGATCGTCACGGCGACGCGGATGTCCTGGAAGCCCATCTGCGGCGCGGGGACATCGGCGCCGCCGGCACCCCAGGCGGCCGGATTCCCGATATCGCCCTCGAGGCGCAGCTCGAGGCGGGACAGCTTCACATTCTTCCACGTTGCCACGGCGGTGATGCCCACGGCGAGGCAGCCGCCCAGAGCCGAGAGGGCGACCTCGCCTGGCGCGGGCGCCGTGTTCTCCCCGAAGAGATGCTTGGGCTCGTCGACCACCACCGGTTCGTGGCTGCCGACGTAGTTCAACGTGCGGTACTGGCCGTCGCAGACCGTGGTGACAACGTTGGTGCCGCGGGCCTTGGGATTGGTGCGACCTTTCTCCGCGAAGGCAGCGAGACCGTCGCGGTCGATCGGACGGAGATAGGCCGTCACGGTTCCTGGCTGTTCACCCACGCTCGATGCTCCTTCGTTCTTTCCGACGCTCCGCACGATAGCCTCTGCGCAACTCGGATGCCACTCGCGCCGACATTGATGAGAAATTGCAGCGCACCCCGACCACGCCGATCAGCCCGCGTCGTACTCGAGCCTTTCGTCCCCCGAGCCGATCGTCAGCGAGCGTCCGTGCCCGGCCTCGACTCGGCCCACGACCCGCGCGGCGACCGCGAACGACTCGGCAATGGCGATGACCTCCCCGGCCGCGGCCGCCTCGCATACGATCTCGAAACGATGCCCCATGTTGAAGACCTGCATCATCTCCCGCCGCGGCATGAGGGCATTCGTGCGGATGAACTCGAAGAGCGGCGGAAGAGGCATGAGAGCGTCCTTGACGTAGTGCACGTCGCGCCCGAAATTTAGGCATTTCGTTTGGCCTCCACCGGTATTGTGGAACATCGCGGATATCGCCTCGCGGCGCGCCGCGAGGATCTGACGAACGATGGGCGCGTAGGTTCGCGTCGGCGAGAGGCACGCCTCGCCCAGCGACATTGTCGTTCCGGGCAGCGGATCGTCCAGATCGAAGGCGCCCGTGTAGGCCATGTCTCCGATCTCGGGCGCGAAGGTTTCCGGGTGCCGCGATCTGTTGACCGACGAGAACAGCCCGTGCCGGAGCGCCGTGAACCCGTTCGTCCCGATGCCGGAATTGTCGGCGCTCTCGTAGGACGCCTTACCATGCGAAGCGAGACCGACGATCACCTGTCCGGCCTTCACCTTCGAACAGTCCACGAAGGCGTCTCGGCGCATGCGCGTGGTGAGGCAGGAGTCGACGACGACGGTCCTCACCAGATCGCCGAGATCGGCGGTCTCGCCGCCGCAGGATGCGATCTCGATGCCGTTGTCGCGCATCGAGTCGCAGAAATCTTCGTAGCCGTGGATGAGCGCCTTCACGACCTCTCCGGGCACGTTCTTGATGTTGCGGCCGATCGTGTTCGACAGGATGAACGGGCTGGTCGCTCCCACGCACAGCAGATCATCGAGGTTCATGACCACCGAGTCCTGGGCGATGCCGCGGAAGACATCGGCCCGGCCGTGGCGCTTGTAATGGAGGTAGGCAAGCGCCGACTTGGTCCCTGCCCCGTCAGAGTGCGCGAGCAGGCAGTGCTCCGCAGAGCCCGTCAGACCGTCGGGGACCGCCTTGCAGAAGGCGTTCGGGAACAAGCCGGGATCGAGGTCGCGGATGGCGGCCTTCACGTCGGGTTTGCTCGCCGAAGCACCCTTGCTAACGTATGACGACGCGTCCCGCGACGCTTCCTTCGATTCATTCATGAGAAGTCATATCCGGGTTGGTGCATCGGACTCGGTCTGCGCTTGTGGGTCGAGACGGACGACATAAGCCCTGATGTGTGCGCCTGCAGTCCTGTTGAGTTCCGGTGCATCTTGCAAGAGCAACTCGTCATCCACCGACCTCATCGCCGCCGTTCCCGCGTCCGTGACCGGCGGAGGATCACAAATGGACGAGGCGAGCATCGACCCGGATCAAGCTTCGAAGGTGACAGCGGACAGAGGCGGCGGTCCGGGCCGATGTCGCGAGAAGCTGAGCCGCGAGCATCGAACGCGGGCGGCGGGCAGCGAAGCCCGGCGGTGTGGCATGGCGCCTGCTGAACGGTGGTCGGACCAGCATGAGCGAGGGGCACCGCTTTGAACATCGAGGTGGCGCCGATGCAGCGCCTGACAGCGCAGCAGATCACCGGCTGTCTCGACAGGTCGCGCCTCACGGGCCGGCATTTCGCCATCTACTTCGCCGTGGTTCTCGGCCATCTTTTCGACGGCTTCGACATCAGCATGATCGGGTACGTGCTGCCCGGGATCGCCGGCGAGTTCAAGTTGAGTCCGGTCGAGATCGGCTACGTCGCCTCCAGCGTCTTCATCGGCATGCTCGCGGGGTCCGTGTCGATCGGCATGCTGGCCGATCGCGTCGGACGGAAGCGCTGCTTGATCTTCGCCGTTGCCTTCTATGGCCTCACCAGCCTGGCAGCCGCCTTCGCCTGGGACTACCGCTCTCTGCTGGTGATCAGGGTCATCGAAGGCTTCGGCCTCGGCGCCGAGGTCCCCCTCGTCTTCACCTACCTGTCCGAGTTCATGCCCGAACGACGCCGCGGGCTCATGCTCGCCTCGAGCGTTTTTTTCTGGCAGGGGGCGAGCTTCGTTGCGGCGCTCGCGGCCATCGTCATCGTGCCGACCTTCTCGTGGCGAGGTATGTTCGTTGCCGGTTCGCTACCCTCGTTTCTTCTGGTGTTGCTCTTCACCCGGCTTCCGGAATCCGTCAGGTTTCTCATCACTCGAGGGCGTCTCATCGAGGCGGAGCGGATCGCACGCAGGTTGAGCACCGTGGCGCCGGAGGATGTGCCCCGCGCCGACCTGCCGCCGGCGGCGATCGCGGCGCGTGTCGGCGACCTCTTGCGGCGCGGGTACCTCAAGACAACCCTGAGCGTCTGGATCATGCAGTTCTGCGCCGGCATCGTCTTCGTCGGACTGGCTGTTTGGCTTCCAACCGTTTTCGTCCGCATGGGTTTTCCGGTGGTGCGCAGCTTCCTCTTCACGGCGGCCATCACGGGATCGGGCGCGCTGGGCAACATCGCCGCCGGATTGTTGCTGGACCGCTTCGGACGTCGCCCGACGCTGGCGGCTTTCGCGCTGACCGGCGGCCTCATGATGCTGGTCTGGGGCCTGGCCCAGAGCGGACCGCTCATCGTCGCCCTGGGAGCGCTCACGGCGTTCTTCGGCGCGGGCTCGGGCGGCGGCCCGCTCTTCACCTATGTCAGCGAGATCTATCCCACGCGGTTTCGCGGTGCCGGCACCGGTTGGGCGGCCGGGTGGCAACGCATCGGCGGGATCGTCGCGCCGGTCGTGCTTGGCAGCCTCCTTGCCGCCCATGCCGGCGCCTATCTCTTCTTCGTCGCTTTGGCGGTTGCGCTCCTGGTCAGCGGCACAGCCGTGCTGGTTCTCGGCAAGGAGACGCGGGGCAAGTCGCTCGAGCGGATCAACGCCGAATTGAGCGCCTGACGATGCCGTTCTACGAATCACGCGGGTTGCAGCTGTATTACGAACTCGTCGGGGACGGCCCACCCGTCCTGCTCGTGCACGGTTTCACCAACTTCGGGCTTGTGTGGGCGCCGCAAGCCGCAGCGCTGGTGCACTCCGGCTTCAGTGTGGTGATGCCCGATCTTGCGGGGCATGGCTTGTCTGGTGTGGCGGAGCACGTGACGACGATGCCCGACCTCGCGAGCGACATGGTCGCGCTGCTCGACGCTCTGGCGATGGACCGCCTTCCGATCTGCGGTCTGTCCCTCGGCGGCATGGTCGCGCAGCAGATGGCGGTCGACCACGCCGATCGGCTTTCGGCGATGCTGGTCGCCGACTCTCGAGCGGAAAACGCCGGGATGCGCCCCGCCGTCGAAGGCTGGATTGCCGATTTCGAAGGCGCGGGCGGACCGCTCGCCCGACTCGAAAAGACCTATCCGACCCTGGTGAACGAGCGTTTTCGCTCGAGTCCCGCCGGAGAGGCGGCTCTCGACCTGTGGCGTCTCGTCTTGTCGCGCGTCTCCGGACGTTCGCTGGCCAATGTCGCGCGTGGAATGGCGAGCTTCGATGTCATCGCCACGCTGCCCAGCGTTGCCCTGCCGACGCTCGTTGTCTCCGGTGCCGAAGACAAGCTCATTCCGCCTAGCCTCTCGCAGCGGACGGCCGATCTGGTGCCGGGCGCCGCGTTCAAGACGATCGCAGGCGCTGGCCATATTTCGAGCCTCGACTCGCCCGCGGAGTTCAACCGCCTGCTGTTGCAATTCCTTGACGTCGCGACCTGACCATCGCACGCGGGCTGACTGCGAGGGAGCCACCCTCGTCGAGAGGTGGTGCGAGGGCGTTCGCACCGTTATGTCCCGCAGCCGGCGCACGCGGTGACGATCTTGCTTGTGGCTCGGCAAGCATGGCGAGTCCGGGTTCTCCGGCCCGGCAATGCGGTGACGGAGTCCGTTCGATGATGTGGAACCCCCTCGATCCCGCGCGTGCCGCCCGCGGCGTGCTCGACCTGTTCGGTCCGGCGGTCGCCCTCGTGGGGAGGTGCCGGCGCAGCCTCGCGCTCGCCGTCGTTTTCGCTCTGGCACTCGGCGCCCATGGAGGCGTGCACGCCGAGCCAATGCCGGCCGCCTGCCAGGCTCTGCAAACCAAATATCCCCAGTTCAAGGGCAAATCGCTCACCAACGCCATCAACCCACACACGCCCGGTTACGAGGCACTCGATCCGCAGGACCCGAGCAAATATGTCGGCTTCGACATCGATCTCGGCGAGGCGCTCGGCCAATGCCTCGGCTTCACCCTGACGTATAAGCCAGTGACCTTCGCCGCGCTGCTGACCACGCTGGCGAGCGGGCAGGCCGACATCGTGATTTCGGACATCTACGCCACGGAAGAGCGCGCCAAGGCGGCCGATTTCATCACCTATTCCAAGGTTTTCGACGGCGTGCTGGTGGTCAAGGGAAATCCGAAGAAGATCACGGGAATCAACACGACGATGTGCGGCGCCGCTGCCGCCGAGAACACCGGCTTCGTCGAAGTGCCGCTCGTCCAGAACCTCGCCCCCGCCTGCAAGGCCGAAGGCAAGCCGGCCGCGACGCTGCAGCTCTACGACAACAACGCAAATTGCATTCAGGCGATCCTCGCTGGGCGCGCCGACACCTACGTCAACGACGTGAATACCGTCGACCAGGCGGTCAAGGCCAACCCCGACAAGCTCGAAAAGGCGACGGCGGTGACGCTGCCATATTCGGTTGGCATTGCCGTGCCGAAAGGCAAGACCGCGTTCCGCGACGCGATCATGGCGGCCCTGGTCGAGATGCAGAAGGCCGGCCTCGAGGCCGCGCTGCTGAAGAAATGGTCGCTCGACTCCGGTACCCTCGAAGCGCCGCGGCTGATCACGACCAACTGACGCCGAGGCGGGCGTCGTGGACCTTTTCTTCCATTACCTGCACCTGCCCTATCTGCTGCAGGGCGTGCAGTTCACCATCGCGGTGACCCTCCTCGGCCTCGCCGGGGGGGCGCTGGTCGGCGTGGTTCTGGCGGCGATGCAGCTCAGCCGTCTGTGGCTGCTGGCCGCGGTCGCACGCTTCTACGCGGTGGTGTTCCGGGGGACGCCGCTGATCCTTCAGCTCGTGTTCGCCTACGATGCCCTGCCGCAACTCGGTCTCAAGCTGAGCGCGATCAGCGCGGCCGGGTTGGCGCTCGCGGCGAATGAGGCGCCGTTCATCGCCGAGATCCTGCGCTCCGGCGTGCTCGGCGTCGATCGGGGGCAAGTCGCGGCGGGTCAAGCGCTCGGCATGACGCCGGGCGTGTTGATGCGTCGGGTGATCGCCCCTCAGGCGATCCGCGCCATGGTCCCGGCGCTCGGCAACGAGTCGGTCAGCGCGCTGAAGAACTCATCGCTCGCCTCCGTCATCTCCGTGGAAGAGCTGACGCTCCGCTCGACGCAGCTCGCCTCCTCGACCTTCGATTTCTTCTCGATCTTCTTCGCGTCCGGCCTGATGTACCTCGTGCTGACCGGCGCCGTGGCGGCGATCCAGCTCGTGCTCGAGTGGATCCTCGACCTCGACCGACCCCCGCCGCGCGAGCGGCTGCGCCGGCTGCTGTCGTGGCGCCGCGAGACCCTCGCCGCCGTTCTCGACACGCCGGCCGATGAGGCCGCCGATACGCCGGCTGCCCCCGTGCGCGTTGCAACCGCCGCACGCCCGGCCACCGCTCGGACCCGCCCTGTCGGCGCGGAGACCGTCGTCGCCGTCACCGGCCTGCGCAAATGCTACGGCGATCAGCTCGTACTCGACGGGCTCGACCTCACGGTGCGGGCCGGCGAGGTCGTCGCGCTGCTCGGTGCGAGCGGGTCTGGCAAGAGCACGCTGCTGCGCTGCATCAACCGTCTCGAAGGCTGGAGCGCTGGCGAGGTCCGCGTCGGCGGCCGGCGCATCGGCTTCCGCGACGATGGGCGCCCGCTGTCGCTGCGCGCGCTGGCGAACGAGCGGGCGGCGGTCGGCGTCGGCATGGTGTTCCAGCAGTTCAACCTGTTCGCCCATCTCACCGCGCGGGAGAACGTGGCCGGGCCGCTGCGCTGGGTGCACGGCATGGCGCCCGCCGACGCCGATCGCCGCGCGCGCGAGCTGCTCGACCGCGTCGGGCTCGGAGGCCGTGCCGATGCGCTGCCGCGCCACCTCTCCGGCGGCCAGCAACAGCGCGTCGCGATCGCCCGCGCACTAGCACCGAACCCAAGCGTTCTGCTCCTTGATGAGCCAACTTCCGCGCTCGATCCCGAACTCGTCGGAGACGTGCTGGAGGTGATCCGCCGCCTTGCGATGGAGGACGGACAGACGATGATCGTCTCGACTCACCAGCTCCGCTTCGCTGCCGAGGTCGCCGACCGGGTCGTGTTCCTGAGCGGCGGCAAGGTCGCCGAACAGGGCCCGGCGCGCGACGTGCTCGCCCGTCCCAGCAATCCGGCCACGGCGCGCTTTCTGCGTGCGGTCGGCGCCGACGCAGCTATCGCCACGCCCGCTTGAGATCCGAGGTCCCGCATGAGGCATCATACGCTCGCCGTGTCGCCGGCCACCGTGCACTGGGGCTACTTCAGCAAAGCGGTCGCCCCGGCGCTGACCGTGCGTTCTGGCGACCGCGCGACCATCGAGACGCTCACGCATCACGCCAACGACGATTACGAGCGGATGGTGTCCGGCGATCCCGGCGCGGAAAGCGTTTTCAAATGGACCCGCGAGCACAAGGCGGTCACGCGCCGCGGGGCCGGCCCGACGGAGGGGCCGTTCCAGCGCGGCTCGGGTGAAGGCCTCGGTGTGCACCTCCTCACCGGCCCCGTGGCGATCGAGGGCGCCGAGCTCGGCGATATCTTGGAGGTACGAGTCCTCGATGTGCGCCCGCGCCCGGCC
>CAXTFG010000093.1:0-12055 GCA_964243415.1 uncultured Beijerinckiaceae bacterium | reverse complement strand
CGAGGCTCCCGGCATGAACCAGCTCTCCTACGCCGGGGCAGAAACACGGGCAAGCGCGAGATTGTCTGGCAGAAGCCCGCGTCAGCGCAGCCCCGAGCCTCAAAGTGGCACGTCGGCCCGCGCTCAAGAGAGCGTATTATCCGGCTTTCGACGACCCTTGCCGCTTCGCTGGTCCGCGCCGTAAAGGTCTGGGAGGCCGCGCCTGACGCAGTTCGACACGCGGCCGCAGGATCTTCCCATGCGGGTCGTCGTCATCGCCGTTGCGCTCTTCCTGCTGCTCGGTGGCGCTCTGTGCGGAGAAGAGAGCTTGACCCCTGCCATCCACGACCTCGCACCGACCGGGACCCTGCGAGCGGCCATCAATCTCGGCAACTCGGTGCTCGCCGGCCGGGATGAGCGAAGCGGCGCGCTCTCGGGCGTGTCGGTGGATCTTGCTCGCGCGTTGGGCGAGCGGCTAGGCGTTCCCGTCGCCCTCGTCGAATATGAGAGCGCCGGAGCGGTATCGGGCGCCGCGCGCAGCGGAGCGTGGGACATCTGCTTTCTCGCCATAGATCCGAAACGCGCCGAAGACATCGACTTCACCGAGCCCTACGTGATCATCGAGGGGAGCTACCTCGTTCCGGCACACTCGCCCATCACGACGGGCGCCGCCGTCGATCGAAAGGGCGTGCGCATCGCCGTTGGACGCGGCAGCGCTTACGATCTGTACCTAACGCGCGCGATCGGCGCGGCAACGCTGGTGCGCGCGCCGACCTCGTCGGCGGCGCTCAAGCTGTTTGTGGACGAGAGGCTGGACGTGGCCGCCAACGTCCGGCAGCCATTGAAAGCCTACGCGGAAACTCATCCCGACGTGCGCCTTCTGCCCGGCCACTTCATGGAGATCAGGCAGGCGGTGGGGTTGATAACCGGCCGACCTGCCGGCGCGGCCTTCCTGCGCGCCTTCGTCCAGGAGATGATGACGACGGGCTTCGTCACCAAATCATTGAGGACGCATGGTCAGGACGCCACGATCGCGGCCGGGAATTGAGATCGGTTCACCTGGCGGTCTCACCATCGCTCGTGGGCGCGCGCTCGAGGGGCATGCTCTCGATGCGCACGATGTGATGGACACGATGGAGCAGGCCGGCGGATCGCATGGCCGAAAAGCAGCAGGGTCGCCATGAACATCGGAATGCCGACGAGCGTGTCGACGCGACGCCGCCTGCTGCGGGGTGTGGGCGGGCTCATGAGCCTGGCCGTTCTCCCTCAAGGAGTTCGCGCGGCATCGGACACCGGCGTCACGGGACGGCTCGCGCGTTACATGGTCTCGGCCCGCGACCGCGCGCTTCCCGATCCTGTCCTCACCGCTTGCAAGCACCGCATCCTCGATACGTTCGCCGCGATGATATCGGGCGCGCGGATGAGACCGGGCGAGATGGCGACGAAATACGTCCTTGGCCTCGGCGGGCGAGAAGAGGCATCCGTGATCGGCTCCGGCTTCCGGACCAACGCGATCAATGCGGCTCTCGCCAACGCGATGTGCGCCCATGCGGACGAAACGGACGATTTCGAGCCCGTCACCAAGGCGCACCCCGGGTGCTCGGCGGTGCCTGCCGCCTTCGCGATCGCGGAAGCCCGGGGCCGCTCGGGCGAGGAGTTCGTTCGCGCCGTGGCGCTTGGCTACGACCTTTGCTGTCGCCTGCTGCTGTCGCTCGGGCCGGACCTGGTGCGCGGCACCCACCGGAGCGCGGAAGGAATGAGTTCGACATTCAGTGCGGTCGGCGCGGCATCCTCCCTGGCACGGTTGGACGAAAGGGGAATGCGTTTCGCCCTCTCCTACGCGGCGCAGCAGGTCTCGGGCATCTGGAGTTGGGTCAAGGACGAGGACCACATCGAGAAGGCCTTCGATTTCGCCGGCATGGGCGCGCGTAACGGGGTGACCGCTGTCGGCATGGTCGAAGCGGGTCTGACCGGCGTCGACGACGTCCTCGATGGCAGAAACAACATGTTCATCGCGCTGTCGACCGACCCCAAGCCTGACGCGATGCTGGAAGGCCTCGGCTCGCGATTCTATGTCACCGAGACCGCGATCAAGACGTTCTCGGTCGGTTTTCCCATTCAGTCGCCGCTGGATGCGGTCCTCACTCTGCGCAGGCAGTTCGACCTCACTCCCGACAACGTGCAGCATGTGACTGTCAGGATCCCGGCGGACAGCTTCAACATCGTCAACAACAGCGCCATGTCGGACGTGAACTGCCAGCACCTTGTTGCGCTCGCTCTCGTCAAAGGTGCGGTCACCTTCGCCGACAGTCACGATCGCGCGCTGATGGAAGATCCCGCGATTCTTCGTCTACGCAGCAAGGTCGAGCTGATCGGCGACCGTGCCTTGATGGATCCGGCTGCGCCGCGCGGCAGCCGCGTCGAGGTCACCTTGACCGACGGACGGAAGGTCGAACATCTCACCCGCTTTCCGCCGGGGACCAAGGAAAACCCTTTGACGACCGAGGCCGTGAGCGCGAAGGCTCGCGACCTGATCGCGCCTGTGCTCGGGAGCGCTCGGACGGACCGGCTGATCGACCGGCTCAACACGCTGGAGACCCTGAAAGACATGCGCGAGCTTCGCCCGCTCTTCGCGAGTTGAGCGGATCCGCGGCTGGCAGCCAGAGTTTACGACGAGACCGAATGCAGTCGACGTCGCCCCTATAGGGAGCACCCATGGCTTCTCCGCCCCCCGGTGACATCGCAGACCTCGGGGCGGCCCCGTTCTTCGAGGGCTTTCGCTTGTTGGACATCGACGTCGGCGGCAACGTCACGATCCGGGCGGCTGTCGGCGGGAGTGGGCCGCCACTGCTGCTGCTTCACGGCCATCCGCAGACTCACGTGACTTGGCACAAGGTCGCGCCCACTCTCGCCAAGCATTTCACCGTGGTCGCGACCGACCTGCGCGGCTACGGCGACAGCAGCAAGCCGGAGGGCGGCGCAAACCACATCGCCTATTCCAAGCGGGCGATGGCGCAGGACCAAGTTGCCGCGATGCGCCTCCTTGGCCATCGGCGGTTCGCCGCCGTCGGTCACGACCGCGGCGGCCGCGTGCTGCACCGTTTGGCGCTCGATCATCCCGAGGCGGTCGAGCGCATCGCCGTGTTCGATATCGCCCCGACCGCGACGATGTACGCGCGAACCGACATGGAGTTCGCCAAACGCTATTTCTGGTGGTTCTTCCTGATCCAGCCGGCGCCGCTGCCCGAGCACATGATCGGTGCCGATCCCGCGTTTTTCCTGCGCAAGCACATCGACGGGCAGTCGAAGACACCCGGCGCGACCGGGCCCGACGTCTTCGCCGAATATCTGCGGTGCTATTCCGATCCGGCGACCCGCCATGCGATCTGCGAAGACTACCGCGCGGCGGCCACGATCGACCTCGTCCACGACCGCGAGGATGCCGACGCCCGCGTCGAGGCGCCGCTTCTCGCGATCTGGGGCGGCAAGGGCACGGTCGGCGCGCTCTACGACGTCCTCGCGACATGGCGCGAGAAGGCCACGCATGTCGAGGGACGGGCGTTGGACTGCGGCCACACGATCCAGGAGGAGCGTCCCGACGAGACGCTCGCCGAACTCGTGCGGTTCCTGGCGGCCTGACCCTTACAGCACCGAGAGCTGCGGGTTGAGGAGATCGGTGATCAACATCGCGCCGGGGTGATGCGAGATGAACAGCGGCGGCTGGGCGCGCATCGCCACTGCCTGTGGGGTGACGCCACAGGCCCAGAACACCGGCAGTTCGCCGCGCTCGATCGTGACCGCATCGCCGAAATCGGGCCGCGACAGGTCCGCGATCCCGATGTCTTCGGGCAGGCCAAGATGCACCGGCGCCCCGTGAACGCCGGGATAGCGCGACGTCACCTGGACCGCCCGGATTGCGTCCGCCGGCCGGAATGGCCGCATGGACACCACGAGCGGGCCGGAGAAGCGCTGGGTCGGCGTCGTCTGGATCGAGGTGACGTACATCGGCACGTTCCGCCCCTCGTCATGATGGCGCAGTCGCAACCCTGTCTCGAGCAGCGCCTCCTCGAACGAGAAGGAACAGCCGATGGCAAACGCGACGAGGTCGTCCCGCCAAACCTCGCGCAGGTCGGTCGGCTCATCGACGACCTTGCCGTTCACGAACACCTTGTACTTGGGGACGTCGGTGCGCACGTCGACGTCGCCGCCGAGCGTCGGGAACAGCGGATCGCCCGGGTTGGTGACGGCGAGGACGGGGCACGGCTTGGGGTTCATGTGGCAGAAGAGCAGGAAATCGCTCGCCCAATCCGCCGGCAGGATCGCGATGTTGGCTTGAACGCGGCCCGGAGCGAGGCCTGAGGTCTGGCCGGTGTAGCCACCCTCCCTGAACAAGGCGCGAAGTTGCTTGGGATCGAGCGGGAGATCGTGGTTGACGGCCTTGCCGGGCAGGATGAGCGTCATGAGTCCGGTTTCTCTGCTGTCTGAAGCCTACCGACGACGGTTCTCTCGCACCCTCCTGCTTGGGGAAGCGTCGCGAGCACCGGCTTATGCTCATGCCATCGATAATTCGTCCAAGCTAGGCAGGTTTCGCGCCGAGCGCGGTACGTGGGTTCGCGGGCAGGCCCTCGACTTGCATACGAGTGGCCGAGAGGAGCACTCGATGCATCGACGACACTTCGTGAAGGGCGCCGGCGCGCTGAGCCTGGCGGGCCTGGTGGACGCGGGGCCCGGCTGGGCAGCGGAGAAGGACACGCTCGTCGTTGCCATCGGCGACACGATCAACAGCCTGGACATCCAGCGGTCCGGCACCAACCGGCCTGCCTACCAGGTCGCGATCAACGCCTACAATCGGCTGGTGTCCTTCGGGACGATCAAGGACGCGAGCGGCGGGGTCGATTCCGATTACGGCACCCTCCGCGGCGAACTGGCGGAAAGCTGGCAGGTGGCAGACGACGGCCTTTCCGTCACCTTCAAGCTAAAGCCCGATGCGCTCTTCTCGGACGGAGCGCCGGTCACCGCCAACGACGTCAAATGGTCCTTCGACCGCGCCGTCTCGATCGGCGGGTTCCCGACGGGTCAGTTCTCCATCGGCCGGATGACCAAGACGGACCAGTTTCAGGTCATCGATCCGCACACCATCAAGGTCACCTTCCCGCTGAAATCGAAGCTGTCGCTGCCCGATCTCGCGGTCCCGCTCGCCATCGTCTACAACTCCACCGTGGCGAAGGCTCACGCCACGGCGTCCGACCCGTGGGCGGCGGAGTACCTGCACCGCAATACCGCCGGCTCCGGCGGCTTCAAGGTCGAGCGCTGGGACCCTGGCCAGCAGCTCGTCTACACCCGCAACGAGCATTACAAGAGCGGGCCGGAACCGGCCCTGCGTCGCGTCATCATCCGCGAGATCCCCAGCAAGGCGACCCGCCGCGCGCTCGTCGAGCGGGGCGACGTGCACATCGACTTCGACGTGCCGGGCAAGGACGCGCAGGAGCTCAAGGGCAATGCCAAACTGAAGGTCACGAGTTGGCCGATCGTCAACACCGAGAACGTGATCAGCCTCAACGTCACTTTCGAGCCTTTCAAGGACAAGAAGGTGCGCCAGGCGATCGCCTGGGCGGTCCCCTACGAGCAGATCTTCGAGCAGGCGGCCTTCGGCCAAGGGCGCAAGATGTACGGGGCGCCTGGCATGCCGGACGACATCGCCTGGCCGGCGGTGTTCCCTTACTCGACCGATCTCGACAAGGCGAAGAGCCTGTTGGCGCAGACCGCTTACAAGGACGGCTTCACCGTGCCGATGTCGATCGATCTCAGCACCGCCGAATGGAGCGAGCCGACCGCGCTCCTCGTCCAGGAAAGCCTGGGCAAGATCGGTGTGAAGTGCAGCATCGATCGCATTCCGGGCGCGAACTGGCGCACGCTGGCGCTAGTGCAGAAGAAATTCCCGATGATCATCGACGGGTTCGGCGGCTGGCTCGATACGCCGGACTATTATTTCTATTGGTGCTACCTAAAGGATAAGCTCTTCAACGCCGCGAACTACTACAATCCCGAGTTGGAGGGGCTCGTCCAGAAGACGAGCAACATGCCAAAGAGCGACCCTGACTACGCCCCAAGCATCAAGCGGGTCATCGCGATCGCCATCGACGAGGTGCCGCGCATCCCGCTCTGGCAGCCGGCTCTCGCCAGCGCCATGGCCCAGAACGTGTCCGGTTACGAATCCTGGTTCCACCGTGGCGTCGATGCCCGCACCTTGCGTCTGACCTGAATGGCCCAGCCCAGCGGAAAGCTGACACTCGTCGGACGGCGCATTCTGCACGCCGTACCCGCCGTTCTGGGCATCATCATCATCACCTTCATTCTCACCCGGGCGTTGCCTGGCGATCCTGCCGTGTACTTCGCCGGGCCGACGGCCGATGCCGAGACGATCGCGCAGGTCCGGCACAATCTCGGGCTGGACCGAAGCTTGGCATTGCAGTTCGTGATGTATGTCCGCGATCTTTTCACCGGCGATCTCGGTCAGTCCATTTCCACCGGCCAGAGCGTTGGCCACGAGCTGCTGGCCCGGCTGCCCGCCTCGCTGGAACTCACGCTGTCCGCCCTGATCGTGGCGATCAGCATCGCGGTCCCTCTCGGAGTCCTCGCCGCGACGCGCCCGGATAGTTGGGTGGACCACCTTTGCCGGTTCATCGTGACGATCGGCGTGTCGCTGCCGACGTTCTTCACCGGTCTCGCGCTCGTCTACCTCTTCTACTACAGGTTCGGCCTGTCTCCCGCCCCAATGGGTCGGCTCGACATCCTTTACGTCGCACCGCCGACCGTCACCGGCTTCTACACCATCGACGCCCTGCTTAGCGGAGATCTCGAGATCTTCAGGGCGGCCCTGTCGCAACTGGTGCTGCCGGCTGCCACCCTCGCGCTGTTCACGCTCGCCCCCATCGCGCGGATGACGCGCGCCTCCATGCTGCAGGTCCTGGCGAGCGATTTCGTTCGCACCGCGAGGGCCGCCGGCCTGTCGGGCCGTACGGTGCTCTTCACCTATGCGTTCCGCAACGCCGTGCTGCCGGTCATCACAACGCTCGGCATGGTGTTCTCCTTCGTGCTCGGCGCCAACGTGCTGGTCGAGAAGGTGTTCGCGTGGCCCGGCATCGGCTCGTTCGCGGTCGATGCCCTCGTCAGCTCGGACTACGCCGCCGTCCAGGGCTTCGTGCTGACCATGGCGATCCTCTTCGTCCTCCTGAACCTCATGGTCGACGTGATCTACACGCTGATCGACCCGCGCGTCAGCGTGCAGGCATGAGCGACGCCGTCGTCGCCGCCCCGCCGAGCGCTGCCCGGCGCAACTGGCGCCATCTCGTCCACGTGCTGCGCGGCAATCCGCTTACGCTCGTCGCCTTCACCCTCTTCGTGCTACTCGTTCTGACGGCCTTGCTCGGCCCGAGCCTCGTGCCTTACTCGCCGCTCGCGAGCGATGCGGCAGAAGCGTTGAAGCCTCCCTCGGCGGCGCATTGGTTCGGCACGGATAGTTTGGGCCGCGATGTGTTTTCGCGTGTCGTGGTCGCCACGCGGCTCGATCTCCTGATCTCGGTCAGCGCCGTGGCGTTGTCCTTTCTCGCCGGCTCGTTCCTCGGTTCCATCGCGGGGTTTTACGGTGGCTGGTTCGACCGCATCTCGGGGCGGCTGATCGACATGATCATGGCCTTCCCGCTCTTCGTTCTCGCCATGGGCATCGTCGCCGCGCTGGGCAACACGGTGGCGAACGTCGTCTATGCCACCGCGATCGTGAACCTGCCGTTCTACGCCCGCCTCGCCCGCACCGAGGTCATGGTCCGGCGCAATGCCGGTTTCGTGATGGCGGCGCGCCTTTCGGGCAACAGCGGCCCGCGCATCCTCGCCACCCAGGTGTTCCCCAATATCCTGCCGCCGATGATGGTGCAGATCTCCCTCAATCTCGGCTGGGCCATCCTGAACGCCGCCGGTCTCTCCTTCATCGGACTCGGCGTTCGCCCGCCGATGGCGGAATGGGGCATCATGGTTGCCGAGGGCGCCAACACGATCGTGTCGGGCGAGTGGTGGCTGGCGATCTTCCCCGGCCTGGCGCTCATGCTCGCGGTCTTCACCTTCAACCTGCTCGGCGACGGACTGCGCGACCTCGTCGACCCGCAGAGGCGCACGTGAACGTCCGCGCCGATCTGCCGCCGTCCCCCGTCACCGGGGCGCTGCTCGCGATCGACGACATCGTCGTCGAGTTCGTCACGCGCAATGGCATCGTGCGGGCCGTGGACAAGATCTCCTTCAAGGTCAAGCGCGGCGAGACGGTCGGCATCGTCGGCGAGTCGGGCAGCGGCAAGTCGGTTACCTCCTACGCCGTGCTGCGCATCCTCGACCGGGCTGGGCGGATCGCCGAAGGAACGATCTCCTTCGCCGGCCGGGATCTGACCAAGGCGTCGGAACCGGCCATGCAGACGGTGCGCGGATCGGAGATCTCGATGATCTTCCAGAACCCGCGCGCCAGCCTCAACCCGATCCGCACCGTCGGCCGCCAGATCGCCGATGTGCTGATCCGCCATGGCCAGGCCACCTCCGAGAATGCGCGGGACAAGGCGATCGCGGCGCTGAAATTGGTGCGCATCTCTCGTCCCGAGGAGCGCGTCGATGCGTTCCCCTATGAGCTCTCCGGCGGCATGTGCCAGCGCGTCGTCATCGCCATCGCGCTGGCCTGCCGGCCACAGTTGCTGATCGCGGACGAACCGACGACCGGCCTCGATGTCACCACGCAGAAAGCGGTGATGGAGCTCGTGGTCGAGCTCGGCCGCGAGCGCAACATGGCGACGATCCTGATCACTCACGACCTCGGCCTCGCCGCGACCTATTGCGATCGCCTGGTGATCATGGAGCGCGGCAAGATCGTCGAAACCGCGCCCTCGCGCGAGATCTTCGCGGCGCCGACCCATCCCTACAGCATCAGGCTGATGCGGGCGACGCCGCGGCCCGGCATCGGCCTGCGCGATCTCCTGCCGACCAGTGCGCCGCCGCTGGCCGCCGTCCCGGCCGGGGATCCGCTGCTCGAGGTCGCCGGTCTGGTGAAGCAATATGGAGCCTCGCGCGCCGTGGACGGCATCAGCTTCGGCATCGCATCGGGCGAAAGCCTCGGCCTCGTCGGCGAGTCGGGTTGCGGCAAGTCGACGACGTCGATGATGGTGATGCGCCTCCTCGACGCCACCGCCGGTTCGATCAGGCTCAAAGGCCGCGATATCGCCGCTGTGCCGGCCGCTCGTTTTGCCGGCGATGTCGATCGCGGCAAGCTGCAGATGGTCTTCCAGGACGCGACCGAGAGCCTCAACCCGCGCTACACCGCCTTTCGCGCGATCGCCGACCCTCTCTTCCGCCTCGGTGGCATCCGCCGCAGCGACGCCGCCCGCGCCAAGGTCGAGCGCCTCGCCGATCTCGTCGGGCTACCGCGTGCGTTGCTCGATCGCTTTCCCCACCAGCTGTCTGGCGGCCAGAAGGCCCGCGTCGGGATCGCGCGGGCAATCGCGCTCGATCCCAAGCTCGTGATCCTGGACGAGCCGACGGCGGCGCTCGACGTCTCCGTCCAGGCCGTCGTCCTCAACCTCCTCGCCGACCTCAAGGCCGAGCTCGGTATGAGCTACCTCTTCGTGTCGCACGACCTCCACGTCGTTCGCTTGCTGTGCGACCGCGTCCTGGTGATGCGCGGCGGCACCATCGTCGAGCAGGGCGAGACCGAGCAGGTCATGACGCAACCCGCGCACGAGTATACGCGCGAACTGCTCGCCGCGCTGCCGCATCCCGTCTGACGGCGCGTCTCGTCATTGCTCGAGCGAAGCGCTTTCAGCCCGGCGGGCGGAAAGGCTGACCTCTGGCGCCGAGGCGCAAACCGGGCCGTAGCTTCGTCCACGGCAGTTCATCGAGCCGCATCGGCATCGGGCCCGGGGCCGTGGCGGAGATGATGTCGGCGGCGATAGGCGCGAAAGCCGCGCGGAAATGTACTGCGCTCTTGACGACGAGGATCGTCTGCGCGGTCGGCTCGATGCCGACGATTCGGAACAGCGAGAGGTCGGCCATCTGCACCTTGTTGGAGGCGACCACGATCCTGATGCCGCCATGCCGTAGGCAGGCCGAGGCGCCGATTCTCAGGCGTCGACCGGCGTAGTATGGGCCTGTTGCGTCGACGGCGCCATCGGACAGTGCTTCGATGTAGAAATCGTCCTCGAAAGGCGCGTCGCCCGGAATGCCCGACTTGCCACCAAGCGCCAGCCGGACAGTCTTGCCGACCCGGTGCCGGTGGATCTCCGCCGCCGCGGCGGGATCGACGACCAGGCCGATCGCGGCGCCTTTCGCATCGGCTGCGATGAGGGCGCGCAACAGGCCCGTCGTGTCCGAGTCACCTCCGGCGCCGGGATTGTCCTGGCCGTCGGCGATGACGACGGGCCCTCGCCCCGTCCGGCTCTTCTCGATGGCGAAGCGCACTGCTTCGTCCGGCGCGTACAGGGTCCCGCTGAACGCCGGTTCGGCGGCATCGACCGCATCGGCAAGCCGGCCGGCCGCGGCCTCGGCAACGGCGCTATCGGACGCGTAGGCCCAGACCACCTGCCCGCATTCGTCGAAATCGGCCGCCGGGAACCCCATCGTGTAGGACATGACGGCCCCGGTCTCGGCCTCGATCTGCTCGAGGACAGCGTAGAGGCGCGAGGCGGGCTCGATGTCGGTGCACTGCCAGCAGATCGGCACCATGAAGTCGAACCGCCGCACGGCGAGCGCGGGGCGCTCCGCCTTCGAGCCAGCCGCCCAGAGCGTCTGGAGCAGGTCGAAGGCGCGGCCGCCTGTGCGCGCCATGTCGACGTGCGGGTAGGTGCGATAGGCGATCAGCCCGTCGGCACAGGACAACATCTTGGCCGTCACGTTGGCATGAAGGTCGAGGCTGGCGACGACGGGCATGTCGCGGCCGACCAGCGCGCGGATCCGGTGCAGCAGCTCTCCTTCGCCGTCGTCGAGATGCGTCGCGACCATCGCGCCATGCAGGTCGAGATAGACGGCGTCGACGGAGCCGGTGCGGCGCGCCGTCTCGATACCACCGAGGATCTCGGCGGCGATCTGCTCGTAGGCCGCTTCCGTCACGTGCGCCGATGGACTAGCCGCGCAGAAGATCGTCGGGACCAGGACGTGGCCGCTGCCGTGCGCGCGCTCGACGAACCCCGCGCCGGGAATGTTGCTGCCCGCGATGGCGGCGAAGACAGCGTCGCCGCGCGCGAGTTCCGGCCAGCCGCCTCCCAACTCGAACGCCCGCATGTCGGCTTGGGTCGGCGCGAACGTATTGGTTTCGTGTTGAAACCCGGCGAAAACGATCCGCTTCTGATCAGGCATCGGATTGTGCGGCCTCGTTGAAGGATGAAGCGCCAGCGTCGCAGCCTCGCGCAGTCCCTTCAAGCCACCATGGTCGGGTTGGCTGGAGATGGTCGGCTCGGTTCGATGACGAAGCTAACCGGTCTGAACGGCGACGACGTAAGGCAGCGCCTCCAACTTCACGACGATGTCGTCGACCGCTTCTCGTGTCAGGCGCGAGAACGTCACCTCGATGGAGTCCGTCTCCTCTACGGCGTTCTGGCGCAAGATGAACTGCTTCACGCGCGTCGCGCGACCACCGATCACGTCGTGAAGCGTGGCCAGCGAGAGGCTGTCACGCTTCGCCGCGATCATAATCTGGCGCGTCTGCGTGCGGTCGCGCAGGCGCTCCTCGATCGGCTTGATGCCGGCGAGAATGACGAGCACGATCAGGGTCGTCGCCAGACCGGCGATGTACAGCCCGCTGCCGACGGCCAGGCCGATCGCGGCGACGGCCCACAAGCTCGCCGCGGTCGTCAGCCCTTTCACGATCTCGCCGCGCAGCAGGATCGTGCCGGCCCCGAGAAAACCGATCCCCGATACGACCTGGGCCGCGATACGGGACGGATCGAGGACGACGTGTGTGCCCAGGACATCGGAAAAGCCGTAGGCCGACACGATGATGACGAGGCAGCTGCCGACACAGACCAGCATGTGGGTCCGCAAGCCGGCCGCCCAT